>NZ_CP053348.1:1017000-1356000 GCF_013394595.1 Winogradskyella forsetii
TTTTTCGCTTATTACTTTTAGTCCTCCTTTTTTGAATTTAGCAATAATTTCGTCGTATTCAGTCCGACCAAATTCGGGATGCAATTCATTCAGTTCGTGTTCTTCTAAAAATCGATTGTGAAGAAAGAAAATAAATCGTTCATCATTTGTTCTTCCACACGCCAATAAAGTTGAGCAAAAAAGAATTCCAATTAATAGACGTATTTTCATTGATTCACGATTTTTTTACAACTTGTGGGCAACTTATTAATTTAAGATCAAATTCGAAATCTTTTCACCAAGCCAATAGCCAATCCCTAAGATGAAGGGATAGGCAATAAATAGCCATAAATAGTCAAATATATTTAATTTTGAAAAAGCCGAACTTCCTTCTTTAGAAAGTAATTCTATAAATCCATACCAAGATTTTAGACCTATTTTTGCAATAATGCCATTGGCGAGAATAGCGATAATCAGAATGGCCAAGCCAATGATGTAAAGTCGTATCATATTTAATTCCATTTTAAATCACTACGTTCCTGCCAATAATGTTCTGGCGACACCGAGAGTGACTTGAGTTTCAAAATTTCATTGTCGTTCAATTCAAAATCCAAAGCTTTTAAATTCTGCTTTAGTTGCTGTAAATCTGAAGCACCACTAAGCACAAGGGTCGGCTCTAAATATTGCATTATAAATCGTATCGCAATCGCATCAATGCCTACGTTATATTTGGCAGAAAGCAATTCGAGATACGTGTAAGCTTGTAGGTAGTCGTTAAATTTTTCATTTCGAAATACTCTACCATTAGCCAAGGCTTCTTTTATAATTATGGTTTTGCCTTTAGCTAATAATGCTTTTAAAATTTCGAAAGTAGAGTGCTCCAAAACGTTAAAGGTCACTTGGTAACTATCAAATAATTCCTCGCCATCAAATGAAATCTTTAGTGCCTTTTGAATAATGCTCACTTGCTCAGTTCCGCTTGATGAAATTCCGATTTTAATATGGTGTTTTTGTTTGATCTCATGTAATCTCCTTAGAACGGCATTATTACTTAAAACGCCACTTTCTATAGTTGCCGAATGAATTTGATATATTTTCAGATTTGGCAATAACGCTTTTGAAACGTCCCATTGTTCATTCAACTTATCAATAGAATGCTCCTTTATTTCATGCTTGCCAGAAAATCCAACTTCCCAATTGGCAACATAAGTATAGCCGAATTTTGTGGAGAGGTTAATAGCCTTGTAAGCTCTAGAAGTATTCCAATCCATTAAAAATTGTTCGCCCAAACCATAAGAAGGTGCGACATCAAAATCTCTAATACCAAGTTGGTAACTTTTGTCTAAAACCTTTAGGGCATTAGCTTTAAAAGCTTCAACTGATTTATCGATATCAGTTTTAGACCTAATATTTATATAATCCGGTCGCCCCAAGGCAGCAAGACCTAATCCTATTTTTGTGTTACTCATATTTTAGTGGTACTTCAGTCAACTTTAATTTCTCAGGAAGAAATTCAGCATCAATTTGGTCTGAAAAATGGTTTAAAAGCATTCTCAATTTAGGATTTATAAACCGTTCGCAAAAAGGTTTTTCAGGATTTTTTTGATAGTAATTTTGAATGGCTTCCCGAGACGGCTTAAATTCCGAAAATGGATACACTTGTGTAACCAGTTTATTTTCAAATTTAGTTTGAAGTGTGTTCAAAATACCTTCAGCTTCTAACTTTTGAATTTCAGAAAAGTAATAAATCGCCGAACGGTATTTTTTTCGCATGGCATGTTGGGATGTGCTTTTGTGCGTGTGCAAATGAATTTCAATCAAGGTTTGAAGCGTAATCACTTCAGGGTTAAAATGCACAATAACTGCTTCAGAAAATGTGTTATTTTCTTCAGTTGAAGCAACATAACCTTGTTCAACTTTTTCTACACCAATCAACGCTTGAAAAACAGCTTCTGTGCACCAATGGCAACCACCGCCAAGAGCTATTTTAATTTTGTAAGCCATTTTTTGAAATCACTTCATTTGTTCTAAATCCTATTTCAACTTATCGGCATGTAATTTTCTAAGCTTTGCCAATTTCGGCTCAATCACAAAACTACAATAGCCGTAATCAGGATTGTTTTCATAAAAATCTTGATGTTCTTTTTCAGCGTCGTAAAATATTTCTGCTGCAGATAATTCAGTGACTATTGGGTCTTCGTAATACTGAGCCAATTCTTTGAATACAGTTTCGGCAATTTCCTTTTGGTTTTCATTATAATAATAGATGACCGACCGATATTGCGTGCCACGATCAGCACCTTGCTTGTTAAGGCTAGTCGGATCGTGAGTGGTCATAAAAATGATCAGAATATCTTCATAAGAAATCAAGTTGGCATCAAAAGTAATCCGTACGACTTCGGCAAATCCGCTTAATCCTGAACATACTTCCCTGTACGTTGGCCGTCCTGGCGCTTTTCCACCAGTATAACCCGAAACTACTTTTTCTACACCTTTTACTTTCTGAAAAACGGCTTCTGTACACCAAAAGCAGCCGCCACCAACCATGGCAGTTTGTAAATTTTTAGTTGTCATTCGGCAATCTCCTTATCTAAGACCATGGATTCTGAATTGATGCAATAACGCAATCCGCTTGGTTCCGGACCATCAGGAAACACATGCCCCAAATGCGCATCGCAAGTATTACACATCACTTCTACGCGTACCATTCCGAACGTTGAATCTTTTTCGTACTTAATGGCATTTTCTTTTATGGGCTGCGTAAAGCTTGGCCAGCCTGTACCAGAACTGAATTTTATGGTAGAATCAAACAAGGGTGTGTCACAACAAACACAATTGTATAGTCCTTCGTCATAGGTGGTACAAAGTGCGCCACTATGCGCTCGCTCTGTGCCTTTCTGTCTGGTAATTCTGAATTGTTCTGGAGTGAGTTCAGCCCTCCATTCGGCTTCTGATTTTTCAACTCGTTTATCTGGAGTTGGATTTCCTTTTACGGAAAAGTTGATAATATCTTTCCAAGTTAACATAGGTAATTTATTTTTTTCTATAAAAATAGTCGAAATTTCATGAAAATACTTTCATGCCATGTCGACTTTCAATTTAGTTATTTCTTAACGCACTAATCAGCTCACGCTTGTTCATTTTTGAGCGTCCGTCGATGCCCACATTTTTGGCCTGATCGTAAAGTTCGTCTTTAGTCCATTCCTCATAAGGATCTGCCTTTCCGCCTTTTTTGCCCGCATTTGGTGTGTTTGCAATGCGAGCGGCTTTCTCTTTACTATAGCCTTTGTCGCGTAAAGCTTCATATTGGTCTTCATTTTTTATCCTTGGCTCTCCCATAATAATAGTTTTAAGTTGATTTGTAAGTTCAGTAATATTAGAATCAGTTCTTAATTCAATCCCTATAAAAATTTGCTGAAACGATTTTAGATACATTTTTAATAAAAACGTTCCTTATCTTATGCTTCAAAATTATTCTTATATCAGCACCTTTTATAGGGATTAATTTTGGAATTTGCACCAATTAAAACTGCTATATGATAAATCGACTATTTTCAATACTAAAATCAGGTTTTCTACTTGTATTTTTGACGCTATTGGGCACAAACTTTTCTTCAAAGGTTAATGCTCAAGAGGCTAAAAAAGAAACTGTAAAAGAGGTTTCCAAAAACATTTATCTAACGGCCAATATGGGCTTGGACCACGCGAGATATTCAAATGAAATTCTTCAAGCTATTATAACGGCCTCTAAAGATGATGATAATGCTGTATTTATCGCTTTAGGGAATAGTACAAGACCTGAGGGTTACCCTAAAAATAAGGAGGATAGAGAAACTGAAGAAGCATTTCTTAGGTCTCAATATTTGAAACCACTTTCAGATTTTAATGGTGAAGTTATATTTATTCCTGGAAAAAATGAATGGAATAAAGGTGGTCATAAAAATTTAGATGATTTAGAGTCTTTTTTACAAGATAACAGCAAAGCGGAATTTTGGCCAAATGATGGCTGTCCTTTAGAAAGGGAAACCTTAAGCGATGAGGTGGAGTTGGTTATGGTAGATACGCAATGGTATTTTGAGGATTGGGATAAACATCCTTACATTAATAACAAATGCGAAATAAAAACTCGGGAACAATTTTTTGTGGAATTTAAGGACGAACTTAAAGACGAACAAAATAAAACCATTGTTGTGGCATTGCACCACCCAGTCCTTACAGCTACAAGGCAAGGACTAATTGGGCGCATGGGAGGTTTGTCTAAACAAGCGCGCTACAATAATGAGATGCAATATTTAATAGGACGGTTAGAATCATTGGCAAGCCAGTTTAACGATGTCATTTTCGTTTCAGGTAATGATAAAAATTTACAATTTTTGATGGATGATGGCATACCACAAATTATAAGTGGTGCCGTAGGGAAAACTTCCAAATCCAATCCTGATATCGAAGATGGTCATTTTGGTACTGACCTACCAGGTTTTGTGAAACTCAATGTTTTTAAGGACGGAAGTTCAGAAGTTGAAATTTATACGGTTGAAGGTAATGAATCAACCAAGGTGTTTACTTCTAACATAAAACTAAAAAAAGGAACTTTAGAGGATTTCGATTATCACACCAAAGATGAATTTGGCGAAACCTACAAAGATGCTATTTATACAGAGGAGGAGACAAATAAATCAGGGTTTTACAAATGGTTTTGGGGTGATCATTATAGAGACGCCTATGGTCGAAAAATAGAAGCGCCAGTATTGTTTTTGGATAATTTACCAGACAACGTTAAAGCGATCACCGAAGGTGGTGGAAACCAATCCAGAAGCTTACGTTTAATTGATGATAACGAAAATGAATATACCGTAAGGGAATTACGTAAAAGTGGTGTGCGCTTTATCCAATCTATGATTAAGGATCATTATGTTATTGAATATGCTGATAATACGGTTGTTGAATCAGTGGTTCAAGACTATTATACAACAGCACAGCCTTACGCACAATTTGCTATTGGGGAACTTTTGGATGCCATCGATATTCCTCATGCAAATCCAAAAATTGTGTATCTACCAAAGCAAGAACGATTAGGTCGATTCAATGAAAATTATGGCGATAAACTTTATATGTTTGAAGAACACGTTGGCGATGAGAACAAGAGTTTTGATACCTTCGGAAATGCAGATGATATTATCAGCACCAAGGATATGTTGCTGAAACTTCAAAATGACAAGGATGCTCAGATTGATGAGTCTAGTTATATTCGAGCACGCTTATTTGATATACTTGTTGGAGATTGGGATAGGCATGCAGATCAATGGAGATGGGCATTACACGAGAAGGAAGACGGAACGCTCCAGTACAAACCAATTCCTAGGGATCGAGATCAAACGTTTCCTAAATATGATGGTGTTTTTCCAGCGATTCTCAAAATGGTAGTGCCATTGGCCAGAAATATGCAGACTTATGCTCCTGAAGTTCAGAATATAAAAACATTTAATAATGCGGCGTATTATTTAGATAAGAATTTTATTAATAAGGCGAGTTGGAGCGAATGGCAAAAGCAAGCAGAGAACATTCAAAATAGTTTAACGGATGAGGTAATTGATAGTGCGTTTTCAAATCTTTTAGAAGATACTAAAGATGAAAGTATAGCGCATATCAAATCCACTTTAAAGCAGAGGCGTGAAAATATCATTTCTATTGCCCAAGATTACTATAACTATTTTAAAAAGCACGAGATTGTTGTGGGTACTAACAAGGACAATGTCATTGATATTGTAAGAATGCCAAATGGAAAGACACAAGTTACCATAAAACAAAAAGACTATGTCATTCTTGATAATACGTATTCAAAAGACATCACTAACGAAATATGGGTTTATGCCTTAGATGGTGATGATGAAATTAACGTAACTGGAGACGGAAATGACTATATAAAAATCAAAATTTTTGGTGGAGAAGAAAATGATATTTACAACGTAGAAAACAATCGTTCAGTGAAAGTATATGATTATAAATCGAAAAACAATACATTTAATTCTTCAGTAAATAAATTGCTGACCGATTCTTACGATATTAATAATTATGATCCCCAGAAACGTAAATATTCAAATAATGTACTGTTGCCAACGGTTGGTTTTGATCCAGATGCAGGATTTAGTGCAGGAATAACAAATACCTTAACCACCTTTAGTTTACTTCGAAATCCCTTTACAACACAGCATACGGTCAATGCATCTTACTATTCTGCGACACAAGGTTTTGAGTTTTCATATAATGGGGAATTTGCCCATATTTTTTATAATTGGAATTTAGCTCTAGATGCTCGAATTACGAGTGAAAATTATGCCACCAATTTCTTTGGTGTCGGCAATGAAACTAGGTATGATGAGGATGCTGTAAATATGGATTTTAATCGAGTAAAGATTGAACAATGGCATTTTCAACCGTCTTTAATTTATAAAACAGGCGGCAATATTAGTGCACATATTGCGGCTCGGGTAGAGTCGAATAAAGTTGAAGATACAGATAACGGATTTACTCAAGGTTTTTTTAATTCAGATAATGATGTTTTCGAAGATCAAATTTATGCAGGTGCAGAAGTTGGGATTAAATTCAATAACAAAAAAAATCTGTTAAGTTTGCCTCGCAGAGGAATGGAGTTAGGCGTTGTGGCAGGCTACAAACAAAATGTCGATTCTGATTTTGACAATAAACTGTCTTATATAACTCCAACTGCGTCATTTATATACCCGATTCACGAAAGCGGTTTAGCTACGTTGGCTACCAAAGCTCAAGCGAATTTTATTCTTGGTGATACTTACGAGTTTTATCATGCAGCTACAGTTGGTGGTAATAGAAGTTTACGCGGTTATAGAAACGAACGTTTTTTAGGTAAAACAGCGTTTTTTCAGACCACAGATTTAAGGGTGTGTTTTATTGAGAAGCGGACAGGATTTGTGCCGCTCCGAATTGGTGTTACAGGCGGATTTGATTTTGGTCGTGTATGGAATGAGAATGAAGACTCCGAGAAATGGCACAACAGTTATGGTGGCTCAATTTTTATAAATGGATTTCAAGCCTTGACGGCAAACATCGGGTTTTATCAAAGTGCAGAAGATAGCCGTATAATATTTACTGCTGGTTTTCGATTTTAAAACTGAAATTCTATCTCTAATAAAACGCTCTGATTGAATGAAAACTAGTATTATAATTTTAGTATAAATATAGTTCTAAAAAAAATTATTGTAATTCTTAAATAGAAACAATTTTGACATTCTATTTTTTTAATCTTCTGAAAACTATATTAAAAAACCCTTTGAAATTAATTTCAAAGGGTTTTTATCTAATCAAATAACTATTAATCAATTGATCAAAAATACGGTTCAGTTTTCGCTTTCTATTTTAGTCCTAAATTCGATGAAAGAGCTTTTTGTATAAATCTTTGTCTTCAAAAACATCAAAGCAAAATTTTTCTTCTTCTTTCAATTGTAATTCAAGTTTGCGCAATGGTATAATTTTTAAAAGTCTTCACAATTCAAAATGCAGACACTCTATTTTAATCTTAGTCCTAGATGAGCAATGATCAGCTACCAGTATTGGATTTTGAATATGGGTTTAAAACAGCTTCCTTTCTGTTAGTGGATCTAAAAGAGGTACGTGTTTTACCGATTCTTGCATTTAATGGTGTCCCATGTTTGGGTTGATTTTGACTTTTATTCATAGTGTAATTTTTTTTAATAAGATACTGTGCTCTTTGTAAATGGGCTTATATAATTTCTATAAAAGATTGTATAATTAATCATAGATAAAAAACTTCAACGCTTGGATGTAATTAAGTACAAATTGAAGATCTCTATGTCTTACTTACTGCGCAAAGTTTTTAATACTGAAAAGGTTTACAATTAAATTTTTCTTCAAAAATCTTATAGAAATAGCTACGATTCAAATACCCATGTTTATATAAAATATCAGGTAAAGGTTCTGTAGTGGTAAATAGCAGATTCGCAATCTTCTCTAGTTTAATGTCATTGATCAAAGACACCACACCACATTTAAACACGATTTCGCATCCCAATTCCAGTTTATGAATCGATAAGTCTAATTCATTAGCAATATCTGCTACAGTAATTTTTGTTGCGATTTGGTTTTCAACCAATGTAGGGATGGTACTTATTTTTTCAATCTCAGAATCTTCTAAAATTGTATGATTGTTCAAGACCAAATATTGTTGTATAAAAATATATTGAAGTTCCGAAATCACAGCTTTTACCAATAAGCTATCAGATTTAGAGCCTAAACAGTATTTTTTAGCCTTTTGAATAGTTTGTTTAATCCTGTTATCCGTCGATGGTACGCTCATGGCAATTTGTTCCTTGGCATCGGAATTGTAATAATTTTCGAGATAATTATGAAAATCAACTTCCCTGTAAGAATCAAATAAGGAAAACTCCAAACTTAATATAGAAATGTCTTGTTGCTCACCAGATTGTACATAAAAATTACTATTTATATGCTTCGTGCTCATATAAATGCTGGTTTTTTCTCCTGGACAAACTAGACGTTTTTTATGCTTACCATTGATTTGAAATACCACATCATCAGTATTGGGATATATAAAATGGACCGCATTCTTTTTTAAAATAGAGTTAACAAGTTTACTAGTGTCATAGTTGCAGGTCAGATTGGCAAAACTTACGCCTACATCATTCACCGCCAATAGTATATTTTTGTTGGAAATATCGAAATCCGCAATCAACCTATTGTCATTACTATCACCTTGGCCTTGTAATAAATCTAGTTTCCTCATTTTTTAGTCACTCTTTTAAAATTTAGGTCATGAAAAATGAGACAAACCATAACTAATAAAATACTTATTGAAAGAAAGATCAGATTAATGACCTCGTAATCATCTATCATAATAACGCAAGTCCACCAAGAGAATAAATAAATGGCAACACTAAAAGTTACAATTTTTGACATGTGAATTATTTTTAAAATGGATTAATAAGGGGCTGTTTTTGCGTTTCAGACAGTAAAAATGATGGGACGTCAATGAACACAAATATAATTTTCAAAATTATGTTAATTTTGTAGTTCAACGTTTACACAATTTGGTCAAAGGGTTGCATAATTCTGTTTAAGAACCTATTTTTATATCAATTTCTAAATTGTAGTGTCAACGAAAAAAAAGTATATTTGGAATAATCCGGACTAAAAACACTTTTAAGGTTTATAATTTTTTAGATATTATTAAATGGTTTTGTCTAATATTATTGAAGAAAATATTTTATCATTGTACCCCTTTTTGTAATTGTACCCTAATGAAAATACAGGTAAAATTTGATTTTTTAAGTATTTGTAATAATCTGCTTTCCGAAAAATTGGTGCGCTTAGGTATTAAATATAAGCTTAACTCCAGTAGCGAAATTGAAATATTGGAACGATTAAGCCCTGAAGATAAAATGCTTCTATATAAAGAACTTAATTCGTCGGGAATTCATGTCATTGACAACCATCAGAGTATTTTGGTGCAGCGCGTGAAAAACATCTTAATGGAAATAATTAAATTGGATAATTATAACGATGATTTTAAGGTGTCGGCTTATATAGAAGACAAATTACCACATTCTTATAGTTATTTGTCAAGAGTATTTTCTGAAGCCACCTTTATGTCTATTGAGAAATTTTTGATTTTAAAAAAAATCGATTATGTCAAGGATTTATTAATTGAAGATGGCTTGAGCTTAACGGAAATTGCTTATAAACTCAATTACAGTAGTGTATCCCATCTTTCCAGACAATTTAAGAAAACAACTGGTTTTAGCCCCTCTTATTTTGTCAATCTTAAAAAACAAATCACAACAGCAACTAAAAAAAATTAACCTTCACTTAGCGGATGGCAATCGAAAAATTAAATATTGTACTTGCAGATGATGATGAAGATGACAGAGCGTTGTTTGAACTCGCTGTCAATGAACTAAAAGTCCCGCATCAGTTTCATATGTGCAAAAACGGACAGGAGCTTATAGACTATTTCAGAAAGCCTGAAACCAGGCTTCCCGATATATTATTCCTCGATCTCAATATGCCAAATTTAAGTGGCGTGGAGACTTTAAAGGAAATACGCAAAGACCCTGGACTTAGGAATATTACAGTGGCAATATATTCCACCTCATCTTCAGAGCGCGATATCGAAGCGACTTTTTTGGAGGGTGCAAACATTTATATCAATAAACCAGCTGATTTTGAAACACTTAAAAAGATCATCAAAAAAGTAGTCACTATCGATTGGCAATACCATACCTCCATTTTAAATAGGGATAATTTTCTCTTTAGATTTTAATCTCAATTGGAGAAATAAAAAAACGGAATCAGTTAATAATTTGGCTTAGCTGTGTTTAGTTTAGAGTGCTTTAACAATTACGGAATTCATGACTAAGGATTTTGACTTTTTGCAATATGTGCTTCTGCTGGCGGTTTTAGATTAGAGCCTAAAATAAATATGGTCTAGGATTTCTAAGCGTTTAAATACGGCTTGTTTAGTGGTGTTCTATAGAAAATTTGATGCCTCCAATTCTTAAGCATCATCATTGCAAACTCATATCATCCTTAGTTGTAAGCAAAGGCATCTAAAAACGTATTAAATCCTACGATTATAAACCAAAACAAATATCAGAGCAAATCAATAGTATTAGGTCTGTATATCAACTAAATGAATGAATTTTGAGTAAACATAAAGAAGTTAGTAATGAACAGGATCTATATGTCGTTGGCGTAGGTGCTTCAGCAGGAGGGCTAGATGCCTTAACAAAATTTTTAAAGAATTTTAATGGTTCCAGTGCTGATATCTGTATCGTAATTGTGATGCACCTGAGTCCTGATTACAAAAGTCAATTAGCATCAATTTTAGATAAACGTTGCAAATGGCCAGTAGTGTCGGCAGAAAACAATACAGAATTGATGAGCGGTAATATTTATGTGACGCCACAGAATAAGCAAATACGTATTGTTAATGGTTCGTTTATTTTGGAAGACTTATCGCCTCGGCATTCCTTTACACCTTCCATAGATAATTTTTTTATGTCCCTGGCCAAAGACAAGGGTAAGAAGGCGATTGGTGTCATTTTATCAGGTTTCGGAAAAGATGGTTCTAAAGGAATGACCAATATTAGGGAAATTGGCGGTTTTACCATTGTCCAATTGCCGGAAACTGCAGAACACAGGGATATGCCTAATGCGGCCATAGATACGGGCCATATAGATTTAATAGTGCCTGCAGAGCAAATGTACGATGATATTGTGCAATTCATTACCAATACACGTTCCATCGCTTTAAGTGGCATAAAAAAGGGATCCGTTGATGCTATTTTTGAACTGCTCGAAAAGCGTTCGGGTACAGACTTCTCTATGTATAAGCCAAATACCATAATGCGGCGTATTAACCATAGAATTGCGTCCTTACAATTAAGTAGCGAATTAGAGTATTATGAGCTCATAAAGAAAAATCCCAAAGAATTGGATCATCTATTCGATACGGTTTTAATTGGTGTCACGGAGTTTTTTCGCGATTTAGAGGCTTTCGATAAACTGCGCGAACAACTCACCGAAATGCTTAACAGCAAGGAGCCTGGAGATGCTATACGTATTTGGAGTGTAGGTTGTGCCACTGGCGAAGAACCTTATTCCATAGCTATTTTGCTCTATGAATTATTAGGTAGTAGTCTAAACCAATATCATGTTCAAATCTTTGCGTCAGACATTGACGAGCGTGCTATTAGTTTTGGAAGAAAAGCCATGTACAATAAGGAGTTGTTGGACAACGTGCCTGCAGAAATTATTGCTAAATACTTTGAAAAGAGCGATAATATCCATTATGAAGTCAAAAAAGAAATAAAGCAGCATGTCTTGTTTACTAGGCACGATATTACTACGGATCCGCCATTTGTAAAGTTAGATCTGATCACCTGTAGAAATCTGCTCATTTACTTTAGCAATACACTGCAGAAACAAACATTTCAAATTTTCCATTATTCTTTAAGACCAAAAGGATTACTGTTTTTGGGGAAATCTGAAAGTGTAAGTGTGGCCGCGGATCTATTTTCTAAAATTGGAAAAGGGAAAATGTTCAGAAAAGCAGAGTCCTCATTAAACTACCAACTGAAATTTTCGCGATTACGTAGCAGAAACCAAGATAAAAAGGAGGAAGAGAAACAGGACAATATTCGTAATATGAGCATTGCGGATGTGGCAAAGGAAACCCTCTATTATAAATACAACAATCCATTTGTAGTCATTAATGACACTGCTGAGATCAAGGAGGTTCATGGCAGTCTTAGGCTTTATGTAGAGATTAGCCAAGGCACCATGAATGTGAATCTGCACAAAATGGTAAACCCCGAACTGGTGACCATCGTCAAAGCGGTTTTGGCACAAGTAAAGAAAACCAATGTGACGCATACCAGCCATGTCGTTAAATTTAATTTATACGAACAATTACATTACGTACGGATCAAGATTATACCGCTTGTTTATAGAATAAATGAAGTACAGTACTTCATGGTTATTTTTGAAAAAATTGAACCTACGGAAGGCCATATAGAACTTCAGAAAAAACTAGAAACCTCGGATTTTGTGAATCTGAGAATTAAAGAATTGGAAGACGAACTCACGTCTACCAAAGAGCACCTTCAAATCTTTACTGAAGAATTAGAATCTACCAATGAAGAATTGCAAACCATAAATGAAGAATTGCAATCTTCTAATGAAGAATTAAAATCCAGTAACGAAGAACTGGAGACTAGTAATGAAGAATTGCAATCTGCGAATGAAGAGTTAAACACAGCCAACCAAGAGTTAAGGCTGACCAATGATTTATTGGTGGAAAAAGAAAAAGAGCTTAAGGATGCAAAAGATATCAGCCAGCGTAACGAATTAATTTACAAAACCATTGCAGAAAATATACCTAAAGGTGCGGTTGGTATATTAGATAAAGATTTTAACATAGAGTATCTAGCCGGTCAAGGTGTTGATAAATCAGAAGTTAGTGAGTTTACAGGCAAATATCTGCCAGACCTTAATTCGTCGGAAAAAGAAGTAAAACGTTTAGAAAAATTATGCAGTGACACAATGAGTAAAGGTGCTGCATCTATGGAAGTGCTATTCAATAACAAATTTTATGACATTAGAGCGGTACGCTTTAGAATGCCTTATGATAACGAAGATAGAATTTTATACTTATCACAAGAAGCGACAGCTCTTAGGCAAAATCAAATTATTCTAGAAACTGCAGTCAAAGCCTCTAATTTAATGGTTTTTGAGTATGATTTTGAAGAGGATAAATTACATGCAGATAAAGCGATGTATGAATTTTTAGAACTGAATCAAAAAAAGACAATTACGCAGCAAGATGTGATGAGCAAAGTCCATCCAGATGATTTGAAGGCAAAGGAAAGAAGCATTAAAAAAGCTTTGGATACTGGAGAAATTCATCACGAAGTTAGACTTCAGCTTTCAAAAGGTATTAGACACATTAGAATTACAGGGCGACTTATTTTTGACGACAATAAAATACCCAAAAAGGGGTTTGGAACGCTCATGGATATGACTAAGGATGCAATGCTATTAGAAAAAGTTAAACAAAGTGAAGAGCGATTTAAAATGATAGCAGATCAAGCACCTTTAAGCATATGGATAACAGATAAAGATAAAGGTTGTACCTATCTAAACCAGACTTGCTTAGATTATATTGGGGCTAAAATGGAAGAATGTACAGGTGACAATTGGATAAACTTTATCCATCCTGAAGATAAAGAAACAGCCATTAGCGCTTATACTGATGCTCTTATTAATAAAAAAGAATACAGTTGCGAGTATCGTTTACGACGCCATGATGGAAAATACCAATGGTTTTTTAATATCGGTATTCCAATATTAGATGAGCTAGATAATTTTGAGGGATTCCTTGGTTCTATTGCAAATATTGATAAACAAAAGACCTTCAGGGATGAGCTGGAACAGAAAGTTGAGGTCAGAACTAAAGATATCAGAAAAGCCAATAAGGAGTTGGTGAAGCTTAATATGAACTTAGAGGAATTTGCCTATATGGCAAGCCACGACCTTAAAGAGCCACTACGAAAAATTAGAATGTTCAACTCTCTTGTGAAAAATAACGAAGAGGGTTCCATTGAAAAATATACGACTAAAATTGAAAGTTCTGCAGAACGCTTAACCAACCTTGTTAATGATATCATGGATTATAGTAAAATCGATGATAATAACGTTAAAGTAGAAACCGTAAACTTAGATGAGATCTATGAAACCGTAATGTCGGATCTGGAAGTTTTAATTGATGAAAAGAAGGTTGAGATACATAAAGAAGAGCTCGGGGAAATTAAAGGTATATCAACAAGAATGTATCAATTATTTTCTAATTTAATTAGAAATGCTATCAAATTCAATAAAAACAAACCTGTTATCGAGATTACTATAGATGAAGTGATAGGTAAGGATATGTCTAAACATTTGAAAGCAAATCATAAGGTAACATTCAAAAAAATTGTGTTTAAAGATAATGGTATTGGGCTCGATGAAGATAAGAAAGATTATATTTTTAAACCCTTTAAAAAATTGAATTCCTCTACCGAATATATCGGAACAGGGATCGGACTGGCCATTTGTAAACGCATTATGGATCTGCACAATGGTTGTGTAGATGTGGAAAGTGAAATAGGTAAAGGGTCTAGTTTTATACTGTACTTTCCCATGGATAAGAAAAAGTAATACTTAATTGAACTTTCTTTAAAAAGGCTCTGTCATTCCGAATGCGTCTCGAAAAGGAATCTCATTATTTTAAGTTTTAGCCACGCTGAGCCTAAAGGTTTGTCGTCACTCAACCGATGGTGCGTCATTAAAAAATAGACCAAGCGTTTATCTAAAAAAATACGCTTTCTGAATTCCATAATTTAATTTAACAGTATTCTAATTCAGTGTGTTATAGTTTTTTTTGAAATATGCGGTAAAGACGTTATTTTTTTCTTAAATATCCCGAAAAACCTAGGTATCATTCTTTATTCTCTCTTATAAACAATAATTTTGTTGTTTATAAAATGAAATTAAAAATTTATGAGTCAAGTAAAAGAAAATGATACGGTAAAGGTACATTACACAGGAAAATTAAAAAACGGACAAGTCTTCGATAGTTCTTTAGAGCGCGAGCCACTAGAATTTACGTTAGGAAATGGCATGTTAATTCCTGGTTTTGAAAAAGCAGTTATCGATATGAAAGTGAATGATAAAAAGACTGTTGATATTCCTATGGAAGATGCCTATGGTGATGTCAAAAAGGAACTATTCCATAAAGTAGACAAAGCACAATTGCCACCAGAGGTAAAGCCTGAAGTTGGTTTAGGTTTGGCTTCAAGGGATGAGCAAGGTAATGAGCACCAATTTAGAATTGTTGAGGTCAATGAAGACAATGTGATCGTAGATGGAAATCATCCATTAGCGGGACAAGAATTGGTTTTTGACCTTGAGTTGGTTGAGATTAAATAATAGCACAACATTAAACATTAAAAATTCCATCGACTTACCCATTAGCTTGGGTAAAAGTTGATGGAATTTATTGCTTTTGATAATAATTGATAGAGATTAAATAAAAACTTTTTTTTAACCAAACACCAGTTTAATGAACATTTGAATAGCAATAACTCTGGAGTGATACTCAAAATTATCTCAATAAAAGACGAGATGTTTTTAGAATCCCAATACTTCGGAATTATAAATTTACGTGGAAGTTTGGCATAAATAATTTAGCCACGGAGATTTTTGGAGTTTCAAAGTGGTATATGGAGAAAAAGTTAATACCGCAGAGTTTTAGATTGAACCATTTAAGCCATAAGAAAGTTAGAGCTCAACACCTAAATTCCGACAGCGTCGGAAGCAACGGTTTTCAGAAATAATGAGCAACAAGGATTCTTTTGAAAACAAATCTAGGATTGGAACTATTTGTAAATTAAAGTCTAGAAAAATTAATGTATTAGCGAATGGTGCTTTAGCAATTTCCTAACAAATCGTTTTGATTTTTTGGTTCGTTTTGCATCAAGGCAAAATGAACACATTAAAAATGCAACCTCAAGTTAAATTGATAGAGATTAAAGGGATTAAGTAAAACTCTTTTTTATCTAAAAAAGAAAAGCTATTATCACTTAAATTTTTAGTGAGTGTCGTTTTCTGTTTCCTTTTTAATATCAGTTCCTTTGGAAATATTGGCTTCGCACCAAGCATCATAAGCCTGTTGTAATTCCTTAACTTTTTCAGGATACTCGGCAGCCACATCGTTACGTTCTCCTGGATCGGCTTCAATATCGAATAATTTGATGGTTAAATCATCGCGTATTGGCGCAATATATTGGGCTGATGGTTCACTTTTCCAATGGTTTTCCTTGGCATTCGTTATTTTCCATTTTCCTTTTCTTGCAGCCCAGGTTTTTTGCCATTTCCAAACTAATAAGCGTTCAGCTTTTGGTGCTAGTAAATCAATACCATCAATAGAAGTATCGGTTAATTCAATCCCAGCGGCTTTGGTCAATGTTGGTAATATATCCAACGCAGAAACATAGCGTTTTTCAACTTTACCAACGTCTACTTGTCCTGGCCAACTCATAGCCATGGGTACTCTAATACCACCTTCCCAAAGTGAATATTTTCCACCTGTTAACGGTGCATTATTAGAACCTGTAAGCGGAGAGCCTCCATTGTCGGATACAAATACAATTAATGTGTTTTTGTCTAGTCCTGTTTCTTTTAAAGCATCTAAAACACGGCCAATATTATCATCCAAGCAATTTAAATTTGCTAAATAATATTGTCGTAAATTCTCAGTATTTATGGCACCAACTCTAGAATATTTATCATAGTACGCAGAATAGCTACCAGGTTTGTGATTTTTAAAAGCTACCAAACTATCTGGATCGTAATTAGGGATTTCCTTAACATTATACTTGTCCAGATATTTTTTAGGGACTTCGTGAATTAAGTGATGTACGGCGTTATAAGATAGGGTTAAAAAGAAAGGTTTGTCATGGTCTCGCTTTAAATAATCAAGGGATTCGTCCGTTAAAATATCAGTGAGATAACCTTCCTCATAACTTTTATCTCCCATATTATGCATCAAAGGCCCTAAAAGTGCACTGGTGCCATAAGGATCTGGTGTACGCTTTTTAATGCTTTGGGAATTGGCCCAATAATCGTGCGCATGGGCAGAGAAGCCCAAGAATTCATCATAACCATGATTTAAAGGGTATTCCCTAACATCATTTTTATGGAAATTTCGACCTAAATCGTTTTTTCCGATTCGTGCGGTGTGATAACCAGCTTCTTTTAAATATTCAGGAAGTGTTTTGACATCATCTGGTAAACCTGGTCCCCAACTTGCAGGAATATCCCAACGGAATTGGTTTTTTCCTGTAATAATTCCTGCTCTAGATGGACTACAAACAGGGGCAGATACATAGGCTTGTGTATAAACAGTTCCAGATTTACCTAAACGTGCTATGTTTGGACTAGATACTGTTTTGTCATAATTTTCAAAAGGTGTAAAATCTGCATAACCTTGATCATCCACAACAATCAGTAGAATATTTGGTTTTTCATTTTGTGTTGGTTCTTGTTCAGAAGGGTCACTTTTCTTTTTATCTGAATGGCATGAAAATAATACAGCAAATACCATTAAAAATAAGTAGTGTTTCATTTTATACGTTGTTTAGTTTATCCATTTATAGAGTTTAGTTGACAATGGTCACTTTAATTTCTTTTTCTTCTAATTTCTTTCGTTTTATTTCAGAAATACCGTTGTCGGTTATGATTTCATCGACTTGGGAAAGGTCACATATTCTAGCAAAACTCTTTTTACCGAATTTGGAAGAATCCGCCAATACAATTACTTTTTGGGCCGCCTTTAGCATTTTTTTATTTAATTCTGCTTCTTCGAGGTTGGTGGTGGACAGCCCGTATTCTAAATCAATACCGTCAACACCTAAAAATAGTTTGCTGCAGGATACATTCTTTAGAATATATTCTGCATAATTACCAACTACAGAGGCTGAACTGTGCCTAATGTAGCCGCCAAGCTGAAGGATTTCAATATTCTTATCGTGTATAAGGTGTAAGACCACATGAAGTGATGAGGTGATCACCGTTAATTTATTTTTGGCTTTGATAAATTTTGAAAATGCCTGAACGGTTGTTCCCGAAGCAATTAAAATGGAGTCGTTTTCAACGATGCGACTTGCGGCCATTTGTGCAATGCCGTTTTTTTCCTCAACCGAGATTTTCTCTTTATCTAAAACGGTTCGCTCATTAATATAGGGATTTTCCAATGATGCGCCACCATGGGTTCGGTGTAGTAAACCTTTTTGCTCTAAAAGTTTGAGGTCTTTTCTAATCGTTACTGCGGAAACATTCAATATATCGCACAAGTCAAGCACTTCGAGGTGTTTCTCCTTCGCGAGTCTGTCTAATATGTCTTGATGTCGCTTCATTTGTCGTATGCTGAAGTTTTTTAGAGTTTTAGTTTAATGGCTCACAAATATAATAAAACGAAAGTAAATGAAGTGTAATTTTTATAAAAACTTTATTTTTAAGGAAATATTGGTTTCGTTTAGTTTCATATTTAATTTATTTTTATATATTTGAAAATCAATTGAAATAAATAAAAGCATTTTGTTTAAAAGAGAAACCTTAATAAGTCAATTAGAGTCCACTAAAAATTGGGATGTTATCATCATTGGAGGAGGCGCAACGGGATTGGGAGTGGCATTGGATTGTACGACGCGAGGTTACAAAACATTACTTCTAGAGCAGGTTGATTTTGCGAAAGGAACATCGAGTAGAAGTACAAAATTAGTACATGGAGGCGTAAGATACTTAGCGCAAGGAAACATCGATTTGGTGCGAGAGGCTTTGTACGAAAGAGGTTTGATGTTGAAAAATGCATCACATTTGGTGAGTAACCAATCATTCATTATTCCAAATTATAGATGGTGGGATAATTTTTTCTATACGGTTGGCATGAAAGTTTATGATTTTTTAGCAGGAAAACTAAGTTTCGGAAAATCGGTCAGAATTAAGAAAAGTGAAACCATTTCAAGGTTATCGACTTTAAAAGTGGCTAAATTGAAGGGTGGAGTTGTTTATCATGATGGTCAGTTTGACGATTCAAGATTAGCGGTTAACATTGCTCAGACGTGCATTGAGCATGGCGCTACGGTTCTAAATCACTTCGAGGTAAAAAACCTTCAAAAAGATAGTAAAGGGCTTGTAAATGGTGTTGTAGCGATTGATAAGGAATCCAATACTGAATATACTTTAAATGCCAAAGCGGTCATCAATGCAACAGGTGTGTTTTCGGATGATATATTACAAATGGATGATGCAACGGCTGAAAATAGCATCCGTCCAAGCCAAGGCATTCATTTGGTTTTTGATAAATCATTTTTACCAGGAAACGATGCCATTATGATACCTAAAACAGATGATGGTCGTGTGTTATTTTTGGTGCCTTGGCATAATAGGGTTGTGGTTGGTACAACAGATACGTTGTTGGATAGCCATAGTTTAGAGCCAAAGCCTTTGGATAAGGAAATTGAATTTGTATTGGAAACGGCAAACAGATACCTGAACAAAAGAGCGGATAAAGATGATGTGTTGAGCATTTTTGCAGGACTGAGACCGTTAGCTGCACCAAAGGATAAATCTGAAAAAACAAAAGAAATTTCACGAAGTCATAAAATCATTGTGTCAGATTCTGAATTGATCACGATCACAGGGGGAAAATGGACTACCTACAGGAGAATGGCCCAAGATACGGTGAACAAAATGATTGCGATGAACAAGCTACCTGACGCCAATTGTAAAACGCAGGACCTATTGATTCATGGTTCAAATGGAACTGTAGATCGTAACAACCATCTTTACATTTATGGTACAGATCAAAAAGGAATTGCGGCATTGGTAAAAGAGAATTCCGTTCTAGGCGAAAATCTACATCCAAGATTGGAGTTTACAAAAGCAGAAGTCATTTGGGCTGTACGACAAGAAATGGCCAGAAGCATAGAAGATGTTTTGGCAAGACGTGTACGTGTTTTGTTTTTAGATGCAAAAGCGGCCGTTGAAATTGCGCCAATGGTTGGAGAGTTGTTAAGAGCAGAATTAAGCCAAACTATCGATTGGCGGGCAAAACAAATTGAAGATTTTTTAGAGATAGCTGAGCAATACATTTTGAAATAGTCGTTGATCATTAGTTTTGAGAGGTCGGAGATAGGAGAAAAAAAAGACAGATGACGGAAGACTAAAGAAGGGCGATGGAGGCGATATGAATTTAAGATTATAGAGAAAATAGAGAAAGAATAAACTAAATACCGAATTCGGGCGAACGAAGCAAGAAAGAAATGGCCAAAAGTTTCTTCCCTTCGGGAAGACGGAAGATGGGAATAACTAAACAACAACAAATTATGGGAAAATATATCCTATCCTTAGATCAGGGAACAACAAGTTCGAGGGCCATTGTTTTTGATAAAAAAGGCAATATTGTTTCGCAGGCCCAAAAAGAGTTTACTCAATATTTTCCTAAATCGGGTTGGGTTGAGCACGATCCTAAAGAGATTTGGTCAACTCAGGCTGGTGTTGCCGCAGAAGCTATTGCCAGTAAAGGCCTGGATGTGGAAAATATCGCAGCTATAGGAATCACTAATCAGCGTGAAACTGTTGTGGTATGGGATAAAAATACAGGCGAACCCATTTATAACGCTATTGTTTGGCAAGACAAAAGAACTTCTGACTATTGTGACCAACTCAAAAAAGAAGGAAAAGCAAAATGGATCAAAGAAAAAACAGGATTGGTCATTGATTCTTATTTTTCTGGAACGAAGGTAAAATGGATTCTCGATAACGTAGAAGGTGCCAGAACAAAAGCAGAAGCTGGAGATTTAATCTTGGGAACTATAGACAGTTGGTTGGTCTGGAACTTTACCAAAGGCAAGCAGCATATCACAGATGTAACCAATGCCTCAAGAACCTTGATGTTTAACATCAATACCATGGCATGGGACGATGAATTATTAGAATTGTTGACGATTCCTAAAAGTATGCTACCAGAAGTGAAAGCTTCAAGTGAAGTTTATGGTCATACAACATCCACGTTTTATGATGCTAAAATTCCAATTGCAGGAATCGCAGGCGATCAGCAAGCGGCTTTATTTGGGCAAATGTGTACCAAACCAGGAATGGTTAAAAACACATACGGCACAGGTTGCTTTATGTTAATGAACATCGGAGAAAAACCGATTGTATCCAAAAATAATTTATTGACAACAGTGGCTTGGAAAATCAACGGAAAAACAACTTATGCCTTAGAAGGAAGTGTTTTTATAGCAGGAGCCGTTGTACAATGGTTGCGCGATAGTTTAAAAATTATAAGAAATTCTTCCGATGTTGAAGCATTGGCTTCGTCAGTTGAACATACAGATGGGGTTTATTTTGTGCCAGCTTTTGCAGGTCTCGGCGCACCACATTGGAACCAACATGCAAAAGGTACCATGTTCGGATTGACAAGAGGAAGTACAGATGCACATATCGCACGGGCGGCTTTGGAGTCTATTGCATTCCAGACT
The DNA here is from genome assembly GCF_013394595.1 of Winogradskyella forsetii. Lineage (GTDB taxonomy): Bacteria > Bacteroidota > Bacteroidia > Flavobacteriales > Flavobacteriaceae > Winogradskyella > Winogradskyella forsetii. Next base: position 1,038,636 of record NZ_CP053348.1, read on the forward strand.
ATGGATATTTTAAAAGCGATGGAAGCGGATTCGGGTTTATCAATTAAAGAATTACGTGTTGATGGTGGCGCAACCATCAACAATATGTTGATGCAGTTTCAATCCGATGTTTTAAATACCAAAACCATTAGGCCAAAAGTTGTTGAGACTACAGCAATGGGAGCAGCATTTTTAGCTGGCCTGGCAGTAGGCTATTGGGAAAATCCTGAAGAAATTCAAGATATCTGGCAAACGGATAAAACCTTTAGCCCAATGGAAGATAGAACAGAAATAAAAAAGCATATCGAAGGTTGGTACAGAGCGATTGATGCTTTGGAATATTGGACAAAGAATGTTTAATGTTTTGAGTTTGAAATTTAAAATCATTTCTTTTTTCAGATAGCAAGAATTTTATACGCTGTTTAACTTTGAATTTGAAATAAAATATAATCCACAACATAAAAAAATATGACACCATTTATAGCAGAAATTATTGGTACAGCGATTTTGATTTTACTCGGTGGAGGCGTTGTAGCCAATGTCGTGCTCAATAAAACCATTGGTAATAATAGTGGTTGGATTGTGATCACAACGGGTTGGGCATTGGCGGTTTATGTCGCTGTCGTTATTGCTGGTCCACATAGTGGCGCACATATCAATCCTGCGGTTACCGTGGCCTTGGCTGTTGCAGGTAAATTTCCTTGGGCAGATGTACCGCTGTTTGTGCTGGCCCAGATGATTGGCGCAATGATTGGTTCAACAACGGTTTGGATAATCTATAGAAATCACTTTGAAGAAACGCAAGATGCAGATTCTAAAAAAGCGGTCTTCTGTACGGCTCCAGCAATAAGGAATACGTTTTCGAATTTTTTTAGTGAAATGATAGGAACGTTTGTTTTGTTGTTTACGATTTTCTATTTTACAGATGCGAGTATCAACGACACGGAAACCGTAATTGGTTTAGGATCTTTAGGTGCTTTACCAGTAGCGTTCTTGGTCTGGTCTATTGGTTTGTCCCTTGGTGGTACAACGGGTTATGCCATTAATCCTGCAAGGGATTTGGGGCCACGCATTATGCATGCTATTCTACCTATAAAAAATAAAGCTAATAGTGATTGGGCTTATGCCTGGATACCTGTTGTAGGGCCATTGGTGGGTGGAGCACTGGCGGCATTATTAATGATGGCTTTATTGTAAAATTTAGTTATAATTTGTTTAGAATTGAAAATGTCAACTCTTAAAGGGTTGACATTTTCTGTATTCCTTTTTTAATTCCATTTTTTAATTATTACTTTTAAGTAGATAAGATATAGTGCTATCTTTATGAAAATGATGAAAAAAATTCTGCTCTTATTAGGTGTGTTTTTAGTCTTGGTTTTGCATAGTCAGGAGTTGCCGCCTATCCAAACGTATACGGCATCTGAGTATGATGGCGAGAATCAAAATTGGATGATTTCCCAAGATTCTAAAGGCTATATTTTTGTCGCTAATAATTTAGGATTGTTAGAATTTAACGGCTCTGAATGGATACCTTATCGATCTCCTAACAATACGGTTCTTAGGGCTGTTAAAGTTATTGATGATAGGGTTTATTCTGGGTGTTATGAGGAATTTGGCTATTGGAAGCGCAATGATTTAGGGGATTTAGACTACTATTCTTTAATACCTAAGTTAGGTGAGAAAATATTAAATGAAGATCAGATTTGGGACATTATAAGTTATGAGGAATGGGTATTGTTTCAAGCTGGGCATGCCTTATACTTCTACAACAAAACTTCTGAGACTTTCAAAACTATAAATTCCGAAAACATAATCTACAAAGTTTTTAATGTTAACAATCAGATTTACTACCATGTGGCTAATGAAGGTATTTACGTTTTAGAAGACGGTGAGCCAAAATTGGTAATTGATGATAATATCGTTTTGGAAGATAGAGTCATAGATGTTTTTCAGCATCATGAAAAGCTGATCATATTGTCACGTAATTCAGGTTTTTTTCAGTTTGATGGCCATAAGTTAAGCGAATGGAATGTGTCTTCAAATAAAAGATTGAAGGAATTAAATGTGTTTAGTAGTATTAGATTAAAAGATAAAAGTTTTGTGCTGGGATCAATTTCTGATGGCTTAATTAAAATAAATACAAATGGAGCTATTGAATATGAAATAAATCAAAGGAATGGATTAGCGAATAATACGGTACTATCGCTTTTTGAAGATAATGAAAACAACGTATGGACAGGTTTGGATAATGGGATAAACTGCATCAATGTTGATTCGTCAATAAAAACATTTATAGATTATTATGGAAATATTGGTACGGTTTATACAACATTGATTTTTAACGATTACCTCTTTGTTGGCACGAATCAGGGTTTGTTTTATAGGGCATTAGATTCAAAAAATGAAGATTTTACTTTTGTGAAAGGTACAGCGGGCCAAGTTTGGAGTCTTTATAATGATAGCAATCGAAATTTGTTTTGTGGGCATCATTTAGGCACCTTCATTATTGAGAATAATACTGCAAAAAGTATCAGTACGATTTTGGGGGCTTGGAATTTTAAAAAAATACCAAATCACGATGATCTGTTGCTTCAAGGGAATTACGATGGGTTGTATGTGCTCCAAAAGAATAGCGAATCTTGGTATGTGCGTAATAAAATTGACGGTTTTAAAAATTCGTCACGCTTTTTTGAAATCAACGATCGAAATCAAATCTTGGTAAATAACGAATATAAAGGTGTTTTTAGGATTCAGCTAGATAGTACTTTGCATGAGGTTGTAGATATCAAACGCCAATCTGAACTGAGCTTAGGTAAGAATTCGGGGTTAATTACTTACAAAGGCGATATTTTATATACCTCTGAGGATGGGGTGTTTGATTATAAGAAAAACGAAGGAAAATTTGTAAAAAACAGTGATTTAAGTGAAAAGGTTTCGCCGTACAAATCTGCAAAAATGGTGGTGGACCAACGAGGTAAGCTGTGGTTGTTTTCCGATCAGAATATTAGTTTTATAGAGAATGATAATCTTACTAATAAACCGGAACTAACAACGATTTCTATTCCTTTAAATCTCAGAAAAGGCATTCTTGGATTCGAGAATATTCAACATATTGACAAAGAAAAATATGTTTTAGGGGCCTCTTATGGATATTTAACCTTGAATGCATCGCAGATATCAAAAGAAACTGATTATTTCGTTTATCTCAATTCGGTAAAAATTGCAGATCGAGATGACAACGTGCTAAAATTGCCTATTAAAGACAAGGGAGATTTTAAGCATAAACAAGGTGCTTTGTTTTTTGATTATTCGGTGCCGGAATACAACAAATTTTTGGATGTCAATTACCAATACAAATTAAATGGAAAGATGAAGCGGTGGAGTGCGTGGTCCGAGCAGTCAAGTCTTCAATTCGAAAACCTTCCTTTTGGGGATTACAACTTGGAAATTAGAGCCAAAGTCGGAAATCAGCGAACAAAAAATACGGTAAATTATCCATTTACAATTAGTAGGCCTTGGTATATCTCAAATCTTGCCATTATTGTATATCTAATTATGCTTTCGGTCATTGGCTTATTGGTGCATAAAGCCTATAAATTTTACTATGAACGAATTATAAGGCATGAGCATCTTAAAAATGAAAGACAGATTGTTCAAGTTAAAAATGAAAAATTAAACCAGGATATTGAAGGGAAAAATAGGGAGTTGGCAATTTCTACAATGAGCATTATCAAAAAAAATGAAATGCTTCGTAAAATAAAAAAAGAATTAAAGAAGGCTAAAAATAAATCTGATATTGGAAGTGCCGTCGAGTTAATAGATAACAATTTGAACAACACAAAAGATTGGAAATTCTTCAAAGAAGCTTTTAATAATGCCGATAAGGATTTTATGGATAAAATTAAGGCTAAACATCCGGAATTAACCCCCAACGATTTAAAATTTTGTGCCTATTTAAGACTCAATTTATCTTCCAAAGAAATGGCGCCATTGCTTAATATATCTATTAAAAGCGTGGAAACTAAACGTTATCGATTGCGCAAAAAGTTGCAATTACAGCACGATGATAGCTTAGTTAATTATATCTTAAAATTCTAACACCTCGACAATCACATATTCTACCTAGACATTACCATGACAAGCTCTTAAAAAAGCCCCATATTAAGAATTTGTTAAGAAAAATGCTGTACTTAATAAAGCTAGTGTTTATGGACTTTACGAGAAAAGTAATAGAATATTTTTTTGTTAAATTTTACGATGTCGGTTTTTTATCGAGGTAATAATTGTGGTATTAACAATTTCTTGGGTTTAAATTTACAATATCATAAAATTGGAAGTCTAATGTGGGTTTTAGTATTATCTAATTTTGGAAACTAAATAATTAATCAAATCAATATTTATGAAATTAAAATTTCAAAGATCAAGAATTGAAATATTCTTTTGTCTCTTTTTATTGTGTAGCTCTTTTTCCATTTTGGCTCAGACTACAGTAACAGGTAAAGTGACCTCTGCATCAGATAATATGCCGTTACCAGGAGCATCTGTTATAGAAAAAGGTACAACGAATGGAACACAAACGGATTTCGATGGTGTCTTTACTTTAGAAGTATCGGATGAATCTTCTATTCTAGTGGTATCCTATGTAGGCTTTAAGACGCAGGAGGTGCCTTATCAATCTGGAGAAATGACCATTGCACTGCAAGATGATAGCTCATTAGATGAGGTTGTTGTTGTAGGTTATGGTACGCAGAAGAAAAGTGATATCGTAAATGCCGTGGCAACAACAGATTTGTCTAAAGCGACTCTAACTCCAACTTCAGATGTTAATGAAATGCTACGTGGTAGAATAGCCGGATTACAAGTAGACGTTGGAGGTGGTACTTTAAGACCAGGTGGTACTTCTGAAATTATTTTTAGAGGACAAGGTTCCATTGAAGGTAATGTGAGTGCTATTTATGTAGTTGATGGTATTATTAGAGATGGTGGCATTGAGGATATAGATGCAGATGATATAGAATCTATAGAGTTTCTGAAAGATGCATCAGCACAAGCGATCTATGGTTCAAGAGGTGCCAATGGTGTGGTATTGATTACCACCAAACGTGGACAAACTGGTAAAGTAAGTGTGAGTTATCATGGTTTTATGACTACCAAAACTATTGAACGTAATTTTGATGTTTATAGTGGGCAAGAATTTGCGCAGCTTCGACGTGAAGCTTTTAGAGCCAATAATGCTGATGATGAATATTTGGATGACGATGAGATTTTTTCTGAAGTTGAATTGGAAAATATTGCGAATAACAATTTCGTGGATTGGGAAGACGAATTATTGAGAAATGGAATTGTAAATAGTCATGCCATCAGTGTAAGTGGTGGTACAGAAAAAACCAAAGTTTTTGGAAGTATTAATCATTTTAAAGAAGATGGATTGATTCCGACTTCAAGTTATTCTAGAAATACATTACGTTTAAATGTGGATCAAAAAATTTCTGATAAGTTCTCTGTAAATTTTGATCTAAATTTGTTAAATGATAATACGGATAGAGCTGCAAATGTCAATGTGATAACAGTGTCTCCATTAGGAAACGCTTATAATGACGATGGTAGTTTGGCGAGATTTCCTAGTGGCGAAGAAGGGACTGCCATAAATCCACTAGTAAACTTGAGAGAACAAAATCATGAAGAAAAAGGAAATGATTATGTGATCAATGTTACCCCAATTTGGAAAATTACAAATGATTTGCAATATCAATTAAAAGCTAACTTAACCAGAAGAACTTCAGAACGAGGACAATACCAATCGTCTTTAAGTGGTGCAGGTGATGATGTAAGGGGAAGGGCAAGATTATATAATACTTTGCAAGAATCTTATTTGGTTGAGAACATCTTAACTTATGATAAAGCCCTTAATGACGACCATAAACTTAATGTGACTTTAGTGCAATCCACTCAAGAAAACGAATTTTCAAGAACATTTACACAAGGTGAAGGTTTTGCAAACGAAGACTTGGGCTATAATGGCATCGCAACTGCTATTGGTAATTTGAGCGTAGAGCGAGACAATGATGTCATTAGATATTTAGGTTACTTGGCTAGAGCACGTTATACACTTTTTGATAGATATACTATTGAAGGCGTTGTTCGTGCAGATGGTGCATCCTTAAACGGCGAAGGAAATAAATGGAGTTATAACCCAGCAGGATCTTTTGCATGGAAAATACATAAAGAAAGTTTTTTAGAAGATGTTAATGCTCTACAGGAATTGAAGTTTAGAGTAAGTTATGGTTCATTGGTAAATGATTTAGGACGACCTTATACGTCGCTCTTTACTGCAGATTTCCAACCGTACGTATTTGATGACGAATCCGCTTCTGGATATGCGCCATCAACTATATTGCCTAATCCAGATTTATCATTCGAAAGAATTACAACATTAAATCTAGGTTTGGATTTTTCAGTTTTTAACAGAATTTTAGTTGGAAATGTCAACTGGTATGATTCTAGAACTACAGACTTATTATTAAGAAGAGGTGTGCCTTCTACAACAGGTTTTACATCAACCTTCTTTAACGCGGGTGAAATGAAGAACAGTGGTATTGAACTTAACTTAACGGCAAATATCATTAATACTGAGGATTTTCAATGGTCGGTTTCTACAAATTGGTCTAATAACCAAAATGAGATATTGGAACTTTATAATGACGGAGACGGTGTTGCCATCACAGAAGATAATACATTCAACTATTATGTAGGTCAGCCTGTTGGAGTTATATATACTTATGAGTTTGACGGCATCTGGCAAGAAGGTGATGATTTAGAAAATGCACCTCAAGCTAATCCAGAGTCCTCCTTGCCACAACCAGACCTTAGAGCAGGTGATATTCGGGTTAGAGATATTAATAGTGTAGATGAAGATGGCAATGTTACTAGTGGACCAGATGGTAAAATAACACCAGAAGATCGTGTTTTTATTGATCCTAGTCCAGATTGGTTCGGATCATTATCCACAACTATTGCCTATAAAGGGTTTGATTTATTATTGGATTTTTATGCTGTGGAAGGAGCAACAAAAGTGAATCCTTTTTTAAATGAGTATAATAATGGCGGCACCTTAAGAGGGGATATCAACGGCGTAAAAGTAGATTATTACACGCCAGAAAATCCTTCAAATTCGTTTCCAAGACCTAGTGCGGAATCAGGCCCATTATACCTAAATTCCTTGGCAGTTAAGGATGCATCTTACATTAGATTAAGAACCGTAAGTTTAGGATATACATTATCAGATAAAGTTACATCGAAATTGAATATTGACCAAATAAGGTTATATGCTACTGCTACTAATGTATTTACAAAAACGGATTATATTGGTTATAGCCCTGAAGTCAATATTAGAAGTACATTTTCTAATGCCGATACTGGTTATCCTGATGCAAAAGCATTTACATTCGGTGTAAGAGTTAAATTTTAAAATTAAAAAAGCAATAATATGAAAACGAAGTTTTATAATTCAAGATTAAAAGGTGGCTTAGTGCTGAGTATGGCCTTATTCTTCATGGTGATTTCTTGCGAAGACTATTTAGATGAACAGCCAAGTACATTAATTGATTCAGATTATATTTACACCACAGAAGGAGGTTTAAAATCTGGTGTGGTAAGTCTGTATAAATTTGAAAGAGACCGTTACGATGCAGGAACAGAAGATTTTATGGGTGCAGTACTTATGTCTTCTAGAAGCGACTTGGCATTTTCAAGATCGGGATACACCGGATTAATGGGAAGATACCAGAGAGGTGTGTCACCAGTAGATCAAGGTGCTAATTTTGCATCATCTTTATTTTGGAAACATTACTATAATTTGGCTAATAAGGCGACTTCCATTATCAACGCCGCAGAGGCAATAGAGGGATTGGATGAGGATGTAAGACAAAAAGTATTGGGTGAAGCTAGATTCTTTAGAGCACATTCATACTTCTATCTATATAGAATGTATAAGAATATTTATGTTAATACGGAAACAGTTACCGTTGAGAATGCCTTTGATGTGGTAAATGATAGTTCTACTGAAGAAGAAATATTTGGGTTGATCAATAGCGATCTTAACTATGCAATTGAAAACCTGGAATGGACAGATGAATTTGGTCGTGTTACAAAAGGAACGGCTAAGCATGTAAAAGCTAAAGTTGCTATGTGGCAGGGTAATTGGACAGAAGCAAAAAACCAAGCTGTATCTTTAATAGATGAAGGGCCGCATGCGCTTGTTGCAACTACTGCACAGGTTTTCGACGGTGACAGAAACCATTCTGAAGCCCTATTCGTTATACAATCCCAAGATGATTTGTTAGGAGGTGGCGGAAACACCATGATGAATGCTAATTATGTGACTCAGTATTTTCAGATAGGAGGGATCGTTGCTGATGAAGATCAAGGAGGACGAGGGTTTTCTAGAATTTTACCGAATTTGTATTTACTTGGTCTATTGAATGACGATCCAAATGACACAAGAAATGATGATACCTATTTTAGATTAAATTGGTTCTACAATGAGGGTGATAGAATCGGCGAAATGGTTGATGACTATGCTCCAATTACTGATTTAAGCTTACCGGACGATGAGCAGCCTAATTATACCAGATATTATCAAAGAATGCACCCTTCTTGTATCAAGTTTCATCAAGACGATGATGATCCAGAGTCCTACTTAAATAGAAGTAATATCTTGGTGTATAGATTAGCAGAAACGTATTTAATCGCTGCAGAAGCGATTATGAGATCTACTGGTGATCCGCTACCATATATTAATGCAGTTCGCACACGTGCTGGAGCAGCACCTGTAACGAGTGTCAATCAACAAACAATCTTAGACGAACGCGCAAGAGAATTGGCATTCGAAGGACAACGTTGGTTTACTTTAAAAAGAATGGGACAAGATGTTATTGATTTTCAGATGACAAATTATGCAGGTGATGGTGAATTTTTCCCAAATAATTTAGGCGTAAGAGATCCAAGAGAAAATTGGCAATCACACTACATTAACTGGCCAATCGCTCAAATAGATTTAGATCTATTAGGAGCAGGTTATCCACAAAATAATGGATACAATTAAATATTTGAATTAGTCATTCTATAGAAACATATTGGGCAAGTTCGCTTGCCCTTTTGTTTTACTTTTCCTAAAACACCTTGCTTATGCGTTATATAATAATTTTAATATGCTGTCTTGGTCTTGTGTCTTGCAATTCAACCTCTAAAGAAAAAAGGGATACAGCCGAAACAAAACAACCTAACCATACTAAAGCTATGGAATCTAAAATTGCCTTTGCTGATAATCCAGTAATTGCCCACAGAGGTGCTTGGAAAGCTAAGGGTTTCCCAAAGAATTCAATCGCTGCTTTAAAAGAGGCCATTAACCTAAAATGTACAGGCTCCGAGTTTGATGTGCGAATGACTTCGGATGAAGTACTAATAGTTACACACGATGGCGATTTTGGCGGTCTAGTGATAGACTCAACAACTTACGATGAACTTGCCAAGCACAAATTACCAAATGGGGAAACCCTACCGACATTGAGGGATTTTATTAAGGCGGGAATGACCAACAATGCAACTACGGGTTTAGTATGTGAGATAAAACCTTCGAAAATTGAAGGTCGAAATAAGCTCATGGCTGAAAAAGCGGTAGCTTTAGTAAAGGAGCTAAAGGCAGAAGCTTATGTGTCTTATTATATCAGTTTCAGTTATGAAATTATTAAGCGTATAAAAGAAATAAATGGCGATGCCAAAGTTTTGTATCTCGATGGGTCGAAAACTCCTCAAGAACTAAAAAATGATAATATTACAGGCTTGGATTATTTGGTGTGGAAACTTAAGCAAAAACCAGAATGGATTACGGAGGCGAAAAAATTGGATCTAAAACTGAATGCATGGACGGCAAATAAGCAAGAAGATATAGACTGGTTATTAGCTCAGGATTTCGATTATATAACTACGGACGAGCCAGAACTTGCTTTTGAGAGACTAAAAGTAGTTTCCAATTAGTCATAATGAATTTTTAGAATTAAACACATGAAATTAGTTCAGCTATTTATTATATGTTCTTTCCTTCTCGGTTGCAAAACTGACAAAGAAAATATAACGGACAAGAATTCAAATGCTAAATTAAAGGTAATGACCTATAATATTCGATTGGATACAGCATCTGATGGTGAAAATGCCTGGCCGAATCGCAGTGAATTTTTAACTGATCAAATTTTATTTTTAAGTCCCGATGTTTTTGGTGTGCAAGAAGCGCTTCCCAATCAAATTGAAGATTTAAATTTAGCCTTACCAGATTATAATTTTATAGGCAAAGGTAGAGATGGAAATGGCGAAGGAGAACACGCTGCTATATATTACAATTCAGAACATATTAATGTAGAAAAACATCAGACCTTTTGGTTATCAAAGACACCAGGGAAAGTCTCTAAGGATTGGGACGCTGCCTATCCAAGAGTTTGCACTTACGGTTTATTCGCTTCAAAATCGAGTGATCAAAAATTTTGGGTGTTCAATACGCATTTGGATCATGTTGGTCAGGAATCTCGTAAACAAAGTATGAAACTTATTCTTCAAAAAATAGCTTCAGAAAATACCGAAAATTACCCGGTCATGCTCATGGGAGATTTTAATGTTGAACCTAATAGTGATGTGGTATCCGAAATATCAAAAGTAATGTTAGACGCTAAGCAAATAGCTGAAGTAGAATTTGGCGCTCACGGAACCTTTAACGGTTTCAACTATAATGAACCTGTAACCCGACGAATCGATTATATTTTCGTTTCTAAGTCCCCGAACTTAAAGGTTCGGAAATATGCTGTTTTGTCAAGCTCCATTGATTTTAAGTTTCCATCAGACCATTTTCCTGTTTATCTAGAAGTTGAAATACAATAATTGTTGAATTATGAAAATAACCAAAAGAACCTTTTTGCTTTGAGTTGTTTGTATAAAAATTGTAGTTATTCTTATAGTGACCTGCAGACCTTTAAGTGATAAAAGCACTGAAACTAATGAAACCAAACTTTCCGAAAAAACAACTAAGGTAACCGAGAATAAATAGATAAAAAAAAACTCATCTTGATGCTTTTAATTAGACTAAAAAACATCAAGATGAGTTTTTTTATTAGCGTTTTGCTAAACTAATTTAAGCAACATCTTTTTTATTCATATGATATTGCAAGGCTCCTGAAGGGCATTTTTTTATCTGATTGATAATAGCATCAGTATTTGCGCCTTCTAAATCAATCCAAGGAATCACGGATCTTCTAAACACATTGGATAACTGTCTCGCACAAAGTTCTGCATTGGCACAGCAGCGAGGATTGTAGGTAACGGTAATTTCAGCGTTACTGAAAACGTTTGCGTTATTTTCCATAATAAGTAGATTAGTTTGGGGTTAATCGTATTTTGAAAGTATTAAATGATTCGGAATTAAAATTATAAAGTCGATTAAAGTCAATATTTGTCGTTAAAAAGTTTAATTTTGAAGTATTATTCATACATTTAGATATTTGATTATTCAAATTCTGAAGTCATATGAAACGTAATACTAGGGTATTTTTGTTGTGACATTTGCAAAGAGAACATACTATCTGCCAAAAACACCAATTGATTGCGTTTATCCCTTACTAAATAACGCTGCTTAACTCTTAAGAATTCTTTAAATTCTTCACTTTTTTCGTTATCAGTTTTAATCCAGCACGCTTTATGGACGTTGAGGTTTTCATAAGTACACTTGGCGCCGTATTCATGTTCCAATCGGTATTGGATGACTTCATATTGCAAAGCACCAACGGTTCCAATAACCTTACGTCCATTAAAATCCAACGTGAATAATTGGGCGACGCCTTCATCCATTAACTGATCTATACCTTTGTATAGTTGTTTCGCCTTCATAGGGTCCGCATTATTGATATATCTAAAATGCTCTGGCGAAAAACTAGGTACACCTTTATAATTCAATATTTCCCCTTCGGTTAACGTATCACCAATTTTAAAACTTCCAGTATCTTGAAGGCCAACAATATCGCCAGGATACGAGATGTCTACAATTTCCTTTTTTTCCGCAAAGAAGGCGTTCGGACTAGAAAATTTTAGTTTCTTATCATGTCTTACATGTAAATATGGGGAATTACGTTTAAATTCTCCAGATACAATTTTTACAAAAGCCAATCTGTTTCTGTGGTTAGGGTCCATATTGGCATGAATTTTAAAAACAAAGCCACTAAAGGTCTTTTCCTCAGGTTTTACTAATCGTTCTTCACTTTGTTTAGGTCTAGGTTTTGGTGCTATTTCAACGAAACAATCCAATAACTCACGAACACCAAAATTATTTAATGCCGAACCGAAAAATACAGGCTGTTGGTTGCCATTAAGATAGTCTTCCTTATTAAACTGAGGGTAAATCCCCTGAACCAATTCTATTTCTTCCCTTAAGGTATTTGCCGCTTTTTCGCCGACCAACTTGTCCAATTCAGAAGATGATAAATCTGAAATTTCAATAGTTTCCTCAATATCTTTTCTGCTATCTCCAGAAAATAGGTTCACATTTTTTTCCCAGATGTTGTATATACCTTTAAAGTCGTAACCCATTCCAATAGGAAAACTTAAGGGTACCACCTTTAAACCTAACTTTTGTTCAATTTCATCCAAAAGATCGAATGCGTCCTTACCTTCTCTGTCCATTTTATTAATAAAAACAATGATAGGAATCTTTCGCATTCTACAAACTTCAACCAACTTTTCGGTCTGTTCCTCGACACCTTTGGCCACATCTATGACCACAATCACGCTATCGACTGCGGTTAAGGTTCTAAATGTATCTTCAGCAAAATCTTTGTGACCAGGTGTATCTAAGATATTTATCTTTATACCATTGTATTCAAAAGCCAAAACAGAAGTGGCTACAGAAATTCCACGTTGTCGCTCAATTTCCATAAAGTCACTTGTGGCGCCTTTTTTTATCTTATTACTTTTTACAGCACCAGCTTCTTGTATGGCACCACCAAACAATAATAGTTTTTCGGTAAGTGTGGTTTTACCAGCATCTGGATGCGAGATGATCCCAAAAGTGCGTCGCCTGTTTATTTCTTTTAAAAAACTCATATATTCTAAATTGTATTCGTTTTTTGCTTCGATTTTTTATTCATACTTCCTTTAAACAATAGGAAATTGGATAAAACATTCATAATATCTAGCTGAAAAAACGATTGCAAATATAAGTTAATAGAATAAGTATAAAAAAATATAAAACCACCTTAGATTAAACATCGTATGAAAATGATTAAAACAAAAATTATTTTTTGAGATAGTTGCTTCTTGGATAATAAAAAAAGAGGAGTCTATGAGGGCTTTCTAATAATTTGGATTTTAAACACATTAGTTTTTTTTTTTTTTTTTTCTATTATGTTTATTACAAGGCTGTTGAGTATATTTTTTTACATCATAAGTAGAGTAAGGTTGTTAAAAAGATGTTAAAATGTTAATTTTTTTGTAATTTTACAGGCTAAAATTACGGGATTAATGATTTCGAAGTTGATTAATAGCTGATCTCTTCATAGAATAATAAGTATTTGTTAAAATTTTTAAAAGGAATTGTTAGACATTCCTAATCTTGTTTAGATATTACAATATCTGGCCATTAAATTTGTTTTTTACGCTTTATCGGATATATTTGTCATTTAACGATAATAGCCTGAGCTGTTGTGGCATAAAATTGAATTATACACCAACTATATAATATATGAAAATCTCTACTCGATTCTCTAACGTAAGAACACTCTATTTTTCTCTGGTGTTTATTCTGTTTCCTTTAATAAAAGTTTTTGCTCAAAATTGCGAAACTATCAATGCTGATGGTGTTTTTGATCCAAATTCAGATATATTGATGACGTCTTATCACCAGTCTATAGCAAAAACGACTACAGGTATTGTTACTTGGGGTGAAGATATGGCGTCAAATGGAGGAGATGCAACGACATTAACTGAGGTTACACCAGCAAATGGTTATACTTATTCTGGTACGCCATTGCATTTTGCACTTTCTGGGAACTCTGATGGACAAGGGTTTTTGGCTACAACAACGAGTTTATATGCATGGGGCGGTGTAGGTGAAGTTGTAGATAGTGACTTTGTTTCTGGTTCAAGCTTTAATGATATGAATGCGACTCAGACACTGCCTTTCAATACGGCAGATGTTACACAAATGCACGCCAGTTCAGATGTGCTATTTGTAATAAGTGCTGGTGAAATTTGGGTTGCTACTACTGGTACAACTGCTCCAAATGGTAATACTAGTACAAATGGAAATATTTGGCAACAAGTCCAAACATCATTAGGGGTGCCACTTTTAGGTGTCACTGACGTTACCGGTAATAAATATGCAGGTTATGCTCTAATGTCAAATGGGGATATCTATACTTGGGGAGATAATGTTGTACTTGGAAATGGAACTGGAGTTCAAGATTTGGATTATGCGACTTTAATGACAGCACCTCCCGTTCCTATATCTTATATTTCTTCGTATACTGAAGATGATAACGATACGGGATTGTTAGTTTTAGGAACGGATACAAAAATTTATGGAGTAGGGGACAATACTTTTGGAGAGATAATTACCACGGGTACAGGTGTAGTTACTAATTGGACGGCTATACAGGCCGCTGGTGGAGGAGATTTTACAGGAGCAATTCAACTTGCAACATCTCATACATCAGAGTCGCATGTTGGGGCTGCAGTTATTACAGCTGGCGCTACTTCGTCTGATCCTAATATTTTATATTCTTGGGGTCATAATCATGATGAATTTGATTCCATAGGTCATGGTAATATTAATTTAATTCAAAATCCAACAATTCCTCCGTCGTTTAACCTTGGAGTGGATGATCCGGTTCATGTAAGTGTTGGTGGCCATGCCATGACATATTTTAACAGAGCTAATGGTGGCTCAATTTGTTTTGTGGGCCATATCACTAGTGGTAGTACAGGAGGTCTGACCTCTGGTTCAGGGGATACTTTTGAATGTGTTATACCTGCCTCAATAGAACTTTGTGGATCCGTACTTCTAATAGTCGCCAATGATGATAGTGGCTCAGTTAATTCAGGAGTAGGAGGAACAGCAGTTGCCAATGTTCTAGTTAATGATGATTATGATGGGGTTGTTCCAACATTGTCTGATGTGGATATAACAGAAGTCAGTACTACAAATACAGGTGTAACCTTAAATACGTCTGATGGCAGTGTTAACGTATTATCTAATGTTCCGGCGGGTGTGTATTTTCTAGAATATCAAATTTGTGATGCAGGGAGCATTACAAATTGTCAGGTAGCTACAGTAACGGTCACTGTTGTAGATTCTTGCGACCCTTTAGACTCTGGTAACTCGGATAACGATGGAGACGGTATTGCGGATCTTTGTGATCAAGATGATGACAACGATGGAATTTTAGACACGGTAGAAAATGAATGTTTAAACTCAATAGTGTCAGGGTTTCCAGCAGGGTTTTTAGATATAAAGCCCTCAAATTTCGGGATATCATTTACAGGAACAGCGCAGACGAATTTAAACTTAACCTTAGATGTTAGTGATGAGTATGGTTACCCTCCAAATTCTGGCGCTATAATTGTTAGCCTAACTAATGCACACGTGCACCCAACCGCAAATGAATTTTTTGTGAGAGGGGATTTAACTCTAACAGATTGGGAAATAACCGGTACAGTGAATTCGGTAGTTTCTATAGCGCATGGTTCAGAGTATTTTGAAGATCATAGAAGAGAAATATTACTTTATACTAACCAGCCACAAATAACTAATATAACTGCTCCTGCACCAGGAATTTGGGAAAGTGGAGAGTTTTATGGAACCTATTTTCTTGAAAATCTTTCAGGAGCCACCCGAATAGATGGTTCTTTGTTTTTAGGCTTGTTGGATTATAATGAGAAAAACTTTGGTATTTATACCAGCGATACCGGATTGAACCGATGGAGTACCTATTTTGTTAATTTACATCCAGAATGTGATGCCGATTTAGATGGAGTTCCAAACCGTTTAGACTTGGATAGTGAGAACGATGGTATTTATGATGTAGCTGAAGCGGGTGGTACAGATACGGATAATGATGGTATGGCAGATGGCTTGGTAAATATAGATGGCATTCCGAATACTGCAGGTAATGGCATCACTCCAATAGATACATTAAATGATGGAACTTTCGATTTCCTGAATTCAGATAGTGATGGTGATGGCTGTGCAGATGCTAATGAGGCTTATGGAGGTGCCAATGCAGCAGGTTCAGATGATGGTCAATTTGGTGAGCCTGATCCTGCAGTTGTGAACCCTGCCAATGGCTTGGTAACAGAAACTGGTGTTAATTATTCATTAGGTACAAATGCAGCAGTTACTGATCCTACAGGCGGAACAGTCTGTGATTGTAATATAAGTGAAATAGCATCATCAGATATCACGGTTTGTAATGATAACTCTACACCATCAGATACTACTGATGATACATTTACAGCAGATATCACGGTAACTTTTGTGAATTTACCTTCAATTGGGACTTTAGATTTAACAGGAGATGGAACAGCATCTGTTTCAGTTTCAGGTTTAACTTCTCCTCATACTTTTAATGATGTGGTCTTACCGGCAAATGGCAATGCTATTTCATTGACAGCAACTTTTTCAGACGAATCAACCTGTACTTTAGAAGACACCAACGTGTTAACAGCACCATTTGAATGTAGTGACGATGCTTGTGATGATGTTATTCCTACAGGTAGCCCAGTGTTGCCTTTGACCACAGGTGTCACTTTCGATATTACGGGTACGGGAAGCGCAACAGGCGCCATACTGAATTCCATATCCATAGGAGGCGATACATTTTCAGGGTTTTATATACCATCTAGCGTAAATTATCAATTTGCAAATCCAGATGCGGCACATCAATATATTTTCGATGGACCAACACTTACTTCAGACATTACGGATGGTCCAGCTATATTTGACCCAGCTTTATTGGCGACGTTTTCAGATAGGGATTTGACGAATTATTTTTCAACAGATCTTCAGATTACCTCCACGGATTTTCTCGAGATTTTTTATGATGCTCCAATTACAGCGGCAGCCAATAGATATCTTATAGTTACAGAGCGTAACGGAAATAACGCGTACAGAGTTCAAGCTCTGGATGCCGCAGGAAATGTTATAGGGACTAATAGGACTACGTTTATACCAAACTATATTGATACAGGGATTACTACAACGGTTTCTGGACAGAATATTTTTGCAAATATTTATCCGTTAACGGCCTTTGTTGGCTCAGGAAATGATATTTACGGATTTAGAATTACTTATAGAGGAGCAGGTGTTGGAGATGGTGGAGACGGTAAGGCTTTCATAGTTTATGATCCAGCCTTTTTAACACCACCACCAACCATTAACCCTACGACAAGCTCAGTTCAACCAACCTGTCCATTAAATGAGGGGTCAATAACAGTTGATGCAACAAATAATGGAGGAGGAACCATAGAATATAGTTTAAATAGCTCGAGTGGTGCAAATGATCAAGCATGGCAGGTATCAAATGAATTTAATAATTTATCACCGGATACCTATACAATAGCTGTCAGATATCAAACAACACCAGATTGTTTGGCAATTTCTAATAACCCAATTACTCTTGATGATGCATGTTGTAATTTGGTGAGTATTGTTTCTAGTGACGTAACAGCTTGTAATGATAATAGTACACCTTCAAATATTACTGATGATACGTTTACAGCAGATATTACCGTCACATTTAATAGTGTACCACCTATAGGCACATTAGATTTAACGGGAGATGGAACAGCATCTGTTTCAGTTTCAGGTTTAACTTCTCCTCATACTTTTAATGATGTGGTCTTACCGGCAAATGGAAATGCTATTTCTTTGACAGCCACGTTTTCTGATGAAGCATCATGTCCATTGGAAGATAGCAACGTGTTAACAGCACCATTTGAATGTAGTGACGATGCTTGTGATGATGTTATTCCTACAGGTAGCCCAGTGTTGCCTTTGACCACAGGTGTCACTTTCGATATTACGGGTACGGGAAGTGCAACAGGCGCCATACTGAATTCCATATCCATAGGAGGCGATACATTTACAGGGTTTTATATACCAACTCGTGTAGATTATCAATTTGCAAATCCAGATGCGGCACATCAATATATTTTCGATGGCCCAACACTTACTTCAGACATTACTGATGGTCCAGCTATATTTGACCCAGCTTTATTGGCGACGTTTTCAGATAGGGATTTGACGAATTATTTTTCAACAGACCTTCAAATTACCTCCACGGATTTTCTCGAGATTTTTTATGATGCTCCAATTACAGCGGCAGCCAATAGATATCTTATAGTTACAGAGCGTAACGGAAATAACGCGTACAGAGTTCAAGCTCTGGATGCCGCAGGAAATGTTATAGGGACTAATAGGACTACGTTTATACCAAACTATATCGATACAGGGATTACTACAACGGTTTCTGGACAGAATATTTTTGCAAATATTTATCCGTTAACGGCCTTTGTTGGCTCAGGAAATGATATTTACGGATTTAGAATTACTTATAGAGGAGCAGGTGTTGGAGATGGCGGAGACGGTAAGGCTTTCATAGTTTATGATCCAGCCTTTTTAACACCACCACCAACCATTAACCCTACGACAAGCTCAGTTCAACCAACCTGTCCATTAAATGAGGGGTCAATAACAGTTGATGCAACAGATAATGGAGGAGGAACCATAGAATATAGTTTAAATAGCTCGAGTGGTGCAAATGATCAAGCTTGGCAGGTATCAAATGAATTTAATAATTTACCACCAGATACCTATACAATAGCTGTCAGATATCAAACAACACCAGATTGTTTGGCAATTTCTAATAATCCAATATTATTAAATAGTGCTGAGTGTCCTGAACTTAAATTAACTAAGACGGTAGCGATCAGCAATGATATTGCACCAGTAGGTTTGAGTTTAGGGGATGAGTTGACGTACACGTTTAGTGTTGAGAATACAGGAAATGTAACGATAAGTAACATAACTATAGATGATACCTTAACGAGCAGTTTAGACTTAGCGATTGTCTCAGGTACCTTATTATCAGGAGAGACCGGCTCAGCTACAGCGACATATATCGTAGTCCAAGACGATGTCAATACAGGAAGCATAGAGAACAGTGCCACAGCAACTGGAGACAGTCCATCAGGAATAGATGATGTGAGTGATGTGAGTGATAATGGTGATGAGTTAACAGATGGTCCAGATCCGGATACAGATCCTACGAACGATCCAACAGTTGTAATAATTGTACAAAATCCAGAGTTGAGCATTATTAAGGAGAGCAGCTTAAACGTTGGTACAGATGGAGTAGTGAATGTAGGTGATGTCATTACTTATACCTATACCGTAACAAATACAGGAGATGTTACTATCTATGATGTGAGTGTTAATGAAAGTATAACAAACTTTACTGGAACCGGTATTTTACCGACACCTACTTATGTAAGTGGTGGAACAGATGAAGATGGAGAGGCGGATGATCAAGATATGATTGTCGGAAATGACTCCATAATTTACACATCAAGCTATGCGATAACTCAAGCTGATATCAATGCAGGTATGGTAACCAACCAAGCCACGGCAGACGGAACAGATACAAACGGAGATCCGGTTACTGACGATAGTGATGACCCAGCGGATGCAACGAGTGATGACGATTCTACAGATACATTGCTTCCAGAAGACCCAAGTATCGAAGCCGTCAAGACGGTAGCGATCACCAATGATGTCGCACCAACAGGAGCAAGCCTTGGCGATACCATGACCTACACGATCACGGTAACCAATACAGGAAACGTGGTCCTAGATGGAGTAGGTATAGTAGATACGTTCACCGATGCAGACGGTAACCCACTGACCTTATTAACAGGCCCAACGTTTGTAAGTGCCGATCAGGGCAGTACGGAAGGCGATCTGTTAGTTGGCGAAACCGCCACTTATACAGCAAGCTATGTGATAGGCCAAGATGCAGTGGATGCAGGCGGCTTTAGCAACAGTGTGCTTGCGGAAGGCGACAGTCCAAACGATACGACTGTAAGTGACACCAGTGATGATGGTGATGACACGGACGGCAACACGGAGGACGACCCAACAGAAACGATCATAGGAGAGAACCCAAGTATCGAAGCGGTCAAGACGGTAGCGATCACGGACGATGTCGCACCAACAGGAGCGAGTTTAGGAGATACGGTCACTTATACGATCACAGTAGAAAACACGGGAGACGTTACATTAGATAATGTTACTATAGCAGATACATTCGTGGATGCAGACGTTAACCCACTGACCTTATTAACAGGCCCAACGTTTGTAAGTGCCGATCAGGGCAGTACGGAAGGCGACCTATTGGTCGGGGAAGTAGCCACTTATACAGCAACTTATGTGATAGGCCAAGATGCAGTGGATGCGGGCGGCTTTAGCAACAGTGTGCTTGCGGAAGGCGACAGTCCAAACGATACCACTGTAAGTGACACCAGTGACGACGGCGATGACACGGACGGCAACACCGAGGACGACCCAACAGAAACGATCATAGGGGAGAACCCAAGTATCGAAGCCGTGAAGACGGTAGCGATCACCAATGATGTCGCACCAGCGGGAGCGAGTCTAGGCGATACCATGACCTACACGATCACGTTGACCAACACGGGAGATGTTACATTGGATAATGTTACTATAGCGGATACATTCGTAGATGCAGACGGTAACCCACTGACCTTATTAACAGGACCAACGTTTGTAAGTGCCGATCAAGGCAGTACGGCAGGCGATCTGTTAGTTGGCGAAACCGCCACTTATACAGCAACTTATGTGATAGGCCAGGATGCAGTGGATGCGGGCGGCTTTAGCAACAGCGTGCTTGCGGAAGGCGATAGTCCAAACGATACAACTGTAAGTGACACCAGTGACGACGGTGATGACACGGACGGCAACACCGAGGACGACCCAACAGAAACGATCATAGTAGAGAACCCAAGTATCGAAGCCGTGAAGACGGTAGCGATCACCAATGATGTCGCACCAGCAGGAGCGAGTTTAGGCGATACCATGACCTACACGATCACGGTAACCAATACAGGAAACGTGGTCCTAGACGGAGTAGGTATCATAGATACGTTCACCGATGCAGACGGTAACCCACTGACCTTATTAACAGGGCCAACGTTTGTAAGTGCCGATCAGGGCAGTACGGAAGGCGACCTATTGGTCGGGGAAGTAGCCACTTATACGGCAACTTATGTGATAGGTCAAGATGCAGTGGATGCGGGCGGCTTTAGCAACAGTGTGCTTGCGGAAGGCGACAGTCCAAACGATACAACTGTAAGTGACACCAGTGACGACGGCGATGACACGGACGGCAACACGGAGGACGACCCAACGGAAACGATCATAGGGGAGAACCCAAGTATCGAAGCGGTCAAGACGGTAGCGATCACGGACGATGTCGCACCAACAGGAGCGAGTTTAGGAGATACGGTCACTTATACGATCACAGTAGAAAATACGGGAGACGTTACATTAGATAATGTTACTATAGCAGATACATTCGTGGATGCAGACGGTAACCCACTGACCTTATTAACAGGCCCAACATTTGTAAGTGCCGATCAGGGCAGTACGGAAGGCGACCTATTGGTCGGGGAAGTAGCCACTTATACGGCAAGCTATGTGATAGGCCAGGATGCAGTGGATGCGGGCGGCTTTAGCAACAGTGTGCTTGCGGAAGGCGACAGTCCAAACGATACGACTGTAAATGACACCAGTGACGATGGCGATGACACGGACGGCAACACCGAGGACGACCCAACGGAAACGATCATAGGAGAGAACCCAAGTGTCGAAGCCGTTAAGACGGTAGCGATCACGGACGATGTCGCACCAGCGGGAGCGAGTCTAGGCGATACCATGACCTATACGATCACGTTGACTAACACGGGAGACGTCACATTGGACAATATTGTCCTTACCGACACCTTTACAGATGCAGACGGTAACGCATTAACGTTAGCTTCAGGCCCAACGTTTGTAAGTGCCGATCAGGGCAGTACGGAAGGCGACCTATTGGTCGGGGAAGTAGCGACTTATACAGCAACTTATGTGATAGGCCAAGATGCAGTGGATGCGGGCGGCTTTAGCAACAGTGTGTTTGCGGAAGGCGACAGTCCAAACGATACCACTGTAAGTGACACCAGTGACGACGGCGATGACACGGACGGCAACACGGAGGACGACCCAACGGAAACGGTCATAGGGGAGAACCCGAGTATCGAAGCCGTTAAGACGGTAGCGATCACCAATGATGTCGCACCAACAGGAGCAAGCCTTGGCGATACCATGACCTACACGATCACGGTAACCAATACAGGAAACGTGGTTCTAGACGGAGTAGGTATCACAGATACGTTCACCGATGCAGACGGTAACCCACTGACCTTATTAACAGGCCCAACATTTGTAAGTGCCGATCAGGGCAGTACGGAAGGCGATCTGTTAGTTGGCGAAGTTGCCACTTATACGGCAACCTATGTGATAGGCCAGGATGCAGTGGATGCGGGCAGCTTTAGCAACAGTGTGCTTGCGCAAGGCGACAGTCCAAACGATACGACTGTAAGTGACACCAGTGATGATGGTGATGACACGGACGGCAACACGGAGGACGACCCAACAGAAACGATCATAGGGGAGAACCCAAGTATCGAAGCCGTCAAGACGGTAGCGATCACCAATGATGTCGCACCAACAGGAGCAAGCCTTGGCGATACCATGACCTACACGATCACGTTGACCAATACAGGAAACGTGGTCCTAGATGGAGTAGGTATCACAGATACGTTCACCGATGCAGACGGTAACCCACTGACCTTATTAACAGGCCCAACATTTGTAAGTGCCGATCAAGGCAGTACGGAAGGCGATCTGTTAGTTGGCGAAGTTGCCACTTATACGGCAACCTATGTGATAGGCCAGGATGCAGTGGATGCGGGCAGCTTTAGCAACAGTGTGCTTGCGCAAGGCGACAGTCCAAACGATACGACTGTAAGTGACACCAGTGACGACGGCGATGACACGGACGGCAACACGGAGGACGACCCAACAGAAACGATCATAGGGGAGAACCCAAGTATCGAAGCCGTCAAGACGGTAGCGATCACCAATGATGTCGCACCAACAGGAGCAAGCCTTGGCGATACCATGACCTACACGATCACGGTAACCAATACAGGAAACGTGGTCCTAGATGGAGTAGGTATCACAGATACGTTCACCGATGCAGACGGTAACCCACTGACCTTATTAACAGGCCCAACATTTGTAAGTGCCGATCAAGGCAGTACGGAAGGCGATCTGTTAGTTGGCGAAGTTGCCACTTATACGGCAACCTATGTGATAGGCCAGGACGCAGTGGATGCGGGCGGCTTTAGCAACAGTGTGCTTGCGGAAGGCGACAGTCCAAACGATACGACTGTAAGTGACACCAGTGATGATGGCGATGACACGGACGGCAACACGGAGGACGACCCAACGGAAACGATCATAGGGGAGAACCCAAGTATCGAAGCCGTCAAGACGGTAGCGATCACGGACGATGTCGCACCAGCGGGAGCAAGTCTGGGCGATACCATGACCTACACGATCACGGTAACCAATACAGGAAACGTGGTCCTAGATGGAGTAGGTATCACAGATACGTTCACCGATGCAGACGGTAACCCACTGACCTTATTAACAGGGCCAACATTTGTAAGTGCCGATCAAGGCAGTACGGAAGGCGACCTATTGGTCGGGGAAGTAGCGACTTATACAGCAAGCTATGTGATAGGCCAGGACGCAGTGGATTCTGGCGGCTTTAGCAACAGTGTGCTTGCAGAAGGTGACAGTCCAAACGATACGACCGTAGGTGACACCAGTGATGATGGTGATGACACGGACGGCAACACCGAGGACGACCCAACAGATACTACAATCCAACAAGATCCAAGTATCGAAGTGGTCAAGACGGTAGCGATCACGGACGATGTCGCACCAGCAGGAGCAAGTCTGGGCGATACCATGACCTACACGATCACTTTGACCAACACGGGAGACGTTACATTAGATAATGTTACTATAGCGGATACATTCGTGGATGCAGACGGTAACCCACTGACCTTATTAACAGGGCCAACATTTGTAAGTGCCGATCAAGGCAGTACGGAAGGCGACCTATTGGTCGGGGAAGTAGCGACTTATACAGCAAGCTATGTGATAGGCCAAGATGCAGTGGATGCGGGCGGCTTTAGCAACAGTGTGCTTGCGGAAGGTGACAGTCCAAACGACACGACTGTAAGTGACACCAGTGATGATGGTGATGACACGGACGGCAACACGGAGGACGACCCAACAGTGATTACCATTAGTCCAGATCCTAGAATCAGTTTAATTAAAACTACATTACCGTTAGAAGATACCAATGGTGACGGTATAGCTGGAGGTATTGATGATGTGATTAACTATGTTTTCATTGTAGAAAACACTGGGAATCTAACTCTAACAGATATAATTATTGAGGATAACTTACCGGGTTTAAACTTAGTTGGTGGTCCAATTATACAATTACTTCCTGGAGAAATAGATGATACTACTTATACTGCCACATATCTAATTACTCAAGCAGATATAGATGTAGGTAGTGTTACAAATTCTGCTTCTGTTAGAGGAGAAGGACCTGGTGGTGATTTAGATGACCCATCGGATGATATTTTAGATACAAGCGATGATCCAAATGATAATGAAG
This sequence comes from Winogradskyella forsetii, assembly GCF_013394595.1. Classification (GTDB taxonomy): domain Bacteria; phylum Bacteroidota; class Bacteroidia; order Flavobacteriales; family Flavobacteriaceae; genus Winogradskyella; species Winogradskyella forsetii. The sequence continues at coordinate 1,063,526 of NZ_CP053348.1, forward strand.
ATGAAGATATTAATGGAGATGATGATCCGGATGACCCTACAGTTACTTTACTTACTTCAATCTACGATTTAGAAGTAACGAAAGTTGTAGATGAACTTAATCCAGTTATTGGCGATCAGGTTACATTTACTATTGAAGTGGCAAATATTGGTAATGTTACTGCGACTGATATAATAATTGATGAGCAAATTCCAAATGGTTACTTATTCGTTTCGGCACTTACAACTTCCGGAATGTATTCAGACCTCAATGGGGAATGGACAATTTCACAATTGAATCCAGATCAAGTAGAAATTCTTGAAATTACAGTAGAGGTTTTAGGGTTTGGTGAGTACTTGAATACCGCTTTCATTCAAAGTTCGGTAGGAGGAGATGATGTTGATCCTACTAATGATGAGGACGATGCCAGAGTAGATCCAGTTTGTTTAACCATCTATAACGAGTTTTCTCCAGATGGTGATGGTGTTAACGAAACTTTCATTATTGATTGTATCGAACAATACCCTAATAATAAATTAGAGGTTTATAACAGATGGGGCAATATTGTTTATAGCACCAATGGCTATCTCAATGATTGGGATGGTGCATCAAACGGAAGAGCAGTGATCAATCAATCTGATGAATTACCAGTAGGAACGTATTATTATGTACTCGACTTAGGTGATGGCTCAGAACCTAGAGTAGGCTGGTTATACATCAATAGAAATAACTAATAAATACTGAATTATAAAATATATTAAAATGATACATAAATCATCACTAATAAAAGGATTAATAGTTTTAGTGTTTATACTAGTTAGTGCTATTAGTTTTGCACAGCAAGATCCACAATACACGCATTACATGTTTAATACTTTGAGTGTTAATCCTGCTTATGCTGGTCAAAGAGAGACTTTAAGTGTTGTGGGTTTACACAGATCGCAATGGATTGGTATCGATGGGGCTCCACAAACGCAATCATTAGGTGTTCATACGCCTTTACGTAACGAACGTATTGGCTTAGGCCTAAATATTGTCAATGATGCCTTGGGACCTGCTAGCGAAACTTTCGTAGATGCTAATGTTTCTTATACCATTCCTTTAAATGCCAATGACTTAAAATTATCATTTGGTGCAAAAGGAGGATTTCACATGTTAGATACCGATTGGAGTAAAGGGCGCTATAGAGATACTGATCCAGCATTTGAGAACGATTTAAATCTAATATCGCCAATGATTGGAGCAGGATTGTACATGCATACCCGAAAATGGTATGTAGGTTTGGCCGTTCCTAATTTTATTGAGACCAAACATTATGACGATTATGAGGAATCGGTTGCCACAGAGCGTATGCACTTTTATTTAATTGGAGGTTATGTTTTCAACATTAGTGAAACTACAGAATTAAAACCTGCATTTTTATTAAAAGGAGTTTCGGGAGCCCCTTTAATTGCAGATGTTTCTGCGAATTTTTGGATACAAAAGAAAGTTACCTTAGGTTTGGCTTGGAGATGGGACGATTCTGTGAGTGCTTTAGCCGGTTTACAGATAACACCTGGCATGTTTGTTGGTTACAGCTATGATCTAACGACAACTGGACTTAGCAATTATAATAGTGGTACTCACGAATTTACATTAAGATTTGAAGTTAAAAGATTAGGTAGAATATTATCACCACGTTTCTTCTAAAAATAGAATTATGAAAACAGTATTAAACTACATATTATTAACGTTTATAATCGCATCCACATCGACGGCTTATGCTCAGAATGGAAAGATTCAAAGTGTGAAAGATGATTATCGGGATTTCGCTTATGTAAAAACAAGTGAAGTATTGCTAGAAGTCGCAAACAAAGGCTACAAGTCTGCTGACCTGTTTCAGAAATTAGCTAATTCCTTTTATTTTCAGAATAAAATGGAAGAAGCAGCCAAATGGTATGGTGAATTAATGAATATGGGAGAAGTCGTTGATCCTGAGTATTATTTTAGATATGCCTTAGCATTAAAAGGGATCAAGGATTACGAAGGTTCAGATGAATGGATGGCTAAATTTAACGAGCTGAAACCAGAAGATTCAAGAGGAAGGGCTTTTTTGTCTAAAGTAGACTACAGATCAACTATTGAAGAATTAAGTAGAGATGATATTGCAGTTGTTAACCTCGATATTAATACAGAATTATCCGACTTTGGAACTACAGAATACGAAAACGGAATTGTATTCGCTTCAGCTAGAGGAGGAGGCCGAAAATACAGATGGAATGAAGAACCTTATTTAGACTTGTATGCCGTAGAAAAAAACGAAGAAGGCGCATTTGGAGAAGTTAAAACTATTGAAGGCGACGTCAATACAAAATACCATGAATCGAGTGCTGTGTTTTCGCCTAACGGCAAATACATGTTCTTTACAAGAAATAATTATCACAGATTAAAATATAAAGAAGACGATACAGGAATTAACAGATTACAATTATACAGAGCCACTTTAAGTGAGGATGGAGAATGGGAAAATATACATAAAGTACATTTTAATAGTATAGATTATAGTGTTGCACATCCTTCGCTAAACGTCACAGGAACTAAACTATATTTTGCTTCAGATATGCCTGGGACTTTTGGTCAATCCGATATTTTCGTAGTAGATGTCAACGATGATGGTACTTTAGGTGAGCCAGAAAATTTAGGATCTGCAATCAATACCGAAGGGCAAGAGTCATTTCCATTTATTAATACGAGTGGAGATTTATATTTTTCCTCAACAGGATTTCCGGGTTTAGGCGGAATGGATGTTTTTAAATCTGAAGGTATAGATACAAAAGTGAAAGAAGGTTCCAATAGAAATTTCCCGATAGAAAATGTAGGAAAACCAGTAAATAGTGAAGGCGATGATTTTGGTTATTACGAAAACTTAGTCACAAAACGTGTTTATTTCAGTTCAAACAGAGAAGGTGGTAAAGGCAGCGATGATATTTATACATTTGAAGTTCCAGAATTAAAACTTTTAGTTGAAGGTATTGTTGAGGATATTAATACTGAAGAATTAATACCAGATGCAACTGTTATTTTATATGATGAAAAAGGAAACGAAATAGTACGTCAAACCGTTGGAGAAGATGCCTATTTTAAATTCAAAGTAGATCCTAAAAAGGAATACATTGTTAGGGTTGAAAAGGATAAATATACTTCAGACGAAAAACGTTTTACCACACCAAATAAAAATCAAGAATTGAAGATGGAAATGCTTATAGAAAAAGACGAGCAACAAATTGAGCCTTGTGATGATTTGGCTAAAGTATTGGATATTCCTATTATTTATTTTGATTTTGATAAGTCTAATATTAGATATGATGCTGAAATTGAAATTCAAAAAGTATTGGCAGTATTGACCAAATACCCAACGATGCATATTGATATTCGAAGTCATACCGATTGTAGAGGTCCTGCTGCTTATAACGAAAAACTATCTGACCGAAGAGCACAATCTACTCGTAAATACCTTATTGAAAAAGGCATTGGAGAAGAACGCTTAACAGCTAAAGGTTATGGGGAAGCCAGGTTGGTTAATCATTGTGGATGTGAGCCTTCTAATGAATCTAGTTGCTCTGAAGAAGAACACCAGCTTAATAGACGAAGTGAGTTTATTATCACAAGTATAAACGGTAAAACATGTGATGATAAGGTAGAGGAAAATTAAAAATCATTAGATTATATAAACATCAATAGCCGTTTAAATTGTTTAAACGGCTATTTTTTTATGAAATCCTTCACTTTTATTTAAGCATAAGGTATTAATTTAGCAAAATGACAGAAGAACAAGTCATCTTAGTAGATGAATACGATAATAAAATTGGTTTAATGCCAAAAATGGAGGCGCATGAAAAAGCCCTTTTGCATCGTGCATTTTCGGTTTTTGTTTTTAATGATAAAAATGAATTGATGCTTCAGCAACGTGCCTTGCATAAATATCATACGCCTGGTCTTTGGACGAATACCTGTTGCAGTCATCAACGTGATGGTGAAACTAATTTGCAAGCAGGGAAACGTCGTTTGCAAGAAGAAATGGGCTTTGTAACCGAATTAGAAGAATCCACCTCCTTTATTTATAAAGCACCTTTTGACAACGGTTTAACAGAACATGAATATGACCATATAATGATTGGGTATTATAACGATAATCCAAATATCAATGAGGATGAAGTGGCGAGCTGGAAATGGATGTCACTTGAAGCTATCAAATTAGATATGTCCTCAAACCCACAACTATACACGGCTTGGTTTAAAATAATTTTTGAGAAGTTTTACGAATTTATAAACATTAATAAATAAGAATGAAGGTTACGGTCCACAGAAAAGCACATTTTAACGCCGCACACCGATTGTATAGAAAAGATTGGAGCTTTGAGAAAAACGATGCTGTTTTTGGTTTGTGCAATAACCCTAACTTTCACGGTCATAATTATGAATTAATTGCAAGTGTCACAGGAGAAATTGATCCCGAAACTGGCTATGTGATTGATATTAAAACGTTGAAAGAGATTATTAAATCTGAAGTTGAAGATGCCTTTGACCATAAAAACTTAAATATCGAAGTGCCTGAATTTAAGGATCTAAATCCTACGGCAGAAAATATCGCAGTGGTTATTTACAACAAGATGAAACCAAAACTAGAGGCAAAATTTAAACTAAAAATCACGCTTTACGAAACACCTCGTAACTTTGTAACCTATTCCGGAGAATAACCTTATGAATCACTCCTTATACCCATTAAAATTTCAGCCCATATTAAAAGATAAAATTTGGGGCGGAAAAAAGTTGAATCAAATTTTTAATAAATCATCCAATTCTAAAACTTTAGGTGAAAGTTGGGAAGTAAGTACAGTGCCAAATGATGTTTCCATTGTAAACAATGGTGAATTAGAGGGACAGTCACTTCAAGAGTTAGTCAATACCTATAAATCCGATCTTTTAGGTGAGAAAAATTGGAAGCGTTTTGGACAAGAATTTCCATTGCTTATAAAGTTTATAGACGCCAAAGAAGATTTAAGCATACAGTTGCATCCTAACGATGCGTTGGCTAAAAAACGACATAATTCTTTTGGTAAAACCGAAATGTGGTACGTAATGCAAGCCGATGATGATGCGAATCTCATCGTAGGGTTTAATAAGAAAGTTAATAAAGCAACCTATTTAAAACATCTTGAAGAAAAGAAGTTACCTGAAATTCTCAATTTCGATAAAGTTAAAGAAGGTGATACCTATTTTATAGAAGCTGGGAGAATCCATGCCATTGGAGCAGGCGTATTGTTAGCTGAAATTCAGCAAACTAGTGATGTCACTTACCGTGTTTATGATTGGGATCGCGTTGACAACGACGGTAAGGAGCGCGAATTGCACAACGATATAGCTATTGACGCTTTTGATTTTGAAATGGAAAATGATTTCAGGATCAATTATGATACCCAAAGGAATGTTTCAAATCATATGGTAAAGTGTCCTTATTTTACAACTAATTTCATAGAAATCAATTCAGAAATTACAAAACGGAATACACATGATTCCTTTATTATTTATATGTGTGTTGATGGTAAGGTTGAAATTTCAACTAAGACAATGAACACTACTATTTCTAAAGGAGAAACGTTACTGCTTCCTGCTGGGATTATAGATTTCAAAATAAATTCAGATTATGGAAAACTTTTGGAAGTTTACGTTTAAAAAACTTCAAATAAAAATCAATTAATTAACTAAAAGGATTTAGTACTTTTGCAATTATATAAAAGATAAAAATCATGTCGAATAAAAGAGATTTAAAAAAGGATATCAACTACGTTTTAGGAGATATTATTGAAGCGGTTTACGTTTGGGAATTAACCAATCCGGAAAAGTCAACCAAAGAAAGCGAAGCAATTATTGATGAGGCCATTACTACGTTTGATGAGTTAATTGCTCGTGTTAATGATAGAAGTGTTGAAAATAAGAAAGCACATTTTAAAGCCATTAACAATGATCTTGAAACAAAAGGAAGAGAGCTTATTGATAAAATCAACAAATTATAATAATAGTAACTTGTTATCGATTTTTTAAAAATATAATTGATATAACCTATTTATAGTTTAAAAAACAAAATCCAATCATTTAGTTGATTGGATTTTTGCTTTTGATTTAATTCTCTTTGCTTAAATTAAAACGGGTAAACAATTATTTTCATTGCTATTCAGCCGATTTTCTATTTGCAATGGCTTCTTTCAGTTTTTTACCATAAAGTGAATTCTTAATGTCAGGAGTTAAATTATTGTAAACAGAATCTATGTAAACGGGATTTGCATTTCTTGCTTCATATAAAGCCAGATAAGGCGCAACTTCGCTATCCTTATTATTGATGGCGAATTGAATCGTATAAGCATATTTACGTTTTATAAGCTGATCCGCAATTTTATTTAAAGAATCAATTGCCGAACTATCCTTATCTTTTTGTGCATTAAAACTCGCTTCAATGAGGTCTAAATTCTTATTGTTGAATTGTGACATGATGCCTAAATACTCCTCTAAAAGATCCTGTTGTTTGGATCCTTTTATTTTAGAATCAAAATCAAAATGTTGTAGAGTGGTATTGATTTCCGTCACACCTTTATCCGCAAAAAAAGGAATATAATGTTCTTCGCCATCATTTTTAAACAATTTTAAATAGAGTAGTATAGGTTCATCTAAATTGGTATGTAAATTAAATTCGGGTTCACCTACAATAACCATAGAATCTAAATTCACAACACTAGAATCGCCATCTTTTTGAAGATAGACCACCCCTTTTTTCAACCCTTTTATTTTTCCTTTTAGGGTAAAATTAGTGTCACTTTCATTTCCACAGGAAACGGCTAATATTAATAATATAATGAGACTTAAGGCTTTGTTCAATTTTGTCATTTTTGGCTTTATAATTAGGTGCGCAAATATCTTATAATTGTTTGAATATTGCTAACTAACTGCAGCCAATTCCATTAAAATTGTACAACCAATAGCAGCAATTGTTCCAACAGCATAGCCAAAAACAGCAAGTAAAACGCCAACGGTGGCCAAAGACGGATGAAACGCAGAAGCCACAATAGGAGCAGAGGCAGCACCACCAACATTGGCTTGGCTACCAACGGCTAAAAAGAAATAAGGGGCTTTAATTAGTTTTGCAACTAGGATTAGCAGTATCGCATGTATTGTCATCCAAACAACACCAATAGCAATAAGACCAAGATTATCAAAGATCATGGTTAAATCCATTTTCATTCCAATACTAGCGACAAGGATGTAAATAAAAACACTTCCAAATTTACTTGCACCAGCACCTTCATAGTTTTTAGCTTTGGTGTTTGATAATAATATAGCGATTATGGTTGCCACACTGATCATCCAAAAGAATTTTGAACTTAAAAAGGTAAATATATTTCTTGTGGTCGGAGATTCTATTCCAGCAACAATACCTTCGAAAAGCGGCGCTAAATAATTGGCACTGAAATGTGCGACGCTTACAGTGCCAAAAGCAATAGCACCAATAATCATAATATCTGTCAGTGATGGATTTCGCTTTACTTTTTCTGAGAATGAGGATACTTTTTCTTTCAATTCTTCGATAGAAGATGTGTCTGCTTTTAACCATTTATTAATACGATTTCTTTTTCCAATTCCAATCAATATAATAGCCATCCAAATATTGGCGACAACGATATCTACAAACACCATACCTCCATATTTAGCTTGGTTGTAGCCATAAATTTCTAACATGGCAGTTTGGTTGGCACCACCACCAATCCAGCTTCCCGCTAATGTAGAAAGCCCTCTCCATACCGCATCTGGCCCAACACCTCCAACAGTTTCGGGATGAACGGCTGCAATTAATAAAATAGCAATAGGTCCACCAATAACTATTCCCAATGTTCCTGTGAAGAACATCACCAAAGCTTTCCAACCTAAGTTAAAAACCGCTTTTAAATCGATACTCAATGTCATTAAAACTAAAGCTGCCGGTAACAAATAGCGACTGGCAACATAATATAGGCTGGTACTATGTTCGGTTACAACTCCTGTTTCTGAAACCGTTGTCCATTCCGGCGAAATTAAGCCCGTTGTGGTTAAAACAGCTGGAAGCATATACGCCATAAATAGTCCTGGCACTATTTTATAAAATTTTGGCCAAAATCCCGTTTTGATGGATTCTGTAATAAATACAAATCCTAAAGCGAGCATAAGAAGTCCGAATACTATAGTATCATCAGTAAAAATAGGAGTATTGTCCATAGTCAAGTTTGTTTGGTGCCTGCAAAATACAAAAATTAAAAACTAAAAAAGTGACCGTTTCGGATCACTTTTTATCTGTAGAATTATCTTTTTGTTTGGGTTGCCTATTGTGTTCTTTTAAATATTGCATTAACATCCATTCGATTTGGCCATTGGTACTGCGAAATTCATCCGAAGCCCATTTTTCAACAGCTTTCAGCATATCTTCATTGATTCGTAATGCAAAGGCTTTCTTTTTAGACATTATAGATTAATTGAATTTTGATTTATAGGTGGCTAACACACTTTCGGCATCGTTGCGTTTTTGCGTTCCAATTAATAATTTTTTTCCGCTTTTCAATTTGATTTGAATACCAACATCACCAGAAACATTTATAGCTTTTCCCTTAGACTTATTCCAAAAAAATCCACCACGCAATCCCCAGCCACCATATTCACCAATGGGATTGTAAGTTTTTACATAAGCGTTATCAATTTGGCTCCAGTTAATGGTTTTAAAACTCCAATGCAAAGGGAAAAATTTATAATGAATTCCTTTTTCGTCTATTCTCGTGTTTAGCTTAAACAAAAATATAATTCCAGAAGCTAAAATCATAACTCCAATAATGGATATTAATTCGCTTATAGAAAAGCTACTGGGATTTTCAATATATTCACTAATGATGATAGCTATAGGAACCATTATACTAACTAATAGCAGCACAATTAGCCATAATTGATTAAAACGTTGTTCTTCCTTGAAAATTCTCATGGGTTAGATTACAAAAGCTCTTGATAGTTCTATTTTAATAAAATTTAATCCTTAATAAAAAATTTGGATTAATGATTTAAGGTTCCTGTATTTAAAACTGGCGACGCATCTTTATCTCCACAAAGCACAACCATTAGATTACTGACCATTGCCGCTTTGCGTTCTTCATCTAAATCCACGACATTTTTTCTGCTGAGTTGTTCAATGGCCATTTCGACCATACTCACAGCACCTTCAACAATTTTATGTCTTGCTGCTACGATGGCTGTGGCTTGTTGTCGCTTTAACATGGCGTTGGCGATCTCGTTAGAATAAGCCAAATAGCCGATTCTGGCTTCGAGTACTTCTATGCCTGCAATGGTTAAGCGCTCGTCTATTTCTTTTTCTAAAGCATTGCTCACTTCGTTGACGCTAGAACGGAGCGTGATATCTTCATCAACACCTTCATCTGCAAAGTTATCATATGGGTACATGCTTGCCAATTTCCGTACTGCCGCATCGGTTTGTACGCGTACAAAATTTTCGTAATTATCGACGTCAAATGCTGCTTTGTAAGTGTTTTGAACGCGCCAAACCAAAATTGTACTAATCATGATTGGATTTCCTAATTTGTCATTCACTTTTAAACGTTCGCTATCAAAGTTACTGGCTCTTAGGGAGATTTTCTTTTTAGTATACAATGGATTTACCCAATAGAAGCCGTTCTTTTTTACGGTGCCAACATATTTTCCGAATAAAAGTAACACACGGGAACCATTTGGTTGTACCATTAAAAATCCGAATGCCAATATAATTGCTACGACAATACCAAATGCAGGCCAAGCTGTTTGTGTTATGGGAATGAGCGCAATACTTCCAAAGAATAATGCTATAAATAAGAATAACATTAAGTAGCCATTTGCAGGGACGATGATTTTTTCTTCTGTCATGATTTCAAAAATTTAGTTGGTTAATCTATTTAAAATTCAATATGATATTAAAATGATATCATAAAGATATAACTTATTAGATTAGTATGCAAATAAATTTATTTGTTACAGTTTTATGAGTTTAAATAAAAAGCGTTCATAAAATAAAGTTTGGCACGCCGTTTGTAATATACTAATCGTAATACATATTACGATAGTTACCATCTGGTAACATTACTACAAAGTAGTTGTATTACATTTGGTTGGTTAGTTAGAAAAAGCATCTCGTGGTTGGGATGCTTTTCATTTTGTTTCATATTCAATTAGAATTAGCATCTCGTTCCCGATAGTAATCGGGAGGGATGCTTTTCATTTTGTTTGGTATTCAATTAGAGGTAGCATCTCGTTCCTGATAGTAATCGGGAGGAATGCTTTTCATTTTGTTTAGTTGGTTAAGTTGAAAAAGCATCTCGTTTCCGTTAATAATCGGAAGGGATGCTTTTCGTTTTTTATGAGGTTTCAACATAAAAAAAAAGCACCTTAAAAAGATGCTTTCCTGTGAAGTTGTGATTAATGACTGCCTATTAAGATTTTATGAAATCCGTAATACTTTCAATAAGTATTGGAGAAACTTTTCGAAACGATTCATTATATGATTTTGAATTTTCTAAATCGTCACCTTCAATTTCAAAAAGCACATGGTTCATGTTGTCTATAATTATCAATTTTGCTTGGTCATTGGCTTCCTTTAATAGTTCCGCCTCTTTAACCGAAACTTGAAGATCTTTTGTGCCATTAATAATTAGAATCGGCATTTCTAAATCTTGAATGATTTCGGTCGGAGTATGAGTCATCCAATTGATCATAAAATCTTGAATGTTCGGACCAAACATAGAGCCTAAAGCATCAGGATAATCCGTAGTGTTTTCTCCCTTCTTTAATAAACCGACAATTCGTTGCGCTTCTGTGCCTAGTTTTGGTGCCATTTTGGTTACTTGTTCAATAATGACGTCTCCTATATTATTGCCAGCTCCGGCCAATGAAATAAAACCATCAGCTTTGTCCTTAGCCGATAGCATGCCGACCAAACTCCCTTGACTGTGACCGATGACATAAATTTTATTATAGCTATCCTTTTCCTTAAAGTAATCTAAAACATCAGAAGCATCGCTTACAAAATCATCGAACATCATGTTCTTATCGACGTTATTCTTTAGAATCTGTTTTACGATGCGCTTATCGTATCTAAAGGTAGCAATACCATTGTCTGTAAGTCCTTCTGCCAACTTTTTTAAAGAATTATTTTTAAGGAAATTCTGATTGCCGTTTCGATTTGTAGGTCCAGAACCTGCAATTATGATGGCTAAATTGGGTTTGTCATTTCCGTTTGGACTGAGTAATGTACCATCGATCCATTTTGTGATGGCCAATTCTTCTTCCGTATAAGTTTTGTCCTGACTCAAACCAATGGAACAAACCAAACAAAAAGCGAGAATTACATACTGTTTCATTTTTAAATTGTTTTTATGATGTTTAAAGTTACTTCATATACCTCAAACATTAAACTTTGATTCAAATTTTATACCAATTTTTCATTTTGAAATGCAATGTTTTTACCATTTGAGTAATGTATTTTATCGGTGAAATGCACTATTTCGTCTTTAAATGTTAAAATTATATGCAATACATCGATTAAATGTGTTTTTTAGCGTTGCAATTCAAAATGAATTATATATTTGACTCGTACTAAAATTTAGTTTTTAGTTCAATGGATTAATTAATTAATATTTGCCTTATGTTGTGTTAACTTAGAGACCCTAAATCTACCAGCATAGTTAAAAAGCAAATAAACGAAAACCGAGATTGAGGGATCTCGGTTTTTTGTTTTTTAGGACTTTTTCACTTCTGTGAACTATCAATGTTGTGATAAACCGAACCCTCTTTTCTTCGTCACTATTTTTTCAGTAATTTAGTAGTTCGATATGAATTATAAAACAATTTTTTACATAGGAAGTTTAGTATTGCTTTTATTTGGTTTTCAACAAAAGCAAACTTTGCCTGAAGGTTTTGTGTATGTAACATCTGTAATTCCGGATTTAAATGTGGAATTACGATATTTTTCACAAAACAATTTTGTCGGTGATACTATAGATGGCTACAAGGCCAATCGTTTGATATTGACCAAAGGCACAGCCGAAAAGCTGAAATTGGTTCAAGATGAGTTACAGCAACAAAATCTCTGTTTAAAAGTGTATGACGGTTATAGGCCACAACGTGCCGTAAATCATTTTATCCGTTGGGCAAAAGACTTGAACGATACCATTAATAAACAGCAATTTTATCCTGAAGTGAATAAAAGAAATTTGTTTAAAGCGGGTTATATAGCCTCTCGTTCTGGGCATAGTAGAGGCAGTACAATAGATTTAACGATCATCGATGGTGAAACAGGAGCACCTTTGGATATGGGAAGTCCGTACGATTTTTTTGGCAAAGCGTCTTGGGTTGCCCATGATGATTTAACGGAAAAGCAAAAGCAAAACCGCCAATTGTTACAAACCGTAATGTTGAAGCACAATTTTAGAAACTATCCAAAGGAGTGGTGGCATTTTACCTTGCGTTGGGAACCCTTTCCTAAGACTTATTTTGATTTTGAGGTGGAGTGAATTATTGAACTCAAAAATTCAAGTTTTAAAATTTAAAATTACAAATAAACCCAAGCCCAATACATCAAACCAAATTGAAGTGGAATCCGTAAAATCAAAATCCATTTCGGAATTCCTGCAGATGCTTTTTCGCCAGAAAGCATATAAAAATGTACCAAAAGAAAAACCGCCAACATTGCAATAATGCCAAAAATGGCCATATTTTTTACAGCAGGAATACATAATCCAATGCCTAATAGCATCTCTGCGATTCCGCTCAAATACACCAAAGCTTTATGGTTTGGTAAATATTTTGGCATAATCCGCATATACATTTTTGGCTTTATAAAATGCATGATTCCTGCTAAAACATAAATTCCTGCCATTATGTAAAGACCAATTGGCTCATTCATCTTTGTAAGTTTTATAGGTTAAACCAATGCCATAATTAAATAAATCCCGTTTGAGTAGACTGGATTGTAAACCATTGCCTTTGTCAAACTTCACCCAATTGTTGCCATTGATGAACACACGTTTAATGTAAGTGTTTTTGCCTTCCACCTCATCTGTAAAAGGTAATAATGGTCTAAAGTTGGTCGGGATTTTTACGATATCACCAGATTTGGATTTAATCTCTTTGTACTTTTTATTAGGTAACAGCTTTCCCTCTTTGTTAGTGTAACCCAAAACTTGAAGGGACACAAAAAAACCATTTTCAGGAATGTAAATGTCGTAATCTTCGACATTCAGCTCAAAGGCATCGCCAGTTTTTTCAGTCGCTCTAAAAACAATGGTTTCGTAGGTCAGCACTTTCCCGGGAACGCCATTATTATTGTCATAAAATTTAACTTTAAATAAGGTCGAAAATTTTTTCTTTTCACTGTTTTTACGGTTGCGCTTTTCCCAATCTTTCGATTCTAAAGCAATAGGAAAAAATACTGTTTTTAGCTTTTGATCTTGGTCAGTGGTTTTAGGAAAATAAACCGCTATCTCAGATTCTATGGTCGGTAGCCAACAATTGTAATAATCGTCATCTAGGTATGGTTTTAGTTTTTCTTCTTTGAATTTTCTATCTATTGTAACTCCAACCAAAACTTCATCTAATTCTGAAGCTTCAGGATGCATCAATAATTGGCTGGGCAAATTGTTTGTGGAAACATTCAAATCTTTAAAACCCAAAGCCGAAATAAAAAGCGAATCGATATCTGGATATAATTTCTTGGTGAAGAAAAACTGACCTTCATCATCCGCAAAAATACCGTTACCATTTCCGAACGAAATAGTGGCATAACTCACAGGATAAGTTGAAATACTGTCTTTAATAGTGATCTGGGCAAAAGATAATTGCCCAATAAAAAGTAGGAAAAATAAAAATTTGTGCATGGTTAAGCTTATAATTTTTTAAAGATACATTATTTATGGGCATAAAAAAACGCCTCAATTCCGATAACTATCGGAAGAGACGCTTTTTAAAGATTGATTAGTTCTTAATTATTAGTCATCTAATGCTTTTTTGGTTTGGGTAAAACCTACATAGAGACCCATTCCAGCCATTAAGAATATCATAGCTGGGTAAATAGCATTATCATCTAAACCCGTATAAGTTTCTAGAATATTAGCAATAAACACGCCTAACCCAATACCCATTAACAGAAACGCTAAGTTTAAAACAATAACTTTCCAAGAGGAACCAGAGCGTTTGCCTAGGTTAAAAATACTTGCATCTGCACCTTTTTCAATAAGTGCCAGGCGCTCCTTGTTTCTTGTAGATAGGTATAAATATACCATTCCAAATATTGCTGCGAATAGACTAAGCGGTATTAAAATTTCTTCGTTCATAATGTTTGTTTTTTAATTGGAGTTATTTGGACTATGTGTTTTTATAGCGAAAATTATAGATTTTTTATTTTGAAGAAGCCTTTTTTGAATAACGTAGCCTTAGCTACGGTATGAGAAAAAGTCGAAATCAAAGTGAAAAAGACTTATTTGCAGCAAAAAGAAATAGTTTAAGTAACTTCATTGATTAATTTTATTTGTTCATAGCTTATGACGACAAGGTTTGAATTCAGGTTACACTTTTTTCAAAAAAAATAAATTTATTGTATTTGTGTAACCTTATATTGTTTTATGTCGTCTTAAATACAAAATGACCATCAACGACGACCAAATACTAATCAAAGCTATTAAAAATGGAGACACTAAGGCGTATGCGCAATTAGTGGATCTGTATAAGGATTTGGTTTATACTTTGGCCTTACGCATGTTAAAACATAGAGAAGAGGCAGAGGAAGTGGCTCAAGATACTTTTGTAAAAGTTTTTAAGTCATTGGATAAGTTTAAAGGTGACTCTAAGTTTTCGACATGGATTTATAAAGTGACCTACAATACGTGTTTGGACCGCATAAAAAAGAATAAAAAATTTTTAAATGATGTTGCTATTGATGAATTTACTTTTAATAAATTAGATGTTATTGATAATGCGTTGGAAAACATGATTATGAATGAAAAGAAAGCATTGATAAGAAATTGTGTGGCCAAACTCCCTGAAGAAACGAGTGCATTGCTGACCTTATTTTATTTTGAGGACTTATCTTTAGAGGAAATTTCGAAGATTACAAATATTGAAGCCAACACAGTAAAAGTGAAGCTTTTTAGAGCACGAAAAAAGTTAGCCCTTATTTTAGAGCAATATTTACAACCAGAAAGCAGATTGAATTATGGAAAAGGATGATAAAAAAATAGAAGAACTCATTGGAAAACTAATGTCCACGGATAGTTTAGAGCAACCTTCTTTGAGCTTTACAGATAATATAATGTCTAAGGTTGAAGCAATTTCCAAATCAACAGTTACAGTATATAAGCCATTGATTCCAAAGTCAGTTTGGTTTGTGATTTTGGGTGGTTTTGTGGCTTTGGTTGGCTATATTTATTTGAATAAAGAAACTAAAAATGATGGATGGTTTGACCGATTGGATTGGTCTAATATAACGGTTAATCCTTTAGAAAATCTTTCCGTTGATTTCTCAACTACGCTGATGTATGCTGTTGTGCTTTTGGCAATTATGGTGAGTATTCAGGTGCCTTTGTTAAAACATTATCTTGATAAACGGATGACGTATTAGTTGGGATAATACCAGAAAATGATCGATATAATATTTTTTTCTAAGGTGTCTTTTTCCTTTATAGTTTTATATTTTACGGATAAAACATGTTTTCCAGAACTTAAGGCTTCAGTCGGTAAATAAGTTTCAAATCCCAAGGCATTTTTATTGACTACAAAATCTGATACAAATTTCAAAGTATCTATCTCAACCGAATATACTTTGTTGAATGTTCTTAAATAATCCGTTCGCAAACTATCTAAACGTTTTCGACTATTACCACTGTTATTACTAGCATGGTTAAAGCCAATTTTTATATCTGATGTAATGCCTCTAATGTCTTTTTCTGGTTTTAGCCCTTCATTAAATTCAAAAATATTGTCTTCTATGGATTCAGAGAATTTCACATATACTTTTACATAGGTTCCTGAAATTATTTTAGATTGAATCGCTGCATCGTCAATAAAAAGTTCCTCATTTGTTAATACTAAATCTTCATAATTATTATCGCTGGCAATGTAGTTGGTAGAGCTGTTCCGTTCATTGAAATAGTTTGAAAAATTATGGTTCAGGGAAGTCATAATTATAACTAGAATAAAAATAGGAAATAAGATTAAGCTCAAACGCTTGCCAAATTTATTGTCCAAAAAATTATAAACAATAGGTCGATATAGAAAAGATAAGGTAATGGTGCTAAATACTAAATAAAAAGGAAAATAGATTTTTGATAGCCATTGTTTCTTTTTTAACCAGCCTTGTGAAACAAAGTCAATAAACGTGAGAAGTAAACCTAGGACAACAAAAATAATTAGTGGAATACCTAAAAAATTCCGAATCCATTCGGGCAGGTTTTCATTGGTTACAATATATTCTATTGTAAGTACCATGACTAGTATGGTAAATGTAAGTGCGAGCACGTAAAATATGAGCAGAAAGGAAACCGCAAAAATAATACTGCAATAATTTTCCAAACGCCCAATGTACCTATCAAAAGAACCTACTTTTTTCTTTAAATAGGTGGTAAACTTTAAACTGTAATTTAATTCTTCGTAATCAATATCGCCAGACACATATCGTAAACCCAAAGCACCAATCCATAAACCGCGCAACAATACATGCAGCAACAAATTAAATAGTAGTATAATACAAGAAAACCAAGCGACTTGGGCAATTATAGCTTGATGAATAATGCCGTCATTAGTGGCTTCTATAATGGCTACTTTTAAAGGGTCATAAGCACTAAATAATCCGAAAATGGCAAAACCAGAAATTAGCAATTCCAGTTGCCAGCTTTCTTCTTGAAGTTTTTTGAGTAGCTTTTTAAACGCAGGATTGTTATAATCTTGACTCATTTAAGTGGTTGGTTGGGTTAATTCCCTATAAATTTAGGCATATTCAACGATAATTGTATTTTTTAATAAAAATTAAAAACTATTTTAATTTTCCCAAACTCTATTTTTCCTACTTCGTGCTTCATGCTTCAAGCTTCCATCTCATCAATACCAACGTTTTTTCTTCTTCTTGGAAGCTTCACTTTTTCTGCCTTTTTTATACTTACTCCCTTTCTTTTTATGCACTATCGGTTTCGCTTTTGGATCTAAGGGATAAGGGTGTTCAGTTTCAACAGGAATTTGAACATTAATGCTTTGCTCAATAGTTTTTACATAGCTTTTCTCATCAGCAGAACACATGGAATACGCTATTCCGATATTTCCAGCACGACCAGTTCTACCGATTCTGTGAACGTAAGTTTCCGGTACATTTGGCATATCAAAATTAAAGACGTTATCGAGTTCGTTAATATCAATGCCACGAGCAGCAACATCTGTGGCAATTAAGACTTTTACATAACCATTTTTGAATTTATTCAAAGCATTTTGCCGTTCACTTTGCGCTTTGTCTCCATGAATGCTATCAACGGTATAGCCGTTTTTAAGTAAGGTCTGTTCTAATTTGTTAACCCCAAATTTGGTACGTCTAAAAATGAGAACATTTCCTTTTATGGTGTTTCGCATTAAATGTAAACACAACTCAATTTTGTTGCGTTTAGGGACGTAATACAACACCTGACTCACATCTTGAGCAACTGATTTTGTTGGAGTCACATCAATACGTTCAGGATTTTTAAGAATGGTTTTTGCCAATTCCTCTATTTTATAAGGAATGGTGGCCGAAAATAATAAGGTTTGTTTGTCCTCAGGACAAAGACGTTCTATTTTTTTAATATCATCAATAAAGCCCATGGCCAACATTAAATCCGCTTCATCTAAAACGAAGGTTTCAATATAATCGAGATTGATATAATCTTGTTTATGCAAATCGAGTAGGCGACCAGGTGTTGCGACTAAAATATCAACACCTTTTTTTAGCACATCAATTTGTGGTTCTATGGATGCTCCTCCAAAGACAACCAGAGAACGCAGATTAGTGAATTGTGCATAGGTTTTAAAATTCTGTTGAATCTGTACTGCCAATTCCCGAGTAGGACTCACGATCAAAGCCCTTATTTTCTTGCCTTTTTTTGGCGCATCTTGCTTATCAAAAAGTTGCTGTAAAATAGGCAACGCAAAAGCCGCAGTTTTTCCTGTGCCAGTTTGTGCAGATACAATGACATCTTTACCTTCTAAAACTAGAGGAATAGAACGTTGCTGTACCAAAGTGGGATCAACATAACCTGAAGCTTCAATCGCTTTTTGTAATGGTTTTATGAGGTGTAAGTCTTTGAATGACATGAGTTTCGAATTTAATGCAAAGGTAGAACAATTGTTAATTCCATCTTAGCTATAAAAATTTTAAAATTATTTATTACGTCAGTTCGAGTAATTTGTGAAGTATGAGCAAATTGTATCGAGAATCTCTTAATTTCAATTGCTTCTCGATACATTCCGATAAAAAAATCGGAATACTCGAAGTGACGAAATCTTTCTACCAACGTTCAGCAACCCAATCCTTCTGTTCTTCATCAGTTAAAAACGTCCAAGCAATACATCGGCTGACTTTATGCCCTTGTCCCATTTCAATCGTTTTAACGTCTGTCGCATTTACTTTTTGTAAAATTTTATAGGTCGGTTTTAGGGTGGTTTCTTTCGAAATTAAACTCGTAAACCATAAGCATTGTTTTCCAAAATGCTTGCTTTCGTAAATCATGTCTTTTACAAAGCGTGCTTCACCGCCTTTAGTCCAGAGTTCGTTATGTTGTCCACCAAAATTTAAAAGTGCTTTGTTTGGTCTTTTACCTTTTAGGTTCTTCTGCTTTTTTAAACTTGCTTTTTGAGCTTCTTCGGCAGATGCATGAAACGGAGGGTTACAAATTGTAAAATCCACTTTTTCTTCCGGTTTTAAAATGTTGTAGAAAAAGTCATTGGATTTTTCTTGGCGCCTAATTTCCAATGTCGACTTTAAACTCGAATTTCGCTGTTCAATTTCTTTAGCATTAGCAATCGCAGTTTCGTCTGTATCACTGCCTATAAATGACCAACCATATTCGTGCTGGCCAATAATTGGGTAAATACAATTAGCACCAACACCAATATCCAAGCCTTTAATGTGCTTGCCTTTTGGAATTTCGGAACCATTGCCTTTTAAAAGGTCAGCAATATTATGGATGTAATCTGCACGACCAGGAATTGGTGGACACAAATAATGTTTAGGGATATCCCAATATTGTAAGCCATAATGATGAATTAATAACGCCTTGTTTAACGCTTTCACCGCATCAGGATTAAAAAAATCAATAGATTCATCTCCATATTTATTTGGCGCCACATACGCGGCCAATTTTGGAGAACTTTTAATGAGTTTTTGAAAATTATAACGTTCTCTATGCTGACTTCTGGGATGAAGTTCTGATTTTACTTTGGGATGTGTTTTTTTCTCTTGCAACTTGAAAATTTTTTTTAGTTCTCTCCTTATAATATAAGACCAACTCCTAGATTAACAGTCATCGGCTCTTTTTCATTCTTAAACTCTACATATTGACTAAGATCAGAATCCGTATCGTTATTCTTTATGGCATTGATATATTGGTTGATTTTTAAAAGGATAAATCCTTTTTTACTCGCTGAAAAAGAAATGCTTTTCTTCAATTGTAAGTAAGTACCAAAACTCACAGAATTATAATTATCCTTGATGTCTTTTTCATAGCCAATAGAGATATTATTATAGACAAGTGGGTCGCTTGGGTCAATGAAATCGATTCTTGATGAATCCACATTACTATCGCCTTTTTCTTTTGCTGCAACCGTAAAAATTGCAAATGCTCCAATTCCGAACTGATAAGATTTGTCATTTCCGAAATGAAAGTTGAAATTTATAGGTGTTTGAATTTGGTGTATATTCCTATTTCCTTTGTGGGTCACATATCCTATTTTATCTTCAATTGAAAATCTATCCAAATAATACCCAACACCAAAATCTATTGAGCTTTTTTCGCTTATAAAATAGTTTATGCTTGGTAATATAAAAACACCAATATTTATGGACGATTTTATTTCTGGACTTCCAGAAACGTTAGAATTGGTTAGCTCACTGGTTTTTGGAACAGATAATGTCGGGCCAAGAGATAATTGAAAATCTATAGTATTAACTTGTGAATATAATTGGGTAAATAAACTGGTTAGAAGTATAAATAAAATTTTTTGTTTCATATTTTGATTCTGCGATTTATGATAAAGAGTTTGACAAAAGTAAACCAAAAGAAAATGATAACACTTAATTGCAATTTCAAATTATGGTAAAAAAAGATATTAGGTTATTGAGTTATTCAGACGAACTTTAACTAAACGACCCAAATGTTAATCCACTTTTCTGAAACGTAGAATTTCATTTCCATGTCCATTAAAGAGTTTCAGGGTTAAACCCTCTTTTTTGTAAGTTGTTGTTCTATTCAATGCTTTATCAAAACGATCTGGAATCGTCATGTTGGCACACATTTTTCGTGTTGAGGCAATGGCTCCGAATTCTATGGCTTTAGAATTTAAGGTTTTAATCTGCCCATTGTAATTATTGCAACCATTAGATCCATAAACTTGCATTTCCGTGGAGTTGATTTCAAGTGTTGGCGCATTGGTTTTGGCAATTTCCTCACCGTTAATGTGCGTTGCTACCCAAATATCATGAATCGCCATTTTTGGATCTGATTTTTTCTCTAGAACTTTAACAAGATCGTATTGAATTGAAGACGCATCAGCAGGAACATTTTCAACCTCTAATTTCATTTCTGTAACTTCAATTTTTTGAAGCAAACCAGGTTCAAAAGTGAAGCCATTTATTGTGGAATGAAAATTAGACCAATCTGTATTTTCGTAATCGTCTGCTTTTGTAACTTGGAGGCATTTTGCTTTTCCTGCGCCAGCATCGCAATCGACTTTTGAGCTGTTGACCCAGTAGGTCGATGTTGTGTGTTTTGTGGAGCCACAAGAAGACATCATTAGGATTAATGTAAGAATTGCGAATGATTTAAATATGGTCATAATTATGTGTTTGTTTAATTGACCTCATAATTTTCAAAAGCCTTGCCAATACAATTTATAAAACGTTAAAAATAAGCCAATTCTCCTATGATGTAAAGGTAATCGCCCAATTCATTTTCGTAAGATTTTATAATCTCATCTATTTTGCCGTTGTCAATATCTTTTCGTAATGCGGTTAAACCTTTTTCAACTTCCTCAATATTAGCTAAAGCACTAAAAGACGAAATCCCATGCCTTATGTTTTCATCAAAATATAATTCCGGATTTTGTTTGCCGCAGTATAAAAACTGATCTTTCAAATCGGGTTTTATACTGTAGGTTTCGGTCTTTGTAATTTTTAAATTTGAAAGTTGCATGGCATTTTCAACCGCTTCAAGCGATGGCATTTGGGTTATGGACTCTTTTAACATTTGTGGAAAATAATGATTTAGCCAATATCCTTTCATTTGATTTGGAGTAGCAGTGAAAATGACAATTTTACCATCAGGTTTTAAAATATAGGCTAATTCTGAAAATGCTCTTACCAAATTGGTCCAGTGATGAATAGTCAACGTACCAATAACGCCATCGATACTTTGTTCAGGTAACTTTGTGTTTTCAGCACAACCAATTTTCCAATTCATAGCTGGATTTTTGGCTTGCGCTTTTTGAAGCATTTCGATTGAGGGATCTATGCCAATAAATTGAAATCCTTTTTCTTGAAGTGCATTCGAGTAATTACCAGTGCCACAACCAATATCTAAATACAAACCTTCCTTTTTTAGATTCAGATGTTTTACCAATTTTTCAGTTAAATACGGATCTGCTTTTCTGGTTTGGTTATAATTGATTCCTATTAGGTTGTATTTGGTTGACATAAATTGAATTTATCATTCAAAGGTAACAATCAAATCATTTTGTCCTACCATACTCCCTTCATTTAAAGCAACAGACTTAATTTTTCCAGATTTATGAGCTGTTACGGTCGTTTCCATTTTCATGGCTTCAATCACAAACAAAGGATCATTTTCTTTTACCGTAGAACCTTTCTTAACTAATACCTTATATAAGGATCCTTGCAGAGGCGCACCAATTTGATTAGTGTCTTCTGTATCGATTTTTACATTTTCAACTTTTTTAATATTTAATGAGGTATCAAAAATTTCAACAAAACGGTTTTCACCATTCACTTTAAAGAACACGGTTCGCATGCCTTCATCATTAGGAATACTAACGGAAAGTAACTTTACAATTATGGTTTTTCCAGGTTCTAGTGTGATATTGGTTTCCTCTTGTAACTTCATGCCAAAAAAGAAATCTTTGGTTGGTATGAGTGCTACATTCCCATAGCGTTTATAGTTTTCATGTGCTTTTTCAAATACTTTTGGATAGAGCATATAAGACAAAAAATCTTCCGTTTCAATCGCTCTTGTAAAACCTTGCTGGAATTTCTTTTTAAAAGCCGCAAATTCTTTTGTGAAATCTACAGGTTCTAAATGCGCATTTGGTCGGTCTGTGTAAGCGTCTCTATTTTTAAGAATTATTTTTTGAAGTTCTTTCGGAAAGCCTCCAACAGGTTGTCCTAAATCGCCTTTAAAGAAATTAATTACCGATTCTGGAAATGAAATGCTCTCACCACGTTCCATTACATCACTTGGTGTTAAATTGTTAGTCACCATAAAAATGGCCATATCGCCAACCACCTTAGAGCTAGGGGTCACTTTGATTAAATTTCCAAACATGGCATTAACTTGGGCATACATTTTTTTTACCTCTTCAAATCGATCTCCTAAACCTAAGGCCATCGCTTGAGGGCGTAAATTTGAATATTGACCACCTGGAATTTCATGTTGATATACTTCTGCAGTTCCAGCTTTTAAACCAGATTCAAATGGATAATACATTTCGCGCGTATCTTCCCAATAATTTGAAAACTGATTTAAGGAATTCATATCAAAATCGTGCGCGCGTTCTTGGCCTTTCATCATTTCTACAACACTATTAAAATTCGGTTGTGACGTGAGTCCTGAAAGACCTCCAAGTGCCACATCGACTACATCAACGCCAGCTTCAATCGCTTTTAAATAGGAGGCAGTTTGTAAAGAAGAGGTGTCATGGGTATGTAAATGAACAGGAATGTTCAACGTGTCTTTAAGTGCCGTAACCAATTCTGTGGCTGCATAAGGTTTTAGTAAGCCAGCCATATCTTTTATAGCGATCATGTGGGCACCAGCATTTTCCAAATCCTTGGCGAGTTGTGTATAATATTTTAGATTGTATTTGGTTTCTTTCGGGTCCAAAATATTTCCGGTGTAACTAATGGCAGCTTGTGCGATGCCTTCAGTATTATTTCTCACATATCTAATACTTGGTTCCATGGCTTTCACCCAATTGAGCGAGTCGAAAATTCTAAAAATGTCAACCCCATTTTCCCAAGATTTTTCGACGAATTTTTCAATTAAATTATCTGGATAAGCTTTATATCCTACGGCATTTGAGCCTCGCAATAACATTTGAAACAATATATTAGGAACGGCTTTACGCAACTCCCTTAATCGTGTCCATGGACTTTCATGTAAAAAGCGATAGCAGACGTCAAAAGTTGCGCCTCCCCAAACTTCCATACTAAAGGTGTTGGGATGGTTTTTTGCAAAACTTTCAGCCACTTTTAGCATGTCGTAGCTACGCATACGGGTCGCTAAAAGTGATTGGTGTGCATCTCGCATGGTGGTATCGGTGTAATGTATTTTTTTGTCACGCATCAACCATCGGCAAAAGGCTTCTGGTCCCAGTTCGGTCAGTAAATCCTTGGTGCCTTTGGGAAACGCATCTAATCGCTTGTACTTTGGAACTTTTGCTTTTCTAAATACTTTGTCTCTATCGATGTTTTTAACATCGGAATTCCCATTGACTATAACTTCAGCAAGGAAATTAACGGCTTTTGAAGTTCGGTCTTGTGGCAGTTTTATTTCGAATAAAGAAGGTGTATTCTGGATGAAATTCACGGTTACTTTTCCCGCTTTGAAGGTGTCATGTAAAATCACATTCTGCAGAAAATGAATATTGGTTTTTACACCTCTAATTCTAAACTCTTTTAAGGCACGCACCATTTTTCTAACAGCTCCATCGAGTGTTCGTCCTTGCGCAGAAACTTTTACTAGCATAGAATCGAAAAACGGACTCACATTATACCCTTGATAAATACTGCCAGCATCTAACCGAATTCCCATTCCTGATGCACTTCTGTAGGTCGTAATATTTCCGTAATCTGGTGTAAAATTGTTTTCAGGATCTTCAGTGGTTAATCGACATTGTAAAGCAAAACCATTGGTTTCTATAGAGGCTTGTTCGTAAATTTTTATTTGTTTGTCAGATAGTTTATAACCTCCAGCGATGAATATTTGTGTTTTCACTAAATCGATTCCAGTAACCATTTCGGTAACGGTATGCTCAACTTGAATTCTTGGATTGACTTCAATAAAATAGATATTGTCTTGTTCGTCGACTAAAAATTCAACTGTTCCTATGTTATTATAGTTGACTTCTGAAGTGATGTCTACCGCATATTTGTAAAGGGCATCTTTTACATTTTGTGATACATTATAAGAAGGTGCGACTTCGACTACTTTTTGATGACGACGTTGCACTGAACAATCGCGTTCAAAAAGATGACGAATATTGCCATGTCTGTCTGCTACAATTTGAACTTCAATATGTTTTGGGTTTTCAACATACTTTTCTAAGAACATGGTATCATCACCAAAAGCGTTTAAAGCTTCATTTCGAGCTGAATCAAAATTTTGTTCTAAATCTGAGTTATTTCGAACCACACGCATCCCACGACCTCCACCTCCAGAAGCGGCTTTTAGCATCAATGGGTAACCAATGGAATTAGCTTCAGAAATAGCGATTTTTAAAGACGTCAGACTTTTTTTGTTACTTTCAATGATTGGAACTTTACATTTTACAGCAATTTTCTTAGCTGTGATTTTGTCGCCCAAAGCATCCATAACTTCAGGATCTGGACCTATGAAAATGATGTCGTTTTCGGCACATCGCCTCGCGAATTCTGAATTCTCAGATAAAAAACCATATCCAGGATGTATGGCATCTACATTTTTCTCTTTTGCCAGCGCTACAATTTCTTCAATATCCAGATAAGGTTTTAGTGGTGCGTTGTCCTCACCAATTTGATACGACTCATCAGCCTTATTTCTATGTTGCGAATAGCGGTCCTCGTATGTGTAAATAGCGACAGTAGCAATATTAAGTTCTGCACAAGCCCTTAAAACACGTATAGCAATTTCACTCCGATTGGCAACTAATATTTTTTTGATTTTCATGGTTGGAATTGTAAGATGATTGGGTTTTAACCTCTGATTTACTGTGATGATTTTCAAATATAAGAAAGACTTACTACAACGTTTTCGTAAAAGCTAATTATTTTATTAAAAGCTGTGTTTTAAATGTTTATATAATAGTTGAAAAGTTGAATAAAGTCCTTGATCCTGAGTCGTTTTTCAAATAAAACCGATAAGAATAGGGAGCAATTTGTTATAACTGCTTATTGGAGAAAATACTTTAAACGTTTTTTTAAACTTAGAGGTAAAGCATCATTGTCCAGTACTAGACGAATGTGATCCCTGTTCTTATTCTTAGAATAGAGCAATTCAAAAAAATGAAAAATGGAAACGCTATCTTTAGAACGTTCAACTAAGTTAAAGGAATCTCCTGTTTTTACCATACCTTCTTCTAAAACACGAAGATAAGTCCCAGAATATCCATGGTCAATAAATTGTTGTAAGACTTTATTTGAACCAAATTTATGCGCGAACTTAAAACAGGGTTCTCTAGGTTGTGTGATTTGTACGAACGTCTTACCTAATTTATAAATATCTCCAATAAACAGTTGTTTTTCATCTAAATTTTCGATGGTTAAGTTTTCGCCTAGCATACCATACATCCAATCTAAATGAGGATACAATTCTTGCCAATAAGGATAATGATTTGAAGAAAATAAATAGCAAGCTTTAAATTCACCGCCATGTACTTTTCGGTCTGAAACTTCGTCACCTTTAACCGCTTCTTTTCCTAAATATATAGGAACGTCGGTTGGTTTTTTATAAATGCCAGTTGTGACTTCTTCTCCTTTCCATAAGAACTGGGTTGGTTGCGCAATATTGGTTGAAATGATTTTCATTTATTAAATGTATAAAAAATAATATGGTCAATAGTATGGGTTATTTCTTGTTGACACCATAATAAATGAAGAATAAAATTTTCAATTTGATAATAATATCTGTTAACAAAATGTTAAAGTAATTTTTTTTCAAAACCCGACTATAGAATTTATCGTAGGTATTGATGTCTCACCCAAAAGATGTAAAAGTTAACCTTCAAATTAAAAACTAATCAACATGAAAAACAAAATTACGATAGTTATTGCATTAGCAATGACTTTTTTTATTTCAAACTATTCATTTGCCCAGGTGGTTACCAGCGGAGCAGATGATGGAACTGACGGAACACTGCGAAATGAAATCGCAGACACACCAGCTGGTGGTACAATTACTTTTGATGGTGTTACTACTGTAACATTATTAGGTGAATTGATTATTGACAAGGATTTAATTATTCAAGGTAATAATGATCTAACAACAATTGATGGAGATCGCTTGGGTAGAATTTTCAATATCACTGCTGGTAACATTCAGCTAAATAAATTAAGAATAACAAGAGGTCGAGCTTTCAATGGTGGAGGTATTTATATGACTAATAGTAATGTGACGCTGAACAGTTGCGTTGTTTTTAATAATCAAGGCAGCATTGTGGGTACCCCTTCAGGTTCTGGTGGTGGTATTTTCAATGATGTTGGAGGTGTACTAGTTGTTAATGCCTCTACAATAGGCGCAAATACTGCATTCAGAGCAGGCGGAGGAATTGAAGATAATTCTGGTGTTGGTTTAGGTGTTACACTTAATAATACTACTATACTTAACAATGTTGCTGGCGTAGATTTAGCTTCGGCTGCTCCAGGAAATGGTGGAGGTCTTCACGTTACAGGCGCTGGTGATGTTACAATCACTGGTGGAATGGTCAAAGGAAACGTAGCACTTAAAGAAGGTGGTGGCTTATGGAACGGAAGTGGTGTTTTAGATATTAATAATGTGGGCATATTAGAAAACTCTGCAACCGGTGATTCTACTGGCGGCGGTGGGATTTTCAATAATGGAGGAACAGTTAATATAGATGCTGCAACAACCTTAACAGGAAATATCGCCATGGGAGCAACGCCTGGCGGACGCGGTGGAGCGATTTTCAATAGTACGGATGGAATTTTAAATTTGGCTAACGAATTAGCAATTACGGGCAACTACGCAAGTAGGGCAGGTGGTGCCATAGAAGATGCGTCAAACGGAACTTTAGTTTTTGCTCACGTTACCTTAACAGGAAATTCAGCGGGTGTTGATATTGGTTTAGGTAATACTATAACACCTAACCCAGGAAATGGCGGTGCCATTCACCTTTCCGGTACTACTAGTGCATCCCTTACGACTTGTACAATAGAAGATAACCTGGCCGCTTCAGAAGGTGGTGGACTTTGGAACAATTTGGGAACGATGAACATTATTAGTGGTGGTGTTAGATATAACATAGCTTCAGGTGATGATGCCGATAATGGCGGTGGAGGTATTTTTAACAATGGAGGTACCTTGTTCGTAGGAAGTGGAGCCACGATTACATATAATATAGCTGACGGAGCCTCTGGTTCAGGTGGTGGAATTTTTAGTACTGATGGCGATGTCACAGTAGATACTTCTTGGGTATCCTACAATAGTGCTAATAGAGCTGGTGGAGGTATCGAAGCCATTGAGGGAACCATTAGCCTAGTTGAGACAACTCTGGACTTCAATACAACAGGTTCTGCCCCAGGAAATGGTGGCGGACTTCATATTACAGGTTCGGCGGACTCCAACATAACGGATGGAACGGTACAGGGAAATATCGCTACACGAGAAGGTGGTGGATTGTGGAACGGCTCTGGAACAATGACAGTTGACGGAACGATTATCGATGGCAACGATGCCCAAGGTGATGCTGGCGACGATGGTGGAGGAGGAATCTTCAACAATGGAGGTGCTTTGGTTGTGCTTCCGGAAACAACAATTACAAATAATACGGCTTCAGGAACTTTAGGTTCTGGTGGTGGAATCTTTTCATTGACACCAGGAACCCTCAATATTGATGGTTTGACCATAGAAAATAATACAGCAAACAGAGCTGGTGGTGGCATTGAAATCAATTCGGCGTCAGGTGAAACATACACATTTAATAATGTTACTTTGAACGAAAATGTGGTAAACGGTCCTGCACCAGGAAATGGTGGTGGGTTACATATCTCAGGAATGGGTGATGTAGTTTACAATAATGGAGCGGTCACAAATAATACCGCTTTTGAAGGTGGTGGACTTTGGAACAGTGTTGGTTCTATGGATGTAAATGGTACAGCGATCACAGGAAACATTGCAAATGGCGATGCTACTGGTGGTGGAGGTCTCTTCAACAACGGAGGGACACTTAATGTAGATGCCAATACTACGTTGACAGGAAATATTGCCATGGGAGCAACGCCGGGCGGACGTGGTGGTGCTATATTCAATAGTACGGATGGAATTTTGAACTTAGCCAATGGATTAGCGATCACGGGCAACTACGCAAGTAGAGCAGGTGGTGCTATTGAGGATAGTTCAAATGGCACTTTGATTTTATCAGGTGTTACTCTAACCGGAAATTCTGCAGGTGTTGACATTGGTTTAGGAAATACTATAACACCTAACCCAGGAAACGGTGGTGCAGTACATTTATCTGGTACGACAAACGCAACGGTGTCTGGTTTTTCAACGATTTCAAATAATTTTGCTGCTAAAGAAGGCGGTGGACTTTGGAACAATATGGGAACCATGGATGTGAGCTTATCGTTTTTAGATGGTAATATAGCATCGGGTAACGATGCAGATGATGGTGGAGGAGCAATCTTCAATAATGGAGGAACCTTAATAGTTGGTAATGCAGCAGCAATATTGAATAACGTCGCAGATGGAACTGCAGGTTCTGGAGGTGCTATTTTAAGTACTGATGGTGCTGTTACAATAACGGATGCCGTGTTAACTTTCAACAGATCCAATCGTGCAGGTGGTGCTATCGAAGTAATTGATGGCTCAATTGACTTTTCAGGTAATTATAATGTAAGTAATAACAATACAGGTGTTGCACCTGCAGTGGCTAGCCCAGGTAATGGAGGAGCACTTCATATTAGTGGTTCAGCATCTGCTACGGTGACGGGAGGAACTATGAGCAATAATGTTGCCGCAAGAGAGGGTGGAGCATTATGGAATAGTACTGGAACCATGACTATTGACGGTACTATAATCGATGGTAATACTGCTAGTGGTTCTGCCGCTGATGATGGTGGTGGAGGAATCTTTAATAATGGTGGAACATTGATTGTTCAAAATGCAACTGAAATCACCAATAATGTGGCTGACGGAACCTCAGGTTCTGGTGGTGGAATTCAAAATGTTTCTGGTGGATCAGTTTCTGTTTCAGATTCATCTATAACCGGAAATACATCAAATAGAGCTGGTGGTGGAATTGAAGATAATTCTACAATGGCATCTGGAACATTAACATTAACAAATGTTACTTTAGATAATAATATTACAAGTTCTGCACCTGGAAATGGCGGTGGTTTACATATTACTGGTCCAGGTAATGCAACAATTACTGGTGGAACAACAAATGGAAATACCGCTGCCAATGAAGGCGGTGGATTATGGAATGGATCAGGTGTAATGACCGTTATTGACCATACGGTAGATGGTAATACTGCCTCTGGAAGCGATGCTGAAACAGCAGGAGCCGCTGGTGGTGGAGGAATCTACAATGAAGGCGGAACACTTGATCTATCTGGTTCAACCATGATTACTAATAACATTGCAGATGGCGCACAATCAACTGGTGGTGGCATTTTAAATGCAGCAGGAACACTGACTGCAAATGGAATTACTATTATGAATAATACATCTAACCGCGCAGGTGGTGGAATTGAGGCTAATGGAGGTGGAGCAGTAACGCTTACCGATGTTACTTTAGATTCAAACGATACAGGAGTTGTGACCGGAATGGGCGCACCAGGAAATGGTGGTGGACTTCACATCAGTGGAAACAGTGCTGTGAACATTACAGGTGGAACAACTAACATGAATACCGCTGCCAATGAAGGCGGTGGACTATGGAACGGATCAGGTGTAATGACCGTTATTGACCATACGGTAGATGGTAATACTGCCTCTGGAAGCGATGCTGAAACAGCAGGAGCCTCTGGTGGTGGAGGAATCTACAATGAAGGCGGAACACTTGATATATCTGGTTCAACCATGATTACAAATAACATTGCAGATGGTGCACAATCAACAGGTGGTGGAATTTTAAATGCAGCAGGAACACTGACTGCAAATGGAATCACAATCATGGATAATACATCTAACCGCGCAGGTGGTGGAATTGAGGCTAATGGAGGTGGAGCGGTAACGCTTACTAACGTTAACTTAGATTCAAACGACACAGGAGTTGTAACCGGAATGGGCGCACCAGGAAATGGTGGTGGACTTCACATCAGTGGAAACAGTACAGTAAATATTACAGGAGGAACTGTAAATATGAACACTGCAGCTACTGAAGGAGGTGGACTTTGGAATGGTTCAGGAACAATGACTGTTGATAGTTCCACTATTAATTTGAATGTTGCTTCAGGTAATGACGCTGCCGATGGTGGTGGTGGAATCTTCAATAATGGCGGTACTCTGATAGTTCAAAATGGAGCCACAATAAGCAATAATATAGCTGATGGAACTGCTGGTTCTGGTGGTGGAATATTCAGTATTTCAGGTGCTGTAACAGTTGATAATTCAAACATTGAGTTCAACTCTGCAAATCGTGCAGGTGGTGGCGTTGAAATTGTTGACGGTACAGCGGACTTTTTAAATGATACTAATCTTTTAAACAACGACGTTAATGGCTCGGCAGGGACACCAGCACCTGGAAATGGTGGTGGATTTCATGTCACTGGAGGTACTGCTGTAGTAACATTTACAGGTGGTTCTGTATTTGGAAATGAAGCTGCTAGTGAAGGTGGTGGATTATGGAACAACGGCGGAACGATGACCGTTGAAGGTACATTAATTGATGGCAATACTGCTTTTGGTGATGCTGCTGACAATGGTGGTGGTGGAATCTTCAACAATGGAGGTACACTGAATGTGAATGCGACAACGCAAATCACAAATAATTATGCTGATGGAACTTCTGGTTCTGGAGGTGGGATTTTTAGTACGGATGGTACAATAACGATAGATGGTGCCGTAATCACAACTAATGAAGCTAACCGAGCTGGTGGTGGAATTGAAGTTATAGATGGTACGCTGTTGGTTACAAATACAACCTTAGATGCGAATGATGCAGGTAGTTTTGCTCCAGCACCAGGAAATGGAGGTGGACTTCATATTTCAGGTATGGCAAATTCAACATTTACAGGAGGAACTGTTAATGGAAATATTGCATCACGTGAAGGTGGTGGATTGTGGAACGGTTCTGGAACGATGACTACAGATGCCACAACTATTGATGGTAATACTGCCTCGGGTAATGCTGCTGACGATGGAGGTGCAGGTATCTTTAATAATGGAGGAACTTTAAATGTAACAAACGGAACACTAATTAATAACAATATAGCTGACGGAACTTCTGGTTCTGGTGGTGGACTATTAAGTGTTGGTGGTGCTGTCACCGTAGATGGTTCTACAATTACGAACAATCGTGCCAATAGAGCAGGTGGAGGTATTGAATTAGCTGCGGGTACTTTAGAGATGACAAGTTCAGATTTAAGTGCTAATAATGCAGGTGTTACGCCGGCAGTTGCTGCGCCAGGTAATGGTGGTGGTCTTCACTTAGGTGGAGCTGCAACAGCTACAATTGCTATGTCAACAGTTCGAAATAATGACGCTGTTGAAGGTGGTGGACTTTGGAATGGAGGATCGGATATGACGGTTACAACTTCTGAAGTATCTGGTAATTCTGCCGTTGAAGGTGGAGGCGTTTATAATAATTCGGGAGCGACATCAACCGTTATGACGAGTACAATTTCAGGTAACTCAGCATCAATGTCTGGTGGTGGTGCTACAAATAATGGTACAAGTTTAGACTTTAATGCCGTTACCATTGCCATGAATACAAGCACTGGAAATGGTGGTGGAATAGATGCTGCTAGTAATGTGTCACTTAAGAATACGATTGTGGCATTGAACACGGCGAGTTCTGGTTCTGATGTTTCTGGTATGTTCACTTCTAACGATTATAATTTGATCGGAACAGATGATTTAAATGTATTTACTGCACAAACCAATGATATTGAAGATGTAGATCCTATGGTAGGACCTTTACAAGACAATGGAGGTACAACGTTTACACATCAGCTATTAAATGATTCTCCAGCTTTTGATGCTGGTGATCCAAGTGATGTTTTTATGGATCAAATTGGTCAAATTGTATTTGGGGTGTCAAGAGATATTGGTGCTTATGAAGCGCAAGTTTCGTTATCAATAGATGATTTCAATTCTATCTCTGTTTTAACTATTTATCCAAATCCAACAAAGGGGCAGTTCAATATTGTAATTGACGAATCCATTGCTGGTAGTATCAATGTTCAAATTGTATCTATGACAGGTAAATTAGTAAAAGAATTAGCCTTAGGAAATGGAATTAATTCAATGGATATAAGTGGTGTGTCTTCTGGAGTTTACATTGTTAATGTAAATACGGAAAGAGGTCAAACGTCACATAAGTTAATTTTAGAATAAGGATATACTATAACCGCTTATGTAATAGAAAAGACCATCGAAAGATGGTCTTTTTTTGTTTATCATATTTTTATAGTAGCCTTGGGTTCTTCATAAAAAAAGCGCAATTATATTAAAATTGCGCTTCTTAGCTATTAATCTTAGGAAAATAAGGGGTTATTTACCTTGGTTAGGGGTGCAAAAATATCACTATGAAGGCATAAAAAAAATGATCTATGATAATAAATGAAGATTTTATGTTAATTCTTTCCTAATTCGACTCAAGCTTTCAGTTGTGATGCCCAAATAGGATGCAATGTGATAATTTTTTACGTTCTTCTCTATATGGGGATGGGTTTTTATAAATTCCAAATAGCGTTCTTTTGCAGTCATTGATAATTTTGACAAGATTCGTTTTTGAAATGCAGCGTAAGCAGCTGCCAGTTTATTTCTGATAAATTTATGTATTTGTGGAAATTGAATATGCAACGCCTCTCTGTCTTCACTGGAAAGTTGGTAAAGTGTGGCATTTTGAAGTACTTCAAGATGCATGATGGCCTTCGAAGTTGAAAAAAAAGCTGTAAAATCAGTAATCCACCAATCTTCTATGCCAATTTGTACCGTGTGTTCTCTTCCTTTTTTATCCGTGTAAAAGGTTCTGAGACAGCCTTGGTAAATAAAAAATATGTCGGTAACAATGTCTCCTGGTTTAATCAGAATTGCACCTTTCTCTGCATCCACTCTTTTAAATACGGACGCTATAGTTTTTATTTCGTCTTTGGTAAAAATGAGATCTTTAAATATGGTTTGAACTACATTTTGGTCAGAATACATTTAAAATGAAATAAATACGAAGCTGTAAAGTACGTAAAACCTTTTAAATGAGTATGTTAAATTCGATATAATAAGTTTAATATCAGTTAACCCGTTATTTTTAATCTTATGATGTCAACCGTGATAAGTCTTATAATTCTTAAAAGCTGAACATACAAACACTTTGTTCTAAAATAGGATTTTAATCGTGTTGTTGAGATGTAGCAATCAATTCTCTGGCAACTTTACTTACTTCAGATGAAGAACCAGAAGTATTGGCAACGACTACAACAACAGTTTTAAGATTTGGAATTACAAATAGTTGCGTTGAGGTACCAGTTTGAGAACCACTGTGGCCTATAATTTCATTTTTGTTTTGTTCATCTCCATAGAGTCTAAATCCCAATCCATAACGGCTATTGACATTCTTTAAATTATTATAATCAATCATGAGGCTAAAGGTCTCTTCGCTTATGAAATGATGGTTAATTAGGGCATTTCCAAATTTTATAAGATCATTTACGGTCGAATAAAACCCACCTCCTGGAACACGATTGCTTAAATTGTTTGGTTTTGCTTTTTTAAGATTTCCTCTATCATCTCTATGATATAATTTGGTTGCAGCTTTGGGTTCTATTTCTCGTTTTTCAATACCTGTATGTGTCATTTCCGCTTTATCCCAAATATACTTTTGCATATACGCTTCATAAGATAAACCTGAAACTTTTTCAATTAATAACCCTAGAACAACATAGCCGTAACTTGTATAGGAATATTTGGTGCCAGGTTCAAAAAATAGTTTTCGGTTTTTAAACACCTCATAAGCTTCAAATAGCGAGGTATAATTTATTTGGTTTTCAGTCTCACTTTCATTTCTGTAAGCACGAATACCAGACGTGTGAGATAAAATATGTTTTGTGGTGATTTTTGTTTTATGTTTTTGAATAAACTCAGGAATATAGGTGTCAATAGGTAAGTTGATATCAATTAAACCATGCTCTGCTAACTGCATTACAGCAACAGCCGTCATTGATTTGGCGATTGAAGCGGTCCTAATTTGTGTGTCTAATGTAAAAATTTCCTTATTTTCTAGATCTGCATAGCCTGAAGCGGTTTCCCAAGTCACGACGCCATTAATGGAATAACTTCCTGCTGCACCGACGGCAATTTCATTCTTTACTAAATCATTTAGCAAAGTGTTTGAAGACGCCGTTCTATTTTGTGAGATTACGGAAAATGCCTGAAGAAATAAAATGATTGCCGTAAATAGGTTTTTATACATAATCCCAATTAATAGATTCGAACGAATTTAGATGAAAAAATTATAATCACAAAGAAGCGCAAATGCAATTCAAGCTTAAAAAGTTGAAAAGGGTTCTAATAAATAGCACTACGTTTTAATCACTTCGATTGTATAGGTGGCAACAATGTCATTGTCTATTTTTAGATGCACGTCATAAACGCCTTTGTGTTTAAAACGGTATTTAAAAGTCACTAATCCATTTTCATTGGTAAGATCATAAATTTTATACCGTTTTTTGTCTGTTCCTGAAACTTTGACTAAAGCGATTTTATCCGTGGAAATGGGTTTTAAAGATTTAAAGTTAAATGTGATTTCTTCATTCTTGTTAATTGTGGATTTTAATGTCGTTGGCCCAATCGGAATTATTTTTTGTTTAAACGTTTCTCCATAAACAATCGGTTCTGCTATGAATTTTGCGGTTTTCAAAGTGTCGTTAAGAAACCATTTCTTCTGGATAGGATAATGGTTTTTAGCAAAGAGTTTAGGATCTGTTAAAAAGTAACCATCATTATAGTCTGCTACAAAAATACGACCATTGATCATATAACCACTAGACCAAGTCGCATCGCACAAATACCATTTATTATTGAGTTTTACGGCGTTCCAAGAATGGTTTATGGATTCCAGTTTTTCAACATTAGTTTCAAAAGATCGTCCATAGCCATCAACAATTTTACATTCAATATTGGCTATGAAACACAATTCCTTAATGAGGTAAGCATAGCCTGTACACATGGTTTTTTTATCGTTCAAGAGTTTTTCAAAAGCGATTTTTTTGAAATCATCATTCCATTGTATATAACCCAAACTATCGTTTTTGAACTCTAAACGCGCTCTGCTCACTTTATTATGTTGCTTGGAATCCCCTTTGATATTGGTGCACACCCAAGTGTAAATGGCTCTGAATTTTTCAACATCAGTTATAAGTTTAGATGTTAGATGGTGCGCCAACACGGGTAAATTATCTAAATTCTTACCTTCATGCAGCTTAGCAATATTATCTGCTTTTGTAAAATCGATGGTTTTAAAATCTGATATTTGAGCGTTAGAAATAGTAAAGCAAAAAACTATGAAAAGGACGAAAAGATTTCTCATAAAACTAATAGATTAATCTCTTTTGGATTTATAAACTTGCTTCACGGCAACTTTGCCCATGATGATACAAGAATCGACTTTCATATCTATGTTGACTTCAATTTTTAAGTCCGAATGTGATTTCTCAATGACCACTTTTTGTGTTTCGAAGCCTAAATAGCTCACTACTAAAACATCTCCAACTTTAAGCTTTGCAGGAAATTCAAAATAGCCATCGAAGTTTGAAGTTGTACCTATTGCGGTTCCCTGTAAAACAATGTTAGCTCCAGGAAGCGGTATTCCGTCTTCGTTCACTGTGCCTTTTACTGTCATGTTTTTCTCTGATTTTGAAGTTTCAATTTTTGAATCCTCTTTAACAGGCTCTAATTCATTTTTAACCTCTTGCGCTTGGGTAGAAAACGTTGAGAAAAGTGCTAAACAGGCTAACCCTATTCCACTTAAAAAACCTATGCGCTTGTTGGTATTTTGAATTTGTGTTTTTGGACTTAACTGACTGCTGTTAAATCTACCACAAGTATTTTGATTGGATTTGTTTTTAAAGAACGTAACGATTTCTTCAGCATTCATTTTTGTAAAATCGATGACTTCTTTTTCACAAGCACCACAAAAACCGCCATTGGAGGTTGGAGCAAGTTGATTGAAGTTTTCTTGGCATGGCGTTTTGATGTCTAGGTTAAATTGATTTTTCATGATATAAAGTTTTAAAGTTAGTACATATCAAAACTAGACATCAATTAAGGGATTAAAAATGAGGAATCAGTAAACGATGCTTTTTGATGAGTGTAGTGTCGTTTGTATTGAGTTTGTAAAAAACAAAACCACTTAGAACTAACTAAGTGGTCGTACTTTTAGGTCAAAATTGTTGACTATTCCATTTTTTTTGCAAGTGTTTCATTGCCACTTTGATAAATCGTAAAACTCTCTACATTTCCAGAAGTGTCTTTATTAAATTTGATTTTTATCGCGGCCACTTTAGCAAAAAACTCAGTCTCATTTTCCGCAAAAATTTCAAATTGACCTTGCCCTGTGGCTTGGGCAAAAATTTGATTACCATCAACCGTAATCTGAACATTGAAATTTGGGCCTAACTGGTATTTGCCTGCATACGGTTGTAAAACGGCATTGGTCAGCGTCACTTCTTTTCTGGCTTCAGGCTTTGGTTTGTCAACTTCCTTTCCTACACTTTCGGTGTCAGTGATAAAAATGGTTTCACGTTTTCCATTTGCGGATTTTGAAAACTTGTACTCAATTGCTCCATCTTTAAACATAAAACGGTTTTCGGAAAGTGGATAAATATCAAAAACCGTATTGGATTCGGATTCGCGCATACTTTTAAGTTGACCATCTTCCATAAATATATGTCGAATGACGTCATCTTCAAATTCATAAGCACCAACCCATTGTTTCATTTTAGCTTCAGATAATTTAACCACATCCTTCATCGTTGGAAACGGTTTTCCAATAGCGGTTGCAGCAAGGGATTGGGTGACTGCGCCGATGTCCTTGCAGCTACAATTACTTAAGCCAATGACATAAATACCTTCATCTATGAGATAAATTCCATTGGTAGAAGTGCCAAAAATACCACCACTGTGAGAATAGCCTTTAGACCCTTTAAGGTTCATTTCGCCCCAACCATAACCATAAGTAATGTGTTCACCATTATTTAGGGTTGAGCCATTTATAGCTTTATCCAAAGTTGTTGCTTTGATCAATGTGTTATTGGTTAGCGCATTTTGCCACTTTAGCATGTCGTCAATGGTAGATGTCAATGAACCAGCGGCTTGAGGCAAGGTCATACTTAAATAACTGGCATTAACATAACCATTGTCATTTTGTTCATACGGTCTGACTCTGTTTTTAACGATTTCACTGGTGTTTCCATAACTTGAATTCGTCATACCTAAACGCTCAAATATATTGTTTTCAATAAAATTTTCGTAGGTGTCTTCAGAAATGACTTCAATGATTTTGCCGAGTAAGATATAACCCGAGTTATTGTATTTAAAGGCTTCTCCTGGATCAAAATCCATAGGTTCGTTTTTAAAAGTAGCGATTAATTCGTCTAGTGTTTTATCGATACGGGCAAAATCCCTAAAATTTTCATTATCGGTATAACTTTTTATTCCTGAGGTGTGATTAAGGAGATGATGTATAGTTATAGTTTTACCGTGCGTAGGATAATCTGGAATAAACTTTGTAATGGAATCATCTAAACTTAATTTGCCTTCTTCTTCAAGCATTAAAATGGCAACTGCCGTAAATTGTTTGGTAATAGACGCCAGCATAAAAACGTTTTCTGGAATCATATCGACATCCAATTCTAAACTGGATTTCCCGATGGCCTTTCTATAAATAGCTTTACCATCTTTGGCTACTAAAATGGTCGCACCTGGTTCATCTGGTTTGTAGGATTCAAATACAATATCATCAAATTTTTGAGTTAAATCTTGGGCCTTGCTAGTTGTAATAAACAGGCAACTAAACAACAATAAGGCAAAGGTGTGGTTGATTTTCATTTTTTCTATGGATTGATTACTACTTATAGGACGATTCTTAAAATTATAAGTTACAAAAAAAACCACTTTGATTATAAGTGGTTTTAAATGACGTTTAAGATGTTGAAAAAAATTATTTTGCCGTTAAGTTCGCAGTGGTTTGGAATTCTGGAACTACATTTTTCATTTTGGCAAAAGCCAAACTGAATTTTCCTTCTCTAATATCGTCCAAAAGCCACTTACCATTGGTGTATTCCATAATCCAGATTTTCTCTTCATCTCCAAATTCATTTTTTCCTTGTACAATACGATGTGTTTCTCTGTCTTTTAAATAATCCTTAATGTCAGCTGAAATTACGAATGCAATTTTAGAGCCTTCTAGTTTTTCGTTATCTGTCAGCTCTAAGTAAAGTGGTTTTACACTTTTAATTTTATCTAATTTACATACGTTTTTAAGGTTTTCCTGTTTCCATCTGTCTAAATGAACCGTCTGTTGGTTCTGCCAATACCAATGGTTAACATATTCTGAGACTTCTTTCATGTCTTCATTGTCCCAAGCCAGATATACACGTCTAAAAACATTTCGTACATTTTTATCAAGATTCAGCCATGAAAAATCCTTATGCTTTAGTCCAATTTGATTGAGTTGCTTTTTAGTTTTCTTAACCGCAAAAAATTCAACCGTGTAGGTGTAAACGATTAAAGGAAAGAACACAATGAAAAGTGCAAACAAAATTAATTTTCCCCACCAAGTTTTAAATAGACCTTTGGCTATAGTGCCACCAGGGCCTGCATAAACAGGATCAATGTAGAATAAGAAGCCAATAATAAGTATAGTTAATAGTATTTTTTTGTGAAGTGGTTTCATATCATTCAGTTTTATGAGCTAAAGTTAATAAAAAAACCACTCTGAATTAACAAAGTGGTTTTTAGTCTTGACTCTTGGCTCTAAAAGCGAAGCGGTCTTTTGTCTACTTTATCATCTCATAACTACGTTTAATAAAGTTAGTTAACTCTTCACCTTTTACTTCGACTACGCTCAGTAACCCGCATAAGTGACCAAACTTTATTTTATCATTTCATAACTGCGTTTAATAAAGTTAGTCAACTCTTCACCTTTTAACAAGCCTTGAGATAAACGTGCTAAATCTAAACTTTGCGTGATTAAACGTTCTTGTTTCTTTTTGGTTTTCGTGCTTATAATTTCACCAACCAATTCAGAATTTGTATTCACGATGAGGTTGTACATCTCTGGCATGTTGCCAAACATGTTCATTCCGCCACCACCAGTTTGTTGCATTTCTTTCATTCTACGCATAAATTCTGGTTGTGTAATAATAAAAGGTGAGGCGTCGCTATCCATAGCTTCTAATTGTACGGTGAACTTTTCAGAAGGAATCACTTCTTTAAGCAACTCGTCTAATTTCGTTTTTTCTTCATCAGATAATTTCGAAATCGTCGTGTCGTCTTTCTTGATTAAGTTATCAATATGGTCACCATCAACACGAGCAAAAGAAATGTTTTCTTTGGTCGTTTCCAATTTCTGGATTAAATGTGACACAATAGGTGAATCCAATAAAAGCACTTCGTAACCTTTTGCTTTTGCGGATTGAATGTAAGAATGTTGCTCATCTTTATTTGAAGCATAAAGAATCACCATTTTATCGTCTTTGTCCGTCTGCT
Organism: Winogradskyella forsetii; assembly: GCF_013394595.1. GTDB lineage: Bacteria > Bacteroidota > Bacteroidia > Flavobacteriales > Flavobacteriaceae > Winogradskyella > Winogradskyella forsetii. The sequence goes on from NZ_CP053348.1 coordinate 1,103,923, forward strand.
TTGCTTTTATGGCATTGGTCAATTCTTCAAATGTGTAGTATTTACCATCCACTGTTGGGTATAAAGCAAAGGCATCTGCTTTTTCGAAAAATTTTTCTTCAGAAAGCATACCGTATTCAATCACTATTTTTATATCGTCCCATTTCTTTTCGAAATCTTCACGATTCGCATTGAACAATGATTTCAGTTTGTCAGCTACTTTACGAGTGATGTAAGATGATATTTTCTTCACAGCACCATCGGCTTGTAAATAGGAGCGCGATACGTTTAATGGAATGTCTGGCGAATCAATAACACCACGTAACATCGTTAAAAATTCAGGAACAATACCTTCCACATTATCGGTTACAAAAACCTGGTTTTGGTACAATTGAATTTTATCCTTCTGCATGTTCATATCCGTCGTCATCTTAGGGAAATACAAGATTCCTGTTAAGTTGAACGGATAATCTACATTAAGATGGATATGGAACAATGGCTCTTCAAATTGCATAGGATACAATTCTCTGTAGAAGCTGCTGTAATCGTCGTCCTTTAAATCTGTCGGTTGTTTGGTCCAAGCCGGATTTGGATTGTTAATAATATTATCAACCGTAATCTGTTTGTGTGGCTCAGTGGTTTCCTTACCATCTTTATCCTTAGTCGTTTTTGGTGTAAACTCAGGATCGTTTATCTCCTTAGTTCCAAATTTAATTGGAATAGGCATAAACTTGTTATACTTCATCAATAGCTCACGGATTTTAGCTTCTTCTAAAAATTCTGTCGAATCTTCCGCAATATGAAGAATAATCTCTGTGCCTCTGGTTTCCTTATCAGATGGCTCTAAAGTAAATTCAGGAGAACCATCACAAGTCCAATGTGCTGCAGGTTCGTCTTTGTGGGATTTAGTGATAATCTCCACTTTTTCTGCGACCATAAAAGCCGAGTAAAATCCAAGTCCAAAATGACCGATGATGCCTGTGTCTTTTCCAGAGTCTTTATACTTATCTAAAAATTCCTCAGCACCAGAAAAGGCGATTTGGTTGATGTATTTTTCAACTTCTTCAGCTGTCATACCAACACCTTGATCAATGATATGAAGTTTTTTACCTTCTTTATCAATCTTAACCTCGATGATTGGATTGCCATATTCAACCTTGGCTTCTCCAATACTTGTTAAGTGTTTTAGTTTTAGGGTCGCATCCGTTGCGTTACTAATCAGCTCACGTAAAAAGATTTCGTGATCGCTGTACAAGAACTTTTTAATTAACGGAAAGATATTCTCTACCGATACATTAATGTTGCCTTTTGTCATATTTAATTTATTAAATGCTCCCACAAAAGCGGGAAACTGATTAATTATAGTTTTAATTGCTCTTTAACCTCTAGTCAAATAAAATACCAATAAAAGAATTGTGACAAGATGACATAAAAAAAGCCATTCATTTTATAGAATGGCTTTCATATTTATAGATACTTAGTTTTTAATCCTTGAGCGCTTCTTCATTTTCAATCGGTTCTTTTTCCTCAACTCTGTTCTTTACATGCTTCTCCAACCATTGGTCTTGTTCCCAAAGCATGTGCATTATAGATTCTTTAGCTCTATAACCATGACTTTCTTTTGGTAGCATAACTAACCTTACAGGCGCGCCTAATCCTTTCAGAGCATTAAAATAGCGTTCGCTTTGTAAAGGATACGTGCCAGAATTGTTATCAGCAACACCATGAATTAAGAGTAAAGGTGTTTTCATTTTATCTGCGTGCATAAATGGAGACATTGTATAATACGTTTCTGGCGAATCCCAATAACTGCGCTCTTCACTTTGAAATCCAAACGGTGTCAATGTTCTGTTATAAGCACCACTTCTGGCAATACCAGCAGCAAATAAATTGGAATGAGACAATAAATTTGCGGTCATAAATGCGCCATAACTATGGCCACCAACGGCCACTTTATTTCTATCGATGTAGCCCAAATCATCTACCGCATCAATTGCCGCTTTTGCATTGGCGACTAATTGCGTTCTAAATGTATCGTTTGGTTCTTCCTCGCCTTCACCAATAATAGGAAAAGCGGCATCGTCTAACACCACATAACCTTTAGTTACCCAATAAATCGGTGAACCCCAATATGGATATACAAATTCGTTGGGATTGGATGTACTTTGAGCGGCACTCGCTTTATCCTTAAACTCACGAGGATAAGCCCATAAAATCATTGGGTATTTTTTTCCTTCTTCGTAGTTTAATGGCAAGTAGAGTGTGCCTTCTAGGTCCAAACCATCATCTCTTTTGTAACTGATGACACGTTTGTTCACATTCTCTAAACTTTTAAAAGGATTCTCAAAATCTGTAATCGCTTCTATATCATTTGTCTTGTTTATATTTCTTATATAGTAGTTTGGATAGTCTGTTTTAGATTCTATTCTAACTAAAATCTCCCCTTTTTTCATGTCGATAGCCGTATTTAAGCTTTCGAGTTTATCAGTATATTCAGATTGGTATAGGCGTTTGGTCTTGTTCGTTTTTACGTCATATTCATCTATAAAAGGAAATTGACCTTCTTTTGAATAGCCATCTCCCATAAGGTATAGTTTGTTGCCATTCATAGTCAATGTATTGCGATCAAATTTGTTTTTAGAAGTAACAAAATTCCCTGGATCGCTATAAACATCTTGGTAACTTCTATCTGAAATGATCTTAACTTCTTTGTTTGATTTAGACGGATTAAAGAGGTAGGTTTTTGTATTTCGAGTGTTCCACCAATAATCGTAAGCAACAGCAGTATTTTCATTGCCCCATTCAATACCTGCAAAGCGTTGTTTGGTTTTTAATAAGAGTTTCGGGTCGCTATTAAATGGTGCTTTCTGTTGATAAACAGCATCTCTATAATCGACGTCAACTTCAGGATCTCCTTGATCTAAAGCTTCTGCCCAAACCAAAGTAGATGGTTGGTCGTCGCGCCAAGTCATGTTTCTTTTTCCGGTACGGGTAGCCATAAATCCTTTTGGTCGCACCTCGTCAAGTGGTACTTCGTTCACCGTTTTTATCTTATTTCCATTTTTATCATAAATAGTGCTTTCACTTGGGAACCTCGTATAGGTAACTAAATATGAAAATGGTCGTTTTATAGTGGTTATCATAACGTACTCTCCATCTGGTGAAAAACTAATCCCTCGATACATATCAGCTCCTAAAAAGTCCTCAACATTACCATTGGTTGATACTTTTTTAATCGTTGAGCGTGCAAGTTGCTCAAAATTAAATTCGTCATTTGGTGTTTTTAATAAATCTTGGTAGGTTCGATTTTGTGCTTTGGCGCCATCACTAACTGAAATTGTAGGCCCAGATGGTACGGCGACATCTGTATTGATTAATGGTTTTCTGTCATTTGGCAACATCTTTACCAATAGGTTTTGATTGTCTTTAAACCAATTTATGGTGCTTCTCATATTAGCGTTAACATTGGCACCTGTAAGTTTGGTTACTTTAGCTTCTGCGATATTCAATACCCAAACTTCCACCCCTTCTGCGGTGGTGTTAAGGCAGGCAATCATGGATTGGTCTGGTGACCAACTAAATCCAGAAAGTCTTGCATCTTCAGGTAAGCCAGCAACTTGAGTAGCGTCTTTATCTTTTATTTTTTTCACTTTAAGATTCGTATAATAGTTGGTTCTACTCCCAATGTTTGTGACCGGATTTATTCTAAGACCAGCCAATCTTAGCTCAGTTTCTGATAGCTCAGAAATGGATTTATATTGGTTACGGTAAAGCAATACCATGTGCTCGCCTTCGCTGTCCACGATTACGGCAGGAGCTAAATCAACATCTGCTAATTCCATGATCTCGTCTGAGGGTTGTTGGTAGGTAAGGCTTTTTTGAGCAAAGCCATTTAGAAATAATAAAAATGTAAATAATCGGATACTATTTTTCATGATGAAATAAAATTGATTAGTGGCTTCAAGGTAGTGAAATTTGACATCTGAAAATGTGAGAGATTTGTTAAAACCTTCCAATCTATTATGCGTGCATAACGAATATAAAATGGATTAAAAGTTTATTGTACCTTAAAGTTTAAATTCGCAAGACTAAATAATTAGGTTTCCACTCGAAGGTTATGGATGGGAAACGAAAATAAAGGATTCCCATTGTCATGGGAAATAAAAAAAATGTTTATATGTACAATTCAAAAATAATAGGCTTAGGAAAATACGTGCCAGACAATGTGGTCACCAACCACGACCTGTCAAAAATGATGGATACAAACGATGAATGGATCCAAGAACGTACAGGTATCCAAGAACGACGATGGGCAGAAAAGGGGAGTGGCGATACCACAGCCACCATGGGCGTAAAAGCCGCCAAAATTGCGATTGAGCGCTCAGGATTGGATAAAGACGATATCGATTTTATTGTTTTTGCGACCTTGAGTCCAGACATGTATTTCCCTGGTCCAGGAGTTCAAGTTCAGCACGCCTTGAATATAAAAACAGTTGGTGCTTTGGATGTACGTAACCAATGTTCTGGTTTCATCTATGCCATGTCTGTTGCCGATAATTTTATAAAAACGGGCATGTATAAAAACATTCTAGTTATTGGTAGTGAGTTACATTCCCACGGCATGGACAAAACCACTCGAGGCAGAGGTGTCACGGTTATATTTGGTGATGGGGCAGGAGCGGCCGTTTTAACGCGAGAAGAAGACCATACAAAAGGTATTTTATCGACCCATTTACACTCACAAGGCGAACATGCCGAAGAATTGGTTTTGATTGCACCAGGAATGGGCAAGCGTTGGGTCAATGACATCTTAGAAGATAACGACCCAAATGACGAAAGTTATTATCCACACATGAACGGCCAGTTTGTATTTAAAAATGCAGTGGTACGTTTTAGTGAAGTGATTATGGAAGGGTTAATGACCAACAAATTAAAAGTCGATGATATCGATATGTTGATTCCGCACCAAGCGAATTTGCGTATCTCACAATTTATACAAAAGAAGTTTAAACTATCTGACGACCAAGTTTTCAATAACATTCAAAAATATGGAAACACCACAGCGGCATCGATTCCAATAGCGTTGACTGAAGCTTGGGAAGAAGGTAAGGTTAAAGAAGGTGATACGGTTGTATTGGCAGCTTTTGGTAGTGGATTTACTTGGGGAAGTGTGATTATGAAATTTTAAACGTTTACAAATACTTTTTAAATGTTTGTACGCATTTACAAATACCTAATATCACTTATTCAATTCTGATTGACGAGATAATCTATTAAGAGCGCTTTTTTTAGAAAAATACTGATTTACCACCTTGGCAACAATTAAATCATTAACCTAATACGAATAAACATTTCTTTACTAATACTACTGGTATCCATACTAAATAAATAACAGTCTACTTGACAAGTAGCTAAATTTGAATATCTTTACTACAAACAACCCAGAAGTATAGACTTAAGCGATATAACGTTACTTTTATAGCTTGAGTAACGTTATATGGGTGTTGTGAGCAATTAAAAAGAACATCTGTGAGAAACATTTTCAATTTGATTTTATTACTAATTTTCTTCGTTTCTTGTGGACAAAAAGGAAATGAAGCTACCGATAATGAACTCGGAAATTCTGATTTAAAAAATCAAGAAGATTTATTTGAATTTAAAATACCTGATACAATTTCTCTTGGAAAACATATTGGAAGAATAGCTAAATATAAACGGAATAAAAAACCGAATTTTGACTATTTATTATCGGTAATTGTGAGTAATGAGTATGAAGACTCAAAAATCAAAACTGATACTTTCAGTAATGGAACTTTGAATCCATTTTTCGGAATAAACGGATTTAAAACTGGAACACAGGACATAAAATTAATCGTTGAGGAGCAAATTTTGGAACCTTATAAAAAGGATATAGATTCGTTTTTAAGTATAAAAAAATTATATCACGAATACGAAGTACGAATTACTGTAGTTGAAAGAGATTATGTTTCTGACATTGAGGAAAAATTACTCGCTGAATTGAAAAATGAAAAACAATAACTGCTCACAACACCGTATAAAATTAATTGCTAGTTCGAGCTTGCTTACGAAAATCCTCGCGGATTTTCTATTTGGTTTGTATTTGCTAAATTAGGTGCTTGAACACGCAACTAATCTTATACATAAACGTTGTAAACAATTATGAAAAACGCATTCGACAGAAATAAACTTTGTTACTTATACGATGTTGAAGGCAAAAATGACGAACAATTATGTTGTCAAGATATACCTGAGAATATTTCAGAAATTAAAAATCTTCACATCTCGACGTTGGCAATGGATTTTCCAGATTCTTTCTCTAAAAAGCAAAGAACTGAACTGGAAAACGACTGGATTGAATTACTACCCAAATTGGATAATATAACTACGTTGTCTATTAGACATAGAGTTAATCAAGAGTATTTTGAGGCAATTTGTAAGATGAAAAATCTCAAGACTCTATTTTTTTGGACATCAACAGTCGAAAACATAAATTCAATTTCAAAACTAAAAGAATTATCATCTTTATCTCTTCAATCATTTAGTAGACTTAAAAATTTATCTGCTTTAAAATCATTAAAAAAATTAAGAAGATTAACAATCGAAAATAGTTTTAAAGTTGAGAATTATGAAATCATCGGAGAGATGACTGAATTATCTGGACTTTGTCTTGGAGGAGATTTTAGCGCGCCAAAAAACCTAATGCTTGACAGTTTAGTTCCTCTTAAAAGACTTAAAGAATTGAAACATTTGGATATGTCTACTGCATCAATAAGAGATAAATCTTATGACGTGATTTTGGAAATGGAAAAATTAGAAAGACTTGATGCACATTGGAGAATGACCGACAAAAAACGAACGGAATTGAAAGAAAAACATCCGAATCTGAAAGCTGGATTTTTTGTTGATTACGATTTTGTCAAAAACGAATTTTATGATGGAAAAGAATGGTGAAAATAACTGTTTACAACAACGTATATAGCTCATAGCTAGTTAGTTGATTAATCGAAGTTAAGGTATATTTGCTAGTCCGCCAAATTTTTTAATTTGGCTTACTGAGTAAAAAAGATAATAAGAAAAATTAAAAAATTCGGCTCGTGCTTAATCCGAAAATAATTTTATAATTTGCACGCTACGAGCCATATACAAGAACGTTGTAAACAATTATGAAAAACGCATTCGACAGAAATAAACTTTGTTACTTATACGATGTTGAAGGCAAAAATGACGAACAATTATGTTGTCAAGATATACCTGAGAATATTTCAGAAATTAAAAATCTTCACATCTCGACGTTGGCAATGGATTTTCCAGATTCTTTCTCTAAAAAGCAAAGAACTGAACTGGAAAACGACTGGATTGAATTACTACCCAAATTGGATAATATAACTACGTTGTCTATTAGACATAGAGTTAATCAAGAGTATTTTGAGGCAATTTGTAAGATGAAAAATCTCAAGACTCTATTTTTTTGGACATCAACAGTCGAAAACATAAATTCAATTTCAAAACTAAAAGAATTATCATCTTTATCTCTTCAATCATTTAGTAGACTTAAAAATTTATCTGCTTTAAAATCATTAAAAAAATTAAGAAGATTAACAATCGAAAATAGTTTTAAAGTTGAGAATTATGAAATCATCGGAGAGATGACTGAATTATCTGGACTTTGTCTTGGAGGAGATTTTAGCGCGCCAAAAAACCTAATGCTTGACAGTTTAGTTCCTCTTAAAAGACTTAAAGAATTGAAACATTTGGATATGTCTACTGCATCAATAAGAGATAAATCTTATGACGTGATTTTGGAAATGGAAAAATTAGAAAGACTTGATGCACATTGGAGAATGACCGACAAAAAACGAACGGAATTGAAAGAAAAACATCCGAATCTGAAAGCTGGATTTTTTGTTGATTACGATTTTGTCAAAAACGAATTTTATGATGGAAAAGAATGGTGAAAATAACTGTTTACAACAACGTATATAGCTCATAGCTAGTTAGTTGATTAATCGAAGTTAAGGTATATTTGCTAGTCCGCCAAATTTTTTAATTTGGCTTACTGAGTAAAAAAGATAATAAGAAAAATTAAAAAATTCGGCTCGTGCTTAATCCGAAAATAATTTTATAATTTGCACGCTACGAGCCATATACAAGAACGTTGTGTGTAATTTAAGAAAAACCGAACTGAAATTTGAAATTGATAAAAAATTTATATTTAATTCTATTTATTCTAATAGCTTTTAGTTGCAATGACAAAAAAGAAAAAACTGATTTCAAAGAAAATAATGGACTTATAATTGAAAATAAGAAAGAACCGAAAATAAAAAACGTTTTAAGCGAAGAGAAAACTAAAGTTCAATTAGAAGATACAACATCAAAAACATATGTTGCGTTGAAATTTATCAACGACTATGTTGTGAATTGTAACAAAATGAAAGAACAAATAGGAATCGTTAAATGGGTAAATTCTAATCAGGATGTTAGTCAAGAATTTAAAGAAGAACTAAAAAAAATGATTGAAGATGCTTATAAATCTGAACCTGAATACGGACTTGGATTCGACCCGATTTTTGACGCTCAAGATTATCCCGATGACGGTTTTAAACTTGCTGAATTTGACTCTATTTCAAATTATTTGACTGTAGAAGCTAAAACTTGGAAAGGTTTTTCTATTAATATGAGGATAAAAGAAGTGAATAATAAATGGTTAGTTGACGGTTGTGGAGTAATTAACATTCCGAAAAACAAGCAAGCGGAAAGATAAAAACTACACACAACATTGTGTATAGTTCATTGCTTACCAAGTGCTTATCTGGAAAATTCCTTCGGAATTTTCTCAGGCTCGTCAAAGTTTGCTAAATTAGTAACTTAATCACGCAACAAACCATACACTGAGCGTTGTAGGTAATTTGACCAATGAGTACGGAAAACAAAAATGAATTGAAAAAACAAGAAAAGACAATCCGAAAAAGTCTTGCATTGGTGTTTATTCCAATTTTTATTGTAATTATCTCTATCTCACTAATTCAAAACAATTCGCAGAATTATCTTAAAAAAGAATATGAAAAAATCCGAAATAACTCATACTCTGGAAAAATAACAAGTCTATTATTAGTCAAAGATAACGGACGAACTAGACCGATTTTAATTGACAATAAATGGGAAAAAGAAATTCCTTTTTTCATCCACGAAAAAATAAATATTGGAGATTCATTATATAAGAAAATTGATTCTGATTTTGAATATTATGTTAGAAATTCAAAAACGGACACTATAAAAAGAGATGTCAATGAATTTTATCGTAAAAAATATTTTGACAAACTGAATGAAAAATAAAAAAACTAAAAATGAACACTCAATGTCCTACAGCACCACCTAATAAAAAAGAATAAATCACAGATATTGGAAAGATATTAGTCGCAGAACACGGAAATAAAAAATACTATAAGCCAGAAGAAGTTAAAAAACCCTCAAAAAAATCTAAACACTATGATTCTAGCGGAATAGATTGGCATTGTTGGGCTATGTGTACATTCTCTTCTCATTCTGACTTTGACGCTTATCACGAAATTACTGGAGAGGTATGCAACTATGTTGATATGAAAACCGAAATGTTAAGTGGACTTACAACTTCGACTTCTGTAGATTGGTTAGCAATTCCTGATTTAGATATTGACGCTTCTTGGCTGGATTTCGGAGATGTCTTTGATGGATTATTAGAAGGTGTTGGAGAATTTATTGGAGGAATATTTGACGGACTATAAAAAACTACCTACAACATTGTGTATAGTTCATTGCTTGCCAAGTGCTTATCTGGAAAATTCCTTCGGAATTTTCTCAGGCTCGTCAAAGTTTGCTAAATTAGTAACTTAATCACGCAACAAACCATACACTGAGCGTTGTAAGTAATGCCGAAAAACCCAGAAACCAAGTGAATAAAACAATATTTGAAATTACCAAAATGGATTGTCCTTCAGAGGAAAATCTTATCCGAATGAAATTGGACGGAATTTCAAGCATTGCGAATTTGGACTTTGATATTCCGAATCGAAAATTGACCGTTTTTCACAGCGGAGAAATTGACCAAATCGAAAAGTCCGTTATCGAATTGAATTTAGGTGGAAAAAAAATCTCAACGGAACAAACCGACCAAACGGAATTTAAAGAAAACGAAAATCAGAAAAAACTACTTTGGTCTGTACTTGCCATAAATTTTGCTTTTTTCATTATTGAAATGACAACAGGAATTATCTCAAAATCTATGGGACTTGTTGCCGATAGTTTAGATATGCTTGCGGACAGTTTTGTGTACGGAATTAGTTTGTTTGCGGTTGGCGGAACAGTAATAAAGAAAAAACGGATTGCCAAACTTGCTGGATATTTTCAAATAATACTTGCAATTATTGGATTTGTAGAAGTCTTGAGAAGATTTTTCGGAAACGAGAAACTTCCCGATTTTTCAACAATGATTATAGTTTCGATTTTTGCACTTATTGCAAACGGAATTTGTCTTTATATTTTGCAAAAGTCAAAGAGCAAAGAAGAAGCACATATGAAAGCGAGTATGATTTTCACTTCGAATGACGTGATTATCAATTTGGGAGTAATTATTGCAGGAATTTTAGTGCATTATTTGAGTTCTAATAAACCTGATTTGATTATCGGAACAATTGTTTTTGCATTGGTAATTCAAGGAGCATTTCGGATTTTGAAATTAAGTAAGTGAACTAAAAAGCACTACTTACAACAACGTGTATAATTAATGGCTGGTTCTCGCCTACTTACGAAAATCCTCGCGGATTTTCTATTCGGTTTTTATTTGCTAAATTAGGTGCTTAAACACGCCACTAATCATACACAAAACCGTTGTAAAACATATTGAAAAACAAGTTGCATACAATAATTTTATAAAGCATATTAAAATAATTGTATCTTTGAATTGTGGAAAAAATTGGAGACATAGAAATCCGAGTTGTAGGAAAATCAGGGAATCAAAGTTTAAGTCCTGACAACTACGATATTAAGCATATTGCAACTATTTTGCAAAATGTTGAGGACTTACTATATCCAAACAATAAGAAAGATAGACCAATTATTACTTATGATATTCAAGAAGGTTCTGTCAGACATCTATTTAAAACAACTATTCAAACAGTAATTGGATTTAGTGCTGTGTTAGGACAAGTTCAAGCTAATGAATCAATAGATTTTCTGGAATTAAAAACTGCGAGAGCTATTGAAAATATTCAAAATTTATCACGTCAGAAAAATTATGAATTTCAAATTAAAACTTCTCTCAAAGACGACTATGAATTAACTATTAATCCTTCTACTAAATATTTTAGAACAGAAAATATTTGGGTTGAAGCGGAATTCTATTTTTATGGTATTCTAAAAGATGCTGGCGGAAAAAGTAAAGCTAACATCCATTTAGATACTAAAGATTACGGATACTTATCGATTGAAACTGGAGAAGAGTTTTTAAAGGAAAGAGAAGAAAATTTACTTTATAAAAAATTTGGTGTTAGAGTGAGTGGAAAACAAAACATTGAAACTGGCGAAATTGACACAAAATCACTTTCTTTATTAGAACTAATTGATTATCAACCAAAATTTGACAGCGACTATCTGAATTCACTAATTAAAAAAGCCAAAAAAAGCTGGAATAATATTAATCCAGATGAATGGCTGTTAAATTTAAGAGGTGGATATGAAGCATAGTGTTTTATTAGATACAAGTTTTTTTATTCGACTTCTTAATGATGAAGACCCACTTCACTCAAATGCTGTTGGTTATTTTAAATATTTCTTGGAAAACGAAATAGCTTTAAAAATTTCTACTATTAGTATTGCAGAATATTGTGTTCTTGGAAAACTTGAAGATTTACCACTAAAAAATGTCCAAATTGTTCCGTTCAACTTAAAAGATGCTGAAAAGACAGGAGAATTTGCCGAAATTATTTTTTCGCAGAATAAAATCAATGTCAAGAAACTATCACCTAGAGCAATAATTCCAAACGATTCAAAGCTTTTTGCACAATCGGATTTAGATAAAACTATTAGTCATTTTGTAACTTCTGACGTTCGTTCAAAAAACACTTTAGCTTTATTAAAGAAAGGAACAAATCCAAAATTCGATATAATTAGTATTGATGTTCCATTTACAGAAACATTCGGAATTTTAGATTTATAAAAATACGTTTTACAACACCGTATATAATTTATTGCTGGCTTCTTGCCTACTTGCGAAAGTCCTCGCGGACTTTCTTTGTCCGTAATTATTTACTAAATTAGTTGCTTAAAACACGCAACAAACCATATACAACAACGTTGTAAAACATTTAAAACAAACATTGAGGAACATTTTACTCTTTTTTTTCATAATCATAACCAACTTGGCGTTTAGTCAAAATACGGAATATAGCGGAATCGTTTATGGAGACGGTTATCCTGTAGTCGGAGCAACCATTTTAGTTAAAGACTCGACTATAAACACGAAAACAGATTTTGATGGAAAGTTTACTATCAATGTTCCTGATGAATTTAATGTTCTGATTTTTAGCTACGCTGGATATGAAACCATAAATTATAATCTTTCAGAAAATACGTCTTTATCTATTGAAATGTCAACATATCAAGAACGTGGAATTTGGATGTCAATAGGTACTTTTTCAGATATAACTTTTGCACCTTATGGAATTTCAATAAGTAATGGACAAGATGAGCAGAATCTACTTCATTTTGAAAGTTTTCAAGAGAGTATCTCAGTAAAATTAGCGCTTGCAACAAATTTTGATGATAATTTGACTTACGAAACAAGATTGAGTTATCATAGACCACTTCTCAAAAACTCTTTTTACAATACTTCTATTGAGTATCTGAAAAAGGAATATTCTGAATTGGAATTAATGGACATCAGTCTCACTACCGATGTAATAGATTTACCATTTATAAACTCTCTTCTTACAACTAAGGTTGGAATACAAGATTTTAAAGAGCAACAAAGTTTTGGAGCTGCAATTGGATTAAAGCGATGGCATCATAATTCTAACTTACAATATGGTGCACAAATAGGCTATTGGAATGATTACTTTACGTATAATTTTCATTTCCGTAAATTTATCTATAAAGATATTTTTAGTCTTGTCGCAAAATATAATAGAATTGATGATGCTGATTTTTTTGTAGCTGGAGTCCATTTTCTATTTAAAACTAACAAGCAAAAATATTAGTGCGAAAAAACGTTTTACAACAACGTATATAGCTCATAGCTAATTAGTTGCTTAATCGAACTTAAGGCTTATTTGGAAAGTCGCCAAAATTTTAAATTTGACGATTTCCAACAAAAAAATAAATAGTAAAATTTAAAAATCTGGCTTGTGCTCAACCGAAAATAATTTTATAATTTGCACGCTACGAGCCATATACACAACCGTTGTAAACAATTATGAAAAACGCATTCGACAGAAATAAACTTTGTTACTTATACGATGTTGAAGGCAAAAATGACGAACAATTATGTTGTCAAGATATACCTGAGAATATTTCAGAAATTAAAAATCTTCACATCTCGACGTTGGCAATGGATTTTCCAGATTCTTTCTCTAAAAAGCAAAGAACTGAACTGGAAAACGACTGGATTGAATTACTACCCAAATTGGATAATATAACTACGTTGTCTATTAGACATAGAGTTAATCAAGAGTATTTTGAGGCAATTTGTAAGATGAAAAATCTCAAGACTCTATTTTTTTGGACATCAACAGTCGAAAACATAAATTCAATTTCAAAACTAAAAGAATTATCATCTTTATCTCTTCAATCATTTAGTAGACTTAAAAATTTATCTGCTTTAAAATCATTAAAAAAATTAAGAAGATTAACAATCGAAAATAGTTTTAAAGTTGAGAATTATGAAATCATCGGAGAGATGACTGAATTATCTGGACTTTGTCTTGGAGGAGATTTTAGCGCGCCAAAAAACCTAATGCTTGACAGTTTAGTTCCTCTTAAAAGACTTAAAGAATTGAAACATTTGGATATGTCTACTGCATCAATAAGAGATAAATCTTATGACGTGATTTTGGAAATGGAAAAATTAGAAAGACTTGATGCACATTGGAGAATGACCGACAAAAAACGAACGGAATTGAAAGAAAAACATCCGAATCTGAAAGCTGGATTTTTTGTTGATTACGATTTTGTCAAAAACGAATTTTATGATGGAAAAGAATGGTGAAAATAACTGTTTACAACAACGTATATAGCTCATAGCTAGTTAGTTGATTAATCGAAGTTAAGGTATATTTGCTAGTCCGCCAAATTTTTTAATTTGGCTTACTGAGTAAAAAAGATAATAAGAAAAATTAAAAAATTCGGCTCGTGCTTAATCCGAAAATAATTTTATAATTTGCACGCTACGAGCCATATACAAGAACGTTGGCAACAATTAAAACAAAAATCGCGATAAGAACAAAAAACCTAAACTAAATGGCTGAAATAAAAGACAAAAAATACGGAAAAACAATTTTCTATATCGATGGAGATGAAATCAAGGATAAAAAATATGGAACAACTTTGTTCTACATTGACTCACCAGAAATCAAAGAAAAAAATAAGTATGGAAATACAAAATTCTATTTGGACGGAGACGAAATAAAAGAAAAAAACAAATATGGAACTACACGTTATTATTTGGACGGAAAAGAAGTTAAAGACAAAAATAAATATGGAAATGTAAGATTTTATATAGATGGCAATGAAATTAAGAGCAAAAACAAATATGGTAGTACAGAATACTATATTGATGGCTCTCTTACAAGAGACCAATTATCTGCATTAATTTCAATCATTTAATAAAATTATGAGAAGCATTTTAAAATCAAGCATAACGGATATTCCAAGAAATATATCCAATGGCGAAAAAGATAATTTTGGAATTGAGCCTTTTGAGAACGGACTTACAAGATTTATCAACCACACAAACACACCTATAACAATTGCACTTCAAGGCGAATGGGGAAGCGGAAAAACTTCTTTAATGAACAGTCTCAAAAAGAATTTAAGTGATGGAGATAATTCAAATTACCATTCTGTTTGGTTAAACACTTGGGAATATGCTTTAATGAAAGACGCTTCCTCTACATTGATAGACATAATTACTGGATTAATACAAGAAACTTCAAAGATTGCTAACGTTGACGAAACGCAAACTCAAAAAATTGTCAATAAACTTTGGGGAGTTGGAAAAACAGCAATGAAATTTGCTGCAAAAACAGCAGCCAATAAATTTATTGATGGTTCATCGGAAGTTGTGGAAAGCCTTTTCACAGAAAGAGGTAAATCATCAATTTCAGAAATTAGAACAGAATTAGAAACTATCATTGAAAATTGTATTCAAAAAGATGATAAACAAGGTTTCATCTTTTTTATAGATGATTTAGATAGAATTGACCCACCAGTTGCAGTACAACTTTTAGAATTACTCAAAAACATTTTCACATTAAAAAATTGTGTTTTCGTTTTGGCAATTGATTATGACGTTGTAATAAAAGGACTTGAGCCAAAATTTGGTAAAATTTCAGAACAAAATGAAAGAGAATTTAGGTCATTTTTTGATAAAATCATTCAAGTGCCATTTTCAATGCCAGTTACAAGTTATAAAATTGACAATTTCCTAAAAGAAAGTTTATTTTCAATAAATTACATAGATGAAGCACATTCTAAAAATACTGAACTGATTTCGAAATTTTCAGAAATTTCTAACTTATCTGTTGGTACAAATCCAAGAGCGTTAAAAAGACTATTAAATTCACTTTCTTTGATAAGTTGCATAAATGCTACAAAAGGCAATTCAGAAGAGAATGACCAATTAAATGATGATTTGGAATTACTTGTCAATTTCACATTGGTTAGTATTCAAATTGCATTTCCACCAGTTTATAAACTTTTGACTATGTATTCTGGTTTTGATAAATGGAATGAAAACATTGCTTTGCAAATGAATCTAAAATCTCTTGACGAACAAAGCAAAGCCAAACTAAATCAATCAGAAGAATTTGACGAAGAATGGGAACAAGTTCTATTCAGACTTTGTGAAAACGACCACTATTTAAAAAAAAGAGCGTTAAGTATTTCAAGACTGTTAAACAGTTTAAAAATATCAATTAACGAAAAAGAAGAAGATGTAGAAGACTTTGTTGGTTCTATAATTTCCCTTTCATCTGTTACTAATCTTGAAGCTTTTGACAAGCCTGTAGTTGATTATCATAGAGGTAATTTCTTGAAACATTTAAGAAATTTGTTAATTCCTGAAATGAAAAAACAACTTCCCGAAATTGCAAATCTTATAAAACCACAAGGAAAAAGGGTTCAATCAAATGCTTACATCAAATTTTCAGAGAAAAATTGGGGACATTGGTTAAAACTGCATTCGCATCCATTCGATGGGAAAGTTCGTTTAATTATGATGTCAGATAAATGGATTTGTCCTGCTAAACATAATACATTACAAGAATGTATTGACGAAGCAAAGTTGACAAATGAATTCAAACAATTGGAAAATGATTGGAATATTTTTATAGAAAGCCATCCAGATTTTGAAAGCTTAAACTTTTATGATGAATTGGCTAAACGTGAAAATCATCACATTATTCATTTATATACTTATTTAGTTTTACCGAGCCTTGAAGATTTTTATAAACAAGAAAATTTAGTCAAAATCAGTAAAGTTTCTTCGGAGATATATCAGTTTTTAGTTAGACTTCAAGATTTAAGTTTAAAACTTCAAGAATTTCATCAGCAATAAAAAAATGGCATTTTCAATAAACGCAGGAACTTACACTTTAAGACAAAACAATCAATCCGAAGAAAATATCATATTAAACGGAACCACAAATTATGTAATTCCTATTTATCAACGACCTTATTCTTGGACTGAATCCCAAATTAAGAAATTCATCAATGATATTTTTGCCTCATTTTGGGGTTATGAACAAGATAAAGATGCAGAACCAATGTTTATTGGAACGATGCAATTATCCGAACTAAAAAGCGATAACACACAAAATATTATTGACGGTCAACAGAGAATTACAACCTTTTTAATTCTACTAAAAGTTTTAAAATTAAAATTTTCTGATTCACAATTATTAGATGATATTAGGCTAAATTGGTTAAAAACAGAAGTTAATAATGGCGAACAGCAGTTAAATTTAAATGAGTTGTTGTCTCAAAATAACATTGAAATTCCATTAGAAAATTCCTTAAATACATATCTAAACAACGCTCAATTAATTAGTGTTTTAATAGACAATCAAACAGACACGGAACTTTTTAATATAGAGAATTTCATAAATCATCTTTTCTCAAATGTATATTTTGTTGTTATAGAAACAAAAGCGAGTTTATCCAAAACCTTACAGATTTTTGATGCAATCAACACAACTGGTTTAGACCTTAATGCAGGGGATATTTTCAAGATTCGTATGTATGAATATTTAAACTTGCAAAGCGAAAACAAGCAAGTTTTTAATGAAATTAGTGCTTTATACGAAAAAATAGATGTAAAGAATAAATCATTTAAAAGTGAAATTGCAAATATTCAAAGCATCTTACATATTTATCAATTCTACCTAATCGCTAAATACAATCTTCCAAATGTTCTATACACTTATGGAGCAAATACTTTTTTTGACAGATTGTTTGAAACAATTTTCAATATCAATCAATGGGAACATTATAGAAATTCTATTAAATCGAGCAATCTCGAATTAAAATTAAGTGAGATAAACACACTAATCGATTTGAGATATAATTGGGAAGAAAAATGGAGAAACAATTCCTATTCGAATGTTGAAAATGCTGGATTACTTCACTTATGGTGGTGGTCAAGATACGGTCGCTTTTGGATTTTAAGTTTTTTGGTCTTAAACAGTTTAAAGGATGATGAATACAAATACGATAAGTTGGCAATATTTACAAAACAGCTAACAAAATTATATTTGATTTACAGTTTAATTTACCAAAAATCAATAAATGAAATCAATAGTTCCTTTACAAGTCAACTAATCAAACTTATTGTAAACGATTCGTTTGATTCTGTAATGGAACATATTAACAAAAAAATTAATCAGCATTATGACTGGAAAAAGCAAAGACTAAACCAAATTATGTCAGGCGATATCTTATATAGCGCAAAGGTCAAAAACATACTTTGCAGACTTTCGGCCTTGTTAGAGGAAGATATTACATCAAATTTACCAGAAGATATTAAAAACGTTAAGAAGAATCTCTTTTGGAATCCGATTGACATTGAGCATATACAGTCATACAATGACGAAGATTTAACAAATCGTGATTTAATAAAATCTGAATGGGGAGAAAATTTAAACTCTTTAGGTAATTTAGTTGCTTTGGAACAAAAGATTAATCGTTCAATAAACAATGTAGAAAGCAAAAAACTTTTAGGTTATCAAAAAAGTTCGCTGACTATAATAAAATCTAGATTAGTAGAACAATATTCTGAATGGAATTTAGAAAAATGTGTTGTCCGAAAAGATTATGAGAAAACCAAGTTAATTAAATACCTTTTAGGACAGAATAACTGTTGCCAACACCGTGTATAATTAATTGCTGTTAAGTGCTTAATTCATTGGCTTTTTTATATATTTAAGGTCAGTTTTAATCCGAAAAGTTCGTGCTTATTTACACGCAACTAATCATACACAATCACGTTGTAAACAATTATGAAAAACGCATTCGACAGAAATAAACTTTGTTACTTATACGATGTTGAAGGCAAAAATGACGAACAATTATGTTGTCAAGATATACCTGAGAATATTTCAGAAATTAAAAATCTTCACATCTCGACGTTGGCAATGGATTTTCCAGATTCTTTCTCTAAAAAGCAAAGAACTGAACTGGAAAACGACTGGATTGAATTACTACCCAAATTGGATAATATAACTACGTTGTCTATTAGACATAGAGTTAATCAAGAGTATTTTGAGGCAATTTGTAAGATGAAAAATCTCAAGACTCTATTTTTTTGGACATCAACAGTCGAAAACATAAATTCAATTTCAAAACTAAAAGAATTATCATCTTTATCTCTTCAATCATTTAGTAGACTTAAAAATTTATCTGCTTTAAAATCATTAAAAAAATTAAGAAGATTAACAATCGAAAATAGTTTTAAAGTTGAGAATTATGAAATCATCGGAGAGATGACTGAATTATCTGGACTTTGTCTTGGAGGAGATTTTAGCGCGCCAAAAAACCTAATGCTTGACAGTTTAGTTCCTCTTAAAAGACTTAAAGAATTGAAACATTTGGATATGTCTACTGCATCAATAAGAGATAAATCTTATGACGTGATTTTGGAAATGGAAAAATTAGAAAGACTTGATGCACATTGGAGAATGACCGACAAAAAACGAACGGAATTGAAAGAAAAACATCCGAATCTGAAAGCTGGATTTTTTGTTGATTACGATTTTGTCAAAAACGAATTTTATGATGGAAAAGAATGGTGAAAATAACTGTTTACAACAACGTATATAGCTCATAGCTAGTTAGTTGATTAATCGAAGTTAAGGTATATTTGCTAGTCCGCCAAATTTTTTAATTTGGCTTACTGAGTAAAAAAGATAATAAGAAAAATTAAAAAATTCGGCTCGTGCTTAATCCGAAAATAATTTTATAATTTGCACGCTACGAGCCATATACAAGAACGTTGTGAGCAATTAAAAAGAACATCTGTGAGAAACATTTTCAATTTGATTTTATTACTAATTTTCTTCGTTTCTTGTGGACAAAAAGGAAATGAAGCTACCGATAATGAACTCGGAAATTCTGATTTAAAAAATCAAGAAGATTTATTTGAATTTAAAATACCTGATACAATTTCTCTTGGAAAACATATTGGAAGAATAGCTAAATATAAACGGAATAAAAAACCGAATTTTGACTATTTATTATCGGTAATTGTGAGTAATGAGTATGAAGACTCAAAAATCAAAACTGATACTTTCAGTAATGGAACTTTGAATCCATTTTTCGGAATAAACGGATTTAAAACTGGAACACAGGACATAAAATTAATCGTTGAGGAGCAAATTTTGGAACCTTATAAAAAGGATATAGATTCGTTTTTAAGTATAAAAAAATTATATCACGAATACGAAGTACGAATTACTGTAGTTGAAAGAGATTATGTTTCTGACATTGAGGAAAAATTACTCGCTGAATTGAAAAATGAAAAACAATAACTGCTCACAACACCGTATAAAATTAATTGCTAGTTCGAGCTTGCTTACGAAAATCCTCGCGGATTTTCTATTTGGTTTGTATTTGCTAAATTAGGTGCTTGAACACGCAACTAATCTTATACATAAACGTTAGCTACAATATGAAAAAACACAGATTCAAAATAAAGCAGACATTTTTACTTCTTCAATTAATGATGAGTTTTTTGGTAATAGCTCAAGATAAAAATCCCATTCTCAAACCTTTTGAATTAGGTAGCCTCGGAGAAATTACTGCACCAGATTCATTACCAGATAATGGTTGGGCTATGAAATCATCTAAAATGAGATTAGTAGACCTTAAAACAGATTTTCCTTATCGAATCGTCGCATATTTTGAAAATAAAGAATTAATATCATTGCACGTAGTTTTTGGAGAAAATGGCAATGGTTTGCCCTTTGAGATATATGAGAAAATTAGAAGTGAATTAATAAAACTATGGGATTACATGCCAACTGGGTTCGTAGAGCACAGAAGAAAAATTGGGAATAAAGCTCAAATATGGGAAACAAAAAAATATCGGATTGAATGGACATATCAGAATCAACCAAATTCAAAAACCAACAAAATGGGCTGGCTTTATTTATACAATAGAACCCATTTTATAGAAGACTATTTAGAAGATTAAAAATACAGTAGCTAACATTGTGTATAATTCATTGCTTGGTCATTGCTTTCTTGGAAAATTCCTTCTGAATTTTCACTGGCAAGTTTTTGTTTACTAAATTAGTTGCTGAACCACGCAACTAATCATACACCAAACGTTGCCAACAATAGAACTCACTCAAACGAATGAAACACCATTTTGGAGATTTTTTAGACAGAACAGGTAACTATTGGACAATTATTCCGAATGTTGAAAGATATTCGTATTCTGCAAACGAGGAAATAATAGACAAAGAAGAAGTCAGAATTTTAACGATTTCTAAAAATGATAATAATTGGACTCAAGTTTTCAATTGCCCAAATATTGAGGAAATAACTTTACACGAACCGAGTAAAGAACAAGTTCAAAAAATAAGCGAACTAACTCAAATAACAAGATTGAGAATTACTCATCTGCGAACAAAAGACATAGAATTCATTGGAGAACTAATCAATTTAGAAGAGATTGTGCTTGAATATGTTTCTGGATTTTCTGACTTATCACCTTTGCGGAATTTAAAGAAACTGAAATCACTTCACTTTGAGAATTTAAGAAAAGTTTCGAGTTTTGAAAATCTTAAAGGAATTGAAAGTTTAAAATATTTGCACATTGACGGAACACTTGACTGGAATCAACCGATTGAAAATTTTGAATTTTTAGAAGGCTTGCCAAATCTTGAAGTGTTTTCTTTAGGTTTTATAATTAACAAAACAGAATTCCCTGCATTTTTACCGATTTTAAAACTAAATAATTTAAAGAAAATAATAATTGGACGAGCAACTTTAAACACGAAAGAATATGCGTTTTTAGAAACAGCTTTGCCCAATGCTGAATGTGGAACTAAAGGTGGGATTTGGGAGTTATGTTGGGAATACAACGAATATTTTGAATTTCTCGGCAAAAGAGCTGGAAGAGTAAAATGTACAAACCCAAAAGCGAATGAAAAGTGCGAAGAGTTTATTAAAAAATACGAAGGAATAAAAAAAGAATCGGAACAAATAATAAAAACTACTGTTGGCAACAACGTGTATAATTAATGGCTAGTTCAAGCCTACTTACGAAAATCCTCGCGGATTTTCTATTCGGTTTTTATTTGCTAAATTAGGTGCTTAAACACGCCACTAATCATACACAAAACCGTTGCCATTAATTTGACAGAAATACCGAAATGATTAAACTAATTTTTATATTTATTGTAATTCAGGTTCTTTTCTTGATTCCTTCTTACTTCTTATATAGAAAGTTTTTGACAAAAAAATTCCGAATCAAAAACATCAAATTGTATTCTATTCTAGCGACATTTTTAATGCCGATTTTTTTGACAACTTTAATGATTGGAATTTGTTACGGAATAATTGACCCTGTTTTAAGGTCAAAGGAATTTAATTCAAAAGACTGGATTGAGAATGTGGATTCAAGATATAGAATGGTTAATGATTTAGAAAAGAATAAAAAACTCAATGGAAAAACAAAAAACGAGATAATTGAATTGTTAGGGAATGAATACACAACTGATTATTGGACTAAAAACACAATTTGTTATGTTGCACCTGACCCAGATAATTATGCAATGTTAGACCATTACGAATTTGTTATTTTCTTAAACGGAAAGAATAAAGTCGAACGAGTTCAAAATATAAATAGATAAAAACTAATGGCAACACCGTATAAAATTAATGGCTAGTTCTCGCCTACTTACGAAAATCCTCGCGGATTTTCTATCTGGTTTTTATTTGCTAAATTAGGTGCTTAAACACGCCACTAATCTTATACAATCACGTTGTAAACAATTATGAAAAACGCATTCGACAGAAATAAACTTTGTTACTTATACGATGTTGAAGGCAAAAATGACGAACAATTATGTTGTCAAGATATACCTGAGAATATTTCAGAAATTAAAAATCTTCACATCTCGACGTTGGCAATGGATTTTCCAGATTCTTTCTCTAAAAAGCAAAGAACTGAACTGGAAAACGACTGGATTGAATTACTACCCAAATTGGATAATATAACTACGTTGTCTATTAGACATAGAGTTAATCAAGAGTATTTTGAGGCAATTTGTAAGATGAAAAATCTCAAGACTCTATTTTTTTGGACATCAACAGTCGAAAACATAAATTCAATTTCAAAACTAAAAGAATTATCATCTTTATCTCTTCAATCATTTAGTAGACTTAAAAATTTATCTGCTTTAAAATCATTAAAAAAATTAAGAAGATTAACAATCGAAAATAGTTTTAAAGTTGAGAATTATGAAATCATCGGAGAGATGACTGAATTATCTGGACTTTGTCTTGGAGGAGATTTTAGCGCGCCAAAAAACCTAATGCTTGACAGTTTAGTTCCTCTTAAAAGACTTAAAGAATTGAAACATTTGGATATGTCTACTGCATCAATAAGAGATAAATCTTATGACGTGATTTTGGAAATGGAAAAATTAGAAAGACTTGATGCACATTGGAGAATGACCGACAAAAAACGAACGGAATTGAAAGAAAAACATCCGAATCTGAAAGCTGGATTTTTTGTTGATTACGATTTTGTCAAAAACGAATTTTATGATGGAAAAGAATGGTGAAAATAACTGTTTACAACAACGTATATAGCTCATAGCTAGTTAGTTGATTAATCGAAGTTAAGGTATATTTGCTAGTCCGCCAAATTTTTTAATTTGGCTTATTGAGCAAAAAAAGATAATAAGAAAAATTAAAAAATTCGGCTCGTGCTTAATCCGAAAATAATTTTATAATTTGCAAGCTACGAGCCATATACAGAGACGTTGTGTGTCATTTGACAAACGCACTAAAAAGTCCTTTAACTAAATGAAAAGCATAGTTCACGCATTTAGAATTTTGAATTAGACAACTGTCAATTAGTTTTGACAAAAAACGATAATGAATAACCAATTAATATACATAATAACTTTTTTAATTTTCCAAACTGGAATCAGCCAAAATAAGTTGGATTATATTAAGAAATCAGAAGAGCCAATTGACTTTTGTGGGAAACTAAAAAAAGTCAAACCCCTTGAGGGAACTCTTGTTAAAATTTGGCATAATGGCGGAATCTATAAAACATTGAATGAGACGAATAATATTAAATGGCCCAATAAGGAAATTAAAACAAAATCTGGAAAAAAATATTGGAAAGAATTTGAACCGAAAATTGGAGATATTGGCGAAATAGTATTCATTGCAAAGTCGAAATACAAGGAGATAATCTATATTCTAAAAATTAATGATTATTACGTTCCAATAGATTGTTCTTATATAGTGAGTACAGAAAGTTTAGATGTAAATGAGGCTCATCAAAAAAGATGGGATGAGATATATGCTTACGGAGACGGAGATTGTAATTTTAAAAAGTTTGGAATAAATAAAATTTGGAATCGAGCGGGAATTGCAGAAATCGATAAAATATCAGAATCTTTCGCTTGTGATTTAAGAACAAAAGGAATTGATACTTTAATGTTAGTCAAAAGAATTTCGGACAATGGTTCCTCACCTTACGAAAAGGAATACGTTTTATGGAAAGAAAATGAACAAGGGTATTTAAAAGTTTTTCAGAATAACGAGAAACACAAACTGGACTACCTAATAAAAATGGGACTAATTTTTTAGGCCGCATTGTTAATAATTCGTTTTAATTTAAGTTCCATTTCAAGTGGTGTTAAGTAATCTAGGCTTGAATGAATTCTTTTAGTATTATACCAAGTAATGTACTGGCTTATTTTGTCAAATAACTGCAAGTATGACGTAAACTTAAACCGATATAGCCATTCGTGCTTAATGGTCTTAAAAAAGCTTTCTGCTACTGCATTATCCCAACAGTTCCCTTTTCTACTCATGGATTGTGTTATATTGCTATTGAAAGAAAAAATACTTGTCATTGTATTGGCTGCATACTGAACGCCTCTATCGGAATGAAATATGAAATTATTTGAAATAGTTCGATTTCTTCTGGCATGAATCCAAGCTTTTAACACCGTATTCTGTACAGTCATATCTTCGCTTAACGCCCATCCTACAACCTTTCTGTCTGCTAAATCTATAATAGTTGTTAGATAATTCCAGTTGTCATTTACTCTAATGTAAGTGATGTCAGACACCCATTTTTCTCCTATTGTTGAACTTGAAAATTCTCTATCTAGCTCATTTTTAGCCAATGGAAAGTTATGCTTGGAATCTGTTGTATTTACAAACTTTCTTTTTAAAACACTTTTTAACCCCATTTCTTTCATCAATATTGCAATATAGGAACGGCAATAATTCAAGTTTTCTCGTTCTAACATTTTCTGTATTCTACAGCTTCCATAAATCTCTTTACTATCTTCAAAAATAGCTCTAATCCTTTCCTTTAGTAATATTACAGAGTCTTTAGTCCTTACTAAATCCCTATTCTTACGCCAATTGTAATATGCGTTTTTACTGACATGCATACATTTACACATCTTCTCAACCACAAAATCTGATTCATTTGATAAAATGAATTGATATTTTAGTGGTCGCTCTTGGAAAAGATGCTTACTGCCTTTTTTAAGATATCACGCTCCATTTTTACATCTCGTAATTCTTTACGTAACGATTTAAGTTCTTGCTCTTCCATAGTAAGTTCTCTTTTCTTGGAAAAGTCTCCAGATTTAGCCTCGTAATCCTTTTTCCAGCGACTTATAAGGCTGGTAGCAACACCATAATCCTCACTTATTTGTTTTGCTTTCATTCCTGATTGCAATAGTTCTACTATTGTAACCTTTAATTCATTGTCATATCTTTTTGCCATAATTCAAATATATAATTTATGACCGTAAAAATTCGTCCCAGCTAAACTAGACATTCCAAACCGACTCAAACCGAACCTGAAAAATTTGACTGGGATGATTTAATTAACTTCTATGAATTAAACAATGTTTCATCTGAGACGAAAACACCGGAATCAATAATTAGTCATTTTACAAACTTAATAGTTCAATTTTACAATGGTTCTGACTTTTACGCTTTTGGAATGCAATTGGTTTGCAAAGAGGAAGATGAAAAATTAACGAATGTCCAATTCATTAGACGAATTGACAATAAACTGAGATAAAAAACGCCACACAACAATGGCTATAAGTAATTGCTGGTTCTCGCCTACTTCTGAAAATCCTCGCGGATTTTCAGTTTGGTGTGTACTTGCAAAGTTAAGTACTAACCCACGCAACTACTCATAGCCGAGACGTTACCATCAAGCTGAAAAAAATGACGCAATACAAATATAATGATTGGATTTACCAACTAAAGGATGGGAATTTTGATATTGAATGGCCAGAAAATATCAAATTGCCCGAAACAGTTTATAAATATTATCCCAATACTGAATATAGTTTTGATGCGGTTTTAAAACAGTATTTATTCTGTAGCCATCCATATCATCTAAATGACTCTATAGATAGTACAAGTTTGTTATGGGATTTTTCAAATTTGACAGAAGGGGTTTATAACAAATTCTACGCTCAATACGGATTAGACCAAGTTTACGAAGTTAATTACCAAAAAGAGAAGAAGAACGGATTTGTTAACATTAAGGCAAGATTTTTTGAACTAGTATCTAAAAACGCTGGTATCATATCTTTGACAACTGAACCTTTACAAACGTTAATGTGGGCACACTATGCAAGTGAAAGCGGTTTTATGGTAGAATTAGATTGGCAAGAGATTAAAAATAATCTTAAAAAGCTAAATCCAAAACTGAATAATTATGCCTTTTTTCCAATTCAGTATGTAGATAATCTTGAAAGTGTTGACTTTTTTGGAAAGGACTTTAATTCGCCTGACCTACCCTATATTTACTCTACAGGTGTTAAACGAAAAGATTGGGACTACGAAAACGAATGGCGATTAATTCCTTTCTCAATGGACTATGGAATACCAAACTCACTTTTGGGACCATACGATGATTTATTATGCAAAAATGAAAGAAAATTATATTACCCTAAAAGTACAATCAAATCAATTGCGTTAGGGAAAAGGTTTTTCAATGGTAAAAATTTAGAAAAAGTCATTGATGATAGAACTTATATGTTGAAGAAATCAAAAGATTTAGATTTTATTCTATTCTTGATGGAAAACTTTAATGATAGAATTTATTTCTGTGGCGAATATGAAAACAGCAAAGTATTTAAGAGAAGTGCAGAAAAGATACATTTTGAACAAATCGACGAACAAACAATTCGTATCGTTAGAGAAGACGAAGGATTTTATCAAAAGTAGAGCGGAAAGCCAGATGGTAACAAAGAACTGAGTTAAAATCCAAGTTTAATTTCATTTAATTTTTGCCAATAGTGTTGCTTGGCATTATTGAAGTGGAATAAATCTTTCATGGATTTATTTCCAATTCAACAAGCTATTATTAGTATCACAAGTTGATATTTTTTTAAATTAATCTCTTTCTTACCGAAACATAGTCTGGGTTATATTCCACACCAGATCTCACGATTGCAAATGCTTGGTGAATCAATTTGTTGCACACGGCCATTAATGCCAGCTTGCTGCTCTTGCCCTTACTTACAATTCTGTCATGGATTGCCTTACAGGATCTATTGTGTTTATAGGCGGACATAGAGCACATGAACATTAGGTTCCTCAGGTTTCTGTTGCCCATCTTACTTATCCTGCTGCGCCCTCTAACACTACTTCCAGAACGTTTTATCATAGGTGTGGTCCCTAAGTAACTGCACAATTGAGACGCATTGCTGAACTTACGGAACGAGTCCGTAGCAACAATCAAGAACACAGCGGTTTTGTCCCCTATCCCAGGAATACTTTTCAATAGGGTAAGCTCTCGCTGAGATGATTGCTTAACGAGCAACAGTAGTCTTTTCTCGATCTTGACTAGTTCTCTGTCAATATGTTTTTTGTCCAACAGTAATGACCGTACGACTAATTTTGAGGGTACATCTAAAACCCGCTCACCGTGTAATTTGTTCTTAGTGCTAGTTCTCCTCTTAAGATAACTGGACTTTAAACTTAGTAACTGTCTGCATTCGGATTGGACAGCACTAATTTGGTTATACAAGGGAACTTTATTGTAGATTCCGTAATCACAAATAGACTGAGCGTCACTCTTGTCCGTTTTTACCCGTGATAGTTTCATCTCAATAAAACGTTTTACCGAAAGTGGGTTTACTACGGAAACCGCTATTTCATTCTTGCAAAGAAACTGTGAAAGCCTGTAGTGATAGTAGCCAGTGGCTTCCATGACCACCAAACTATCATCTGGCAAAAGCTTCAAAAATGATCTAAAGCCATTGGGTGAATTACTAAATTGGTGGGGACCGCACTTACTGCCTTGGACATCAAATACAGCCTTACTAATGTCGACTCCGAAAGTTTCTTTATATTTATTCATAATAATTGGATTGTGAAAGAACGATCATCAATGGCACAACATCTTGAAAACGAGGTCTAGGCCTCACAGAACTGAACGTGCTATAGATGAAAAAGAGAGGGGGTTGACTTTGTTGACGAGGTTCGGTCCTCACTGTATATAATAACCTTGATCCTCTCTCTGTTTCTTTCTGGTTCATATTTAAAGTTAACTGTTTTAAGAGAAATCAAACTTAAGACGTATATAATTCATTGCTAGTTCTGTGTGTACTCGGAAAATCCTAACAGATTTCCCTCTGGTTCGTTTTCTTTTACTAATTTAGAGCCAGCCAACGCAACGAAATCATATACAGAGACGTTATGTGCAAGCTGAAAAAAACAATCGAATGAAAAATAAAATAGTAGGACTTTTAATGACATTAGGACTTTTATCCTCTTGTAAAAATGAAGCAAAAGTTGAAAATAAATCCGAATCAGATAACAATGTGAAAATAGAATTTACAGACAGTAACGGAAATAAAATATCAAAAGAAGAATTAGAAAATTCTACTGGAACTTTCAATTACGAAATTTACGGAATCGAAGGAGTTTCTGATTTAGCAAAATCCTTACACAATCAAGCAAGACAGTTTGGACAAACTGGCGATTACAAAAATGCGATTGAAAAATTAACTCAAGCAAACAAAGAAGCACCTAATTGGCCATATCCACTTTATGATTTAGCATATACTTATCTACTTCAAGATGATTATGAAAATGCTTTGAAATACTATCAACTAACTGACAAAATTGCACCAAAAGGGTTTTATACTTCAAAAAAAGCGTTACATACTTTGGAGAGAGAAAAAACAGGAGATTTACAAAAAGGACTTTACAAATCTTATCTTTCTCTTGAATGGATTGACAATCAAACCGACAAATCAGAAATGATTAAATTGCTAGTTGAAAAATTCCCTTCTTTTGCACCAGCTTGGAAAGAATATTCAAGTTTATTAGAAGGTCAGGAAAGACTAAAAGCAATTGAAAAAGGACTTGAACAAAATCCTGATATAGAAACTAAAGGAATGTTATTAATTAATAAAGCATTAGCATTAAATGAATATGGTGAACTTGAAAATGCTACGAAGATTTTGACTAGTGTAATTTTCGACACTAACTCAACTTATGGAAATATTGAGATGGCGAAATTTGCATTAAATAATATATCGCAATAATAAAGCCAGCACATAACAAAGAACTGAGTTAAAATCCAAGTTTAATTTCATTTAATTTTTGCCAATAGTGTTGCTTGGCATTATTGAAGTGGAATAAATCTTTCATGGATTTATTTCCAATTCAACAAGCTATTATTAGTATCACAAGTTGATATTTTTTTAAATTAATCTCTTTCTTACCGAAACATAGTCTGGGTTATATTCCACACCAGATCTCACGATTGCAAATGCTTGGTGAATCAATTTGTTGCACACGGCCATTAATGCCAGCTTGCTGCTCTTGCCCTTACTTACAATTCTGTCATGGATTGCCTTACAGGATCTATTGTGTTTATAGGCGGACATAGAGCACATGAACATTAGGTTCCTCAGGTTTCTGTTGCCCATCTTACTTATCCTGCTGCGCCCTCTAACACTACTTCCAGAACGTTTTATCATAGGTGTGGTCCCTAAGTAACTGCACAATTGAGACGCATTGCTGAACTTACGGAACGAGTCCGTAGCAACAATCAAGAACACAGCGGTTTTGTCCCCTATCCCAGGAATACTTTTCAATAGGGTAAGCTCTCGCTGAGATGATTGCTTAACGAGCAACAGTAGTCTTTTCTCGATCTTGACTAGTTCTCTGTCAATATGTTTTTTGTCCAACAGTAATGACCGTACGACTAATTTTGAGGGTACATCTAAAACCCGCTCACCGTGTAATTTGTTCTTAGTGCTAGTTCTCCTCTTAAGATAACTGGACTTTAAACTTAGTAACTGTCTGCATTCGGATTGGACAGCACTAATTTGGTTATACAAGGGAACTTTATTGTAGATTCCGTAATCACAAATAGACTGAGCGTCACTCTTGTCCGTTTTTATCCGTGATAGTTTCATCTCAATAAAACGTTTTACCGAAAGTGGGTTTACTACGGAAACCGCTATCTTATTCTTGCAAAGAAACTGTGAAAGCCTGTAGTGATAGTAGCCAGTGGCTTCCATGACCACCAAACTATCATCTGGCAAAAGCTTCAAAAAAGATCTAAAGCCATTGGGTGAATTACTAAATTGGTGGGGACCGCACTTACTGCCTTGGACATCAAATACAGCCTTACTAATGTCGACTCCGAAAGTTTCTTTATATTTATTCATAATAATTGGATTGTGAAAGAACGATCATCAATGGCACAACATCTTGAAAACGAGGTCTAGGCCTCACAGAACTGAACGTGCTATAGATGAAAAAGAGAAGGGGTTGACTTTGTTGACGAGGTTCGGTCCTCACTGTATATAATAACCTTGATCCTCTCTCTGTTTCTTTCTGGTTCATATTTAAAGTTAACTGTTTTAAGAGAAATCAAACTTAAGATGTATATAAAAAATAGGCGAAACAGTAGTGAAATCAAGGGTTTTGGCTCGTATCAAACTTTGTACTTAACCGAAAGTTTAGTGCTTCGAAATCGCCTACTTTTCATATACTAAACGTTGTGTGCAATTTGAGGAAAATTTTGCTTTTATACCAATTTTTGGTATATTTACTAAAATTAGTAATCAAATGAACAAAAACACATCAATATCACTCGGAAATTACTTCGACGAATTTGTACAAAATAGTATAAGTAAAGGAAGGTTTAAAAACGTCAGTGAAGTAATTCGTGCTGGATTGAGACTTTTAGAGGAAGAAGAAAGTAAAATTATTGCTTTGAAAACCGCAATACAAGAAGGAATTGACAGCGGAATAGCTCACGATTTTGACCCAAAAAAGCATCTTGAATCTCTAAAAGCGAAAAAGCACTCGAATGGCTGAATATAAGTTGACGAATAAAGCTGTTGAGGATTTATCAAAGATTTGGGATTATACCTTTGAGGTTTGGTCTGAACAACAAGCTGACAAATATTACGATGGACTTATTTCCAATTGCCAAGAAATCGCTGAAAACCCAGAAATAGGAAAAAACTATGATGGAATTTCAAGACAACTTCTCGGAATGAAAGCAAATCGACATATAATTTTCTACAGAACTCTAAATGAAAATTATGTTGAGATAACAAGAATATTGCACGAAAGAATGGACTTAAAGAAAAGAATAGCGGAATAAAAAACTGCACACAACACCGTATAAAATTAATTGCTAGTGCAAGCTTACTTACGAAAATCCTCGCGGATTTTCTATTCGGTTTGTATTTGCTAAATTAGGTGCTTAAAACACGCAACTAATCTTATACATCAACGTTGTAGGTAATTAAAAAATGACCGAAATAACATCTGAAAATATAGTCAGAAAAATAAAAAACGGACTTCCACACCTTGGAAAAGTTAGTCTGATTTTAAAACTGACTGAAAAAGGTATTTTAGAAATTGAGGAGAACTATCCTGAAAAAAAATCTAAAGGATATAGTCAAGGACAATCCGAATTTATACCGAAAAATGGATATGACGATTGGAAAAAAGGAATTATTAACGGAATTGAATATGCTTACAGTAAACTGACTGAAAATAAAGGTTTGAAAATAATCATTGAAAATGCTGTTGGTTTATCAACTGATACGAATCCAACAATAATAGGATTTTCGGCTTCAAGAGCAATATTGGAAAAATTATCGAATTGTGAATCTGAAACTGAATTTGAAAAATTAGAAAGAATGGTATTTTCTAGTTGGAATTACCAATATGACTCAATACCTGACTTTAAAAATGAAATAATAATCGGAAAAAAACTACCTACAACACCGTATAAAAAAAATTGCTGGTAAAAACCAATTTACGAAAGTCCTCGCGGACTTTCTATCTGTGATTTATTTGCTAACTTTAGTGCTTAAACCACGCAACTTTTCTTATACAACAACGTTGCCAGTAATACGTGAAAATCCGTTTTTCATATTGAAAATTGTTCATAAATTTGGAAAATGTTACCTTTTTAGGTAACTTTGTTCTGAATTTAACGAATAGTCAATTGAGCGAATTTAAAAGAGAAATAGGATTTTACGAAAACCACTTTAAAGATTTCTATTTAAAACAGTCGCTCGTTGTTCGTAAGAAAATAGATTGGACACTTTTACTTTTGAGAAATACTCGAATTGTTCCAGAAAAATTTTTAAAAAATCTTACGAATACTGACGGACTTTGGGAAGTGCGAATTTCAGCAGGAAATGGAATATTCCGAATTTTTTGCTTTTTCGACAAAGGGAATTTAATAATTCTGTTGAGCGGATTTCAAAAGAAAACGCAAAAAACTCCCAAGAAAGAAATTAAAAAAGCGGAACAATTAAAAAAGGAATATTATGAAAACAGATAAAAGAATTACATCCTTTGATGACCATTTGGACGAACAGTACGGAAAAATCGGAACTGAATCTCGTGACGAATTCCAAGAAGAATTTGAAACATTTAAAATTGGAGTTTTAATTCAAGAGGCGAGAAAAAAACAACATTTGACCCAACAACAACTTGCAGAAAAAGTTGGAACGACTAAAAACTATATTTCTCGAATCGAGAATAACGCAAGTGATATTCGACTTTCGACTTTGATGCGAATTATCCGAGAAGGATTAGGCGGAAGTCTGAAATTATCAATGGATATTTAACAACTGAATAATAAGTACTACTGGCAACAAGATGTATAATTCATTGCTAGTTCTAGTTTACTTACGAATCCCGTTAGCTATCGGGATGTTAGAAATCTGTGTAGAAACCGAAGTATGAGGTTCTTGAATACCTTAAAATAAATAGAAATGAAATGAACAAAAAGAGAGGGGATTATTCCCGAAGCTTCGGGATTGACGAAGTCTTAAGCTTCTGCGTGTATATTAACCTTATTCCTCTCTTTTGTCTTTTCTGATTAATCCTTAAATTTAAGGAATTGTAAACTTAAGACGTGTATAACTAATTGCTCGGTCTGTGTGTACTCGGAAAATTCTCCGAATTTTCCTCTGGTTCGTTTTCTTTTATTATTTTAGACCTAACCAACGCAACTAGCCATACACAACACGTTGTGCTTCATTAACCAAAACGTACGGATTGAACAGTATCAATGAAATTAAAAGAAGATAAAATAGAAAGAGATATTGAAATCCTGAAAGACGGACCAATCTGCAAATACTTCAAAAACGGAATTTTGGACGAGGATTTAATTTGGTTTAGTAATAACAATTTTGAGATTATAGAAATGGATTGTCGGAATTGGAATCGCAAAAACGCTCATCAGAAATTAAAAATTGCTCTGAATTTCCCAGATTATTACGGAGAAAATTTAAATGCGTTCAATGACTGTCTTGGAGATTTATATAACAAAAGATATAGAGGTTTAATATTAGTTTTTAGGAATTACGACAGTTTTGTAGAAGAAGATGGAAAGTTCGCAGAAGGAATTCTTGACAATATTGCGAATGAATCTCGAATTTGGCTTGTAACTGGACAAAAATTAATCGGACTTGTGCAATCGAACAATCCCGACTTAAATTTTCCTGAATTGGGTGGAACAAGTCCGAGTTGGAATTCTTCTGAATGGTTTGATGCGGATAGAAAAAAATAACGAAAGCACAACAAAGTACTGTGGATAAAAACAAGTAAAAACTCATTAATTTTTCACTAAAGTGCTTCTATAAGTATCATCATATATTAATCCTGATTTAGCAATTGCAAAGGCCTGTTTTAGTAGTTTATTACATACGGCTATTAACGCTAGTTTTTTACTATTTACTTTAACTACAATTCGCTCGTATAAATCCATGCATGTTTTGTTTACCTGCCTTCAGGCAGGTTTGCAAGCATTAAAACTCCACATAAATAAAAAATTTCTCAATTTTCGATTACTGTTTTATTTATTCCAGACTTCAATTACAAATTTCGTATTTTTATACATACAAATGAGACGTGCAACCACCATACAAGAGGTTATTAATCAGTTAGATATAATAATAGATAATGCTGTGGAAAGCAACAGCCGACTTGGGCTCTTTGCTTATGTATATCGAAGAACTACAGCAGAAATTCTTAAAGAAGTTCAAAAGGGTAGTTTTGAAAACAACGAACTCTTAGAACAATTGGATGTTGTTTTTGCCAACCTGTATCTCGATGCTTATCAGCAATATCAAAACAATGAACCCGTAAGTAAATCTTGGTTATTCGCCTTTGCACATAGTGACAAGTCCTTGTCTATTTTACAACACGTAATGTTAGGCATGAATGCACATATCAACTTGGATTTAGCCATTGCGACTAGCAAGGTCATGGCAGAAAAGGAGATTCAGTCCGTGAGAAGTGATTTTGATAAAGTCAATACTATTCTTTTTAGTATTGTCAATGAAATGCAAGAGCGATTGAGCAGAGTATCGCCGATTTTGTTTTTATTGGATTGGGCAGGAAAAAACTCAGATGAAAAGATCATTGATTTCAGTATGCGAAAAGCACGCCAACAATCTTGGAATAATTCTAATCTGCTTTGGGGACTTGGACCGGAAAATCAAGTCGGTTCAATAGACCTTATTGATAAGGTGACATTAGAGCTTAGTGAAATGATTGCAGCGCCTAAATCGCGAATCATAGGCTTTTTGCTTAAAGTCATTAGTAAATTTGAAAACAACAATGTAGGGCAGGTGATATCCAAACTGAAAGCGGATTAAACGAATCGTACATGAAAAATAAAAAAGCCCAGACTATTACACGTCTGGGCTTTTCAGCTATTAACCAACTTAACTAACACTATTATAAAAATTAATTTACAATAACTATTACTTAAAACTTATGACACTATAGACGTAAAATGTTCTGTTTTATTTCATGGCTTTTTACATTTAACGTGTATTTAACAAAAATCCTGACCGTCAAAAAATGACGTATCAGGATTTTCTTAATTTAATAGTCTAACATGTTCACTAACCATCAACTAATTATGCTATACCTATTAAATAATAAAGTGCGTTGGCAACACTATAATTGTCCTTAAAACCAAATTGTTTATCGGTTTCTCTGAACCAAGTCTAATGTCTAAATTCTAAAAGTGAAGCGGTCTTTTGTCAAAGTTTAAAACATTCCTCCACCTTCTTTTACGTCGTTATCTCTTTGTTTACGGGATTTTGCTCTGTACTTTCCACCACCAAAGCGGTAAGACAACCGTCCAGAAATTTGTTGGCTTTCCCAGTTAAATTGTCCACGTTGGGCATAAGGTCTCTGACCATCAAATTGTGCGTACATGGTATCAAAAATATCATTGTAACTTAAACTAAAGCTAGCCCTGTTATCTTCAAGAAAACTGTAGCGCATGCCTAAGTTTACCATCAGCATATCGCTCATTTCAAATTGTATGTTCTTGTTTTTTCCTCTATACATTCCAAAAGCGGAAAAACTTAAACTTTTACTTACTTTAAAATTGTTGAATGCGCGCACATTATAAGATACATTATCAACTTCAACAGTATTCAAAACTATATCTTGATTGGTGCCAAAGGATTCAGCGACGCTTTTTTGGGTTTGGGAGAATAAATCAAAACTCGCATTAATACTCCACCATTTAGTCGGTCTGTAATTTGATGATAACTCCACACCAAAAGCTGAGGTGTTATCAAAATTCAAATTCGTAAGGATTAAACGGTTAAGATCGGTTCTATCTATTAAAATCGCCTGTTGTATTTCGTCTTCTATGAGTCTGTAAAATACGCCAGCTGTAATACTGCCTTTTTCCAATTGTCTGGTATAATTCACTTCCATGGAATTGGTAAACTGTGGTCGCAATTCTTGATTTCCAAACTGCGAAATCAATGGCGTATTCCATTCTGGTAATGGGTTTACCTGACCAATACCAGGGCGATCAATTCTACGGCTATAACTTAATTGATACGAGTTTTTTTCTGAAGGTGTATAAGTGAAAAATGCCGAAGGGTACAACTCGAAATAGTCATTTTCAAAAGGAATATTTAGTGCGTCGTTGGCGGCCAAATCTCTTTTAAAAGCATCAGAATCCACAGCAACCGTTTCTGCTCTTAAACCTACTTGGTAACTCCATTTTTCCGTCTTTTTACCATAGGTGGCGTAGGCGGAATAAATATCCCTTGCATAATCAAAGCGTGTGGTCGTTGGGATATAATCACCAACTTCATTTTGTTCTCTGGCATTCGATTCATAAAAAATACTGGTGTCAAATAAACGGGCTTCAAGGCCTAATTCGAGTTTTACAGATTCAGATAATGGATTTACGTAATCTAAATTAACCGTAGTTTGATTTCGTTCCGTATTTGTATCTTCTATAAAGTTTGGTCGTTGCGAACTGAAAAATACATTATTAGTATCTCCAATACCATCAAATAAATTATAATCGACTTCGAGTTCTAGGTTATGACCTTCGTCATTAATATTGTGCTTATAATTAAAGTTGTATTGTTGTGAATCGTTCTCATTATCGCCACCTGTAAATTGGGATTCATTTAGTGATGGGTTTGTAAGATAGTCGATGCCAGAATCTACTCTTGTCAGACCATCAAAACTATTCTGATTGGTAAATACTGAAATCGTGTTTTTGTCATCCAAATAATAATCGAGTCCAACTTTGTATAAATGAGACTTGTTATTGTTCAGAATATAGAAGTTTTGCTCAATTTCTTGTTCAATTCTATTTATCTGTCCGTAATTAACATTTTTTGTAAAGGCATTACTGTAAGAACCGTATAAATTGAATTTTCCATTCCGGTAATTGGCATCAATGGAACTATTGAATTTTGGTTCGATATCATAAGCCAAAGCGAAATTAAGATTCCCGTTAAAACCGATTTGCGTGTTTTTGTGAAGGACAATATTTATAATGCCGCTCATGCCTTCAGGATTGTATTTTGCTGAAGGATTGGTAATTAACTCAATACTTTTTATAGAAGTTGACGGAATTTGTTTTAGTAATTGATCTGCTGGAATGTTCGACAATTTTCCATCGACCATAACACGTACGTTCTGGTTGCCACGCAAACTTATTGAACCCGTTTGCTGATCAACACTAACTGATGGTAAGTTGTTCATAATCTCGCTTGCTGTGGCACCAGCGGTTTGTAAATCTTTCCCAATGGTAATCACTTTGCGATCTACTTTTTGTTGAATGGTGGATACATCCGCCACTATAGTTACTTCATCCAATCCTGTGGATGCTTCTTCTAGTTTAACATCACCAATATCAACTTTGTAATTGCCCATGCCTAAGGTGATGTTATGGTCAATAGTTTTAAAACCGACAAACTGAATAGAAACTATAATCTTACCTTCTGGAATATTATTAATTTCAAATCTGCCATCGTCACTGGTAATGCCACCTGTAATGATTTTATTATCCGTATCTTTTATAACAATATTTACATAAGGTAAAGGTTGGTTGAGTTCTGCGTCGATAACACGGCCAGAAATGGAACCGCTTTTAATATCTGAATTGGAACTGGGTTGTGCACTTAAAATGGCTGATGAGACCATCATAAGCATTAGGAATAAATGCTTCATTTTTGATTGATTTTTTGATTGATTTGATAGTTAATTGTTAGTAAGACGACTACCTTTACCATATGTTACTTCAATTTACAGACCTTAACATCTTTTTAACACTATGAAGAAAAATACATTAGTCCTAGGCGCATCGTTAAAACCACAACGTTATTCTCATATCGCTATTAAACGATTACGCCAACATAACCACGACGTAAAAGCCATTGGTTTAAGAACAGGGAAAGTTGCTGACGTTACGATTGATACGGAATTAATGTCCTACAAAAATATAGATACCGTAACCTTATATCTCAATCCGCAACGGCAAACAACGTATTATGATTATATTATTGGATTGCATCCAGAACGCGTTATTTTTAATCCAGGCACAGAAAATTCTGAATTTTACAATCTTTTAAAACAGAATAATATTGATTATGAAGTAGCTTGTACTTTGGTTTTGTTGAGTACTGGTCAGTATTAATTATTTTTTCCTAGAAATCATTAATAGTCCTAAAAAGGTAATCAACCCATTTAAGGGTAAAATTTCCCAATGGAAATTATAATAATGTTTTTGGGCATATGAAGCTGCACATTCCCAAGCAGATTGTGTACAGTCATCCAATGATAATCCTAGATTATAAGCATAATAGGTTGGTGACAGCGTTATAAAATAGGTTATAATTATAGCAACGAGGCCAACGATCCATACATATTTATCTTTAATCGATTTTTTTGTTAAAATTCCAAAAGCGAAAAGCCCAAGTAAAGGACCATAAGTAAAGGTGGCGAATTTAAAGAGGTTGCTTACCACACTGCCTTCTAAGGAATTGAAAATAATTACCACAACTATTAAAAGTAAAGAGATTGCAATATGAACTTTTTTACGTAAGGGTTTTTGCTTATCAATAGGTTTTTTTTCAATGTTCAAAAAATCTACTGAAAAAGAGGTTGTTAAGGAGGTTAAAGCAGAATCAGCACTACTGTAAGCAGCCGCAATTAAACCAATTATAAACGTAATAGCCAAACCTTTGCCGAGGCCTTGATTCATCGCTATTTCAGGAAACAATAAATCGGTTCTGGTAACACCATCCAGTTTTGGAATCGCAATGTTGAATTGTTCGGCATATATAAATAATAAAGCACCAAGTGTTAAGAAAACTAAGTTTACAACAACCAGTAAAACGGACATGGAAAGCATGTTCTTTTGAGACTCATTGGTGTTTTTGCAAGTCAAGTTTTTTTGCATCATATCTTGGTCTAAACCGGTCATTGCAATAGTGATGAAAATTCCGCCAATAAAATATTTCCAAAAATTAATAGTACTATTGATATCATCGAAGAAAAAAATCTGACTCTTATTTTTGAAAGTTTCTTTGGTAAATGTTTCGGCTAAAGTCCAATCGAGTTTGTTCAAAATCAAAACAATGGCAACTATCACCGAAGTGAGCATAGCTATGGTTTGCAAGGTGTCGGTCCAAATAATGGTTTTTATACCGCCTTTATTAGTGTACAGCCAAATGAGTAAGATTGAGATCACCACAGTGACCCAAAAAGGAACGCCCAAACTTTTAAACACAATATATTGCATAGCTAAAGCCACGAGATACAATCTGAAAGAAGCACCTGTTACTCGTGATAATAAAAAGAAAAAAGCACCTGTTTTGTAGCTTATAAAACCAAAACGCTCCTCTAAATACTGATAAATGGAGGTGACATTTAGCCGATAATACAAGGGGATCAAAACAAAAGAAACCACCAAATAACCAACAAAAAAGCCTAATACACCTTGCATATAGGCAAACTCTTGTCCAGCAATTAAACCAGGGACAGATATAAAAGTGACTCCAGACAACGAGGCACCAATCATTCCGAAGGCCACCAAATACCAAGGTGCAGATTTATTCGCCTTAAAAAAAGCCGCATTAGAATCTTCTTTACCAGTGAAATAAGAAATTAAAATGAGCAACCCGAAATAACACGCAATTAATAAAAGTATTGACGTTGGAGACATGAAGTATAACTTTTTAGTAATATTTTTGAAAAGTAGTACATTTGAAAAAAAAGCGTGCTTTAAAAAAGAATTATTTATGAAAAAGATTAGCTGTTTATTTACATTTATGATGTTTGGCTTGTGTCTCTTTGCTCAAGATTACAAAGAACTTATTGCCGAAGGAACCGCAACTGTAGAAGCCATTGTTGAGGTTGCAGAACGTCACTTTGATACTGTTGGAAGAGCGCGAGGAACAGGTTATAAGCCCTTTAGACGTTGGCAATATTTTGCTGAACGTGCCATGGATGAAACAGGAAAATTAAAATCTCCTGACTTTTATTACAACGAACTTCAAAATTATAATGCAAGACTGAATAATGAAGGTTTAGCAGCAAGAACCGTTGTTGGTACGTGGGAGGAAATGGGACCAACCTATTGGAATGCTACTTCTGGGTATAATCCTGGTGTTGGTCGTATTACATCAATCGCTACAGAAAGCGGAAATCCAAACCATATGATTGTAGGTAGCCAAACAGGTGGTGTTTGGAAAACCTTAGATGGTGGAACAACATGGACGGTACTTACCGATAATTTGGCCAATATGGATGTATATGCATTGGCTATAGATCCGTTAAATAGTTCAACCTATTTTTGGGGATCATACAGTGGTACTGTATTCAAATCTATCGATGGTGGAGCGACATGGTCACTACATAGTAATTTGCCTGGAGGTGGATTTGTAAACAAAATTTTAATTCATCCAACGGATACATCAATAATGTACGGCAGTGCACAGGGTAACGGATTATTTAAATCGGTTGATGGAGGTTCCTCTTGGTCTATAATTCATTCTAATGTGACAAATGGTTTCGATTTTGAGTTTAAACCAGGAGACCCAAATACAGTTTATGCTTCAGGTAATAATTTTTATAGGTCGTTAGATGGCGGACTTACCTTTAATATTTATACTATTTCAGATGAATTGGATCAAGAGTTTGTGTCAGGTTCTACTTCTTGGAGCATAAGTAACGCAAATAGCAATAATTCCGTAACGCCAAGAACAGGTAATGCTATGGCATTTTTCTTTATAGATAATTTTTCTAGTCCAACAACAAGATTGCTTAGTCCGTCATTAGATTTAACTGGTGCTGTATCGCCAGAACTAAAATTTTCCTTTACGCAAGTAAGTTGGGATGGTGATATCGATGCTTTGAAAGTATTATACAAAACATCAGCTTCAGGAGATTGGTTGGAGCTCGCAAATTATACGGACGAGGTGACAAGTTGGTCAGATATTACCCTTAGCTTACCAAATCCATCATCAGATTATTATGTAGCGTTTGAAGGAACTGCCAATTACGGACGAGGCTTAACCTTAGATGATGTTTCGGTTGAAGACGCTAATCTAGGACTGGTTTATTCAGAAGGTTTTGAAACTATTTCAAATGCCTTTAGTACTGGTCCGAAAATGATTGGGGTTTCTGCGAATGATCCTGCAGTGGTCTATGTTGTGGAAGCACAAGACGGTAAGTTTGGAGGCTTGTATAAATCTGCAGATAATGGTACAAGTTTTTCAAAATTAGAACATATTAGCAAAAATTATTTTGGTTATCAAAGTTTAGCTGACGATGATAGAGGGCAAGCGCCAAGAGATATGGATATCGCCGTAAACCCAAATGATGTTAATGATGTTCATATCGCTGGTATTAACACGTGGCGATCAACTAATGGAGGTGTTGATTTTAATATTACATCACAATGGACACCGTTTAGTGCCAATAACGAAAATATTGGTTATTGTCATGCAGATGTGGACATCATGGAATTTGTGGGTACTGGAGTGAATACGAAACTTTTGGTGGGAACTGATGGCGGAATTTATCGTGCAGATAATCCAACACTTGTAAACAGTAGTTATTATACGGATCTTACCGCAGGACTAGGTATAAGACAGTTTTATAAGATTGGCGTAAGTCAGACCGAACCAGTCTTGGTAACTGGCGGTTCACAGGATAATGGGTCATCTATTCTAGGTGCTGACGGAAATTGGACCGATTGGTGGGGCGCAGACGGAATGGAAGGATTCGTAGATAAAACGGATTCACAAATTATCTATGGTACAGCA
This sequence comes from Winogradskyella forsetii, assembly GCF_013394595.1. Taxonomy (GTDB): domain Bacteria; phylum Bacteroidota; class Bacteroidia; order Flavobacteriales; family Flavobacteriaceae; genus Winogradskyella; species Winogradskyella forsetii. Next base: position 1,146,009 of record NZ_CP053348.1, read on the forward strand.
CAATATGGTTCTTTTGTAAAGAGTTTTGATGGTGGAGCAACCATTTCATTTGTAGCACAACCAGATGATAAAGGTGGCGATTTTAATTGGAATTGGATAGTGCCTTATGAACAAGACCCTATAGTTCAAGATGTCATTTATTGTGCTTTTGATGAGGTTTATAAATCCCTTGATGGTGGAATTAATTGGACATCTATTTCTCAGGAATTTGCTGACGATATAGATCATTTTAAAGTAGCACCAACAGATAACAATAAAATGTATTTGGCCATTGATGGTGTCTTTTGGTACACGTCCAATGGCGGAACGTCTTGGGCACAATCGTCACTCAGCTTAGGTGGCGGAAGAATTAATGGCATTGCTGTGCATCCTACAGATCCTGATAAAATAGCTATTGCAACTACAAACGGCCAAAAAGTATATGTAAGTACAGATAACGGCCAAAACTGGGCCTCTATACGTTGGAATTTACCAAATTTCTCTGCTCAAGCGGTAACCTGGCAAGACAATGGGGAAGATGGTCTCTATGTTGGGATGAATTACGGCATATATTATACGGATAATCAATTGGGTAATACTTGGACGCCATTCAATAACGGATTGCCAAATGTAAGGATTAATGAACTCGAAATTAATGCCGTTGATGGTAAGTTATACGCTGCCACCTATGGTAGAGGATTGTGGAGATCTGATTTGTATAATGAAACTTTAAGTGTAGATAATTTTGAGATGGATAATCTATCACTGTATCCAAACCCAGCAACGAATGACGTTAACTTAAAATGGAACACTTCAGAAGAGGTTACCGTACGAATTTATAATACACTTGGGAAATTGATGTTTTATGCTAAAAACGTGAATTTAACGAACGCATATAAAATTCAAACATCCTCTTATGAAACCGGAGTTTATTTTGTGAAATTAAATACCTCTAAAGGTGAAATAACCAAAAAATTGATTTTAAAATAAGTTTTTAAACAAACACAAAAGTCCAATTGCAAAGTATACGTAATTGGACTTTTTTATGTTCAAAAATCTGGGATCATGCCTAAATGTTGTGTGTTAGGCAAAAATTGTTGTTAATCTAAAGAGGAAGAATTCTATGTTTTTGACACCTCTAAACTGTGCTCTAAAGGCTTTAATTTTGGCATTGAAAGCTTCAGCGGATGCATTAGTACTTCTATTAATAAAATAATTGAGTATCGATCTATAGTTTAGGGTAATTGTATTTGCAATAGTATTGAAAGCCCTAAATCCTGTAGCCTCTACATCTTTATACCAGTGGGCGAGTTTAGTATAAGCTGTTTGTATAGAAGTAGCGGTATTAAATATATTCCTAAGTCCTTGTACCAGATTATAAGCTTTTTTAATATCCGGATATTGTTCAAATAAGATTTTAGCTCTAAGGTATTGGTTTTGAGTCCAGTTGTTAGGCGCTTTATAGAGCAGGTACCTACTTCTGGCAAGGAGTTGCTTTCTGGAGTCTCCATTATTAAATGTTTCAGAGATAAACTCTTTTTCGATAGTTTTAGCCTGTTTAATTTGGTCATTTTCCATATCTATAGCTTCCCAACGATGTTTTATTCTGATATCTTGCAAAGCTTCTAAAGCTAGTTTTTGTACATGAAAACGGTCGGTAACCTGTATAGCTTTGGGAAAACACTTTTTAGCAATGAACTTCATAGAGTTGGCCATATCCAAGGTGATCTCTTTAACCTTATCTCTTTTTGATTTAGGAATTTTAAGGAGTTGTTCTATAATAGGCTCCACCTTAGTTCCTGCCATAATAGCTACTATAGCTCCTTTCTTGCCTTTAGCTTTTTTATTGGTGATAATGGTATAGAGTTCACCTTTGGAGAGAGCTGTTTCATCAATGGATAAATACTTGCCCATGTTCTCAGGAAAGACGAGCCACTCTTTAGCATGTTTCTTGGCTTTCCAGTCTTTAAACTCACTAAGATAATCTCGATACTGCCGCCCGAGCTTCTTACCATTAACGCCATAAAAACGACCAATGGTATGACAGTCATTAGCCTTAGTACTGACCAAGTACTTTTAAAAAAGCAGCAAACTCTACGGTCATACGAGTTCCCTGTGCTACTAGATTCCAATCTCTTTGTACAACTTCTTTGCTGGGTTTATCGAGCCAACGCCGACGCTTTATATGCAAGAATACTTTTTTACCGCGCAAAGGAAAATCTTGAACGGTCACTTGTTTATGAAAACCGTGGGCTATAAGGGTACGGCTCTTTTCTTCTTTAGGCGTATCTTTTTTCTCTTCAAAATACAGATGGACAGTATCTTGTTCTATACTATGTCTAGTGATGTCAAAATGTGAAACTAGTAATTCTGGTAATAGTAACTTGAGCAGGTCTAGGGATAAATTCAATGTACGATCTTTTTTTGGGCAAAGATCAAATTATTTATCCAACTCACACACAACTTTTGAGATTGATCCAAAATCTGTACCTTCGCAGTCATGGAATTTTCATCAAAACTTTTGGAAAACGCAGTCAACGAGATGTCGCAATTGCCGGGAATCGGTAAGCGAACTGCATTGCGTTTGGTCTTGCATTTATTGCGTCAACCAGAACATCAAACCGTTCAATTGGCAGATGCTTTGTCTAAGGTGCGACGTGAAATTAACTTCTGTAAATCGTGCCATAATATCAGTGATAAAGTGTTGTGCGAAATCTGCGAAAACCCAAATAGAAACAGTGAATTAATCTGTGTGGTGGAGGACATTAGGGATGTCATGGCTGTGGAAAATACCAGCTCCTTTAAAGGTCTGTATCACGTTTTAGGCGGAAAGATATCGCCTATGGATGGCATTGGGCCACAGGATTTGAATATTTCCACTTTAGTTGAAAAAGTAAAATCAGGAAAAGTAAAGGAATTGATTTTTGCCATGAGTCCAACGATGGAAGGGGATACCACCAACTTTTATATCTTCAGGCAAATACAAGATTACAATATAGCAATGTCCACTATTGCAAGAGGCGTTGCAGCAGGAAACGAATTGGAATATACCGACGAAATTACCTTAGGTCGTAGCATTATAGATCGTGTGCCTTTTGAAGCATCACTAAAATCATGATGTTTTGAAGTTGTCTGTCATCATATTAAATTATAATGTGCGCTACTTTTTAGAATTATGTCTAAAAAGCGTTGAGGAAGCCATTGCTAATATCGATGCCGAAATAATTGTGATAGATAACAATTCCCCAGACGATAGTTGCGCTATGGTAAAGCAACTTTTTCCTACTGTAAAGCTTATAGAAAACCACGAAAATTTGGGATTTTCTAAAGGTAATAATATTGGTGTTGCTCAAGCTAATGGCGAATATTTATGTATTCTAAATCCAGATACGGTTGTCGCTGAGGATACCTTTACTAAACTTATCCAATATGCGGATTCAAAAGAGAATCTTGGTATTATTGGTTGTCAACTCATTGATGGAAAAGGTCAATTTCTTCCGGAAAGTAAACGAAATGTGCCAACGCCAAAAGTATCCTTAAATAAGATGTTGGGAAAAACTAACGATTACTATGCAAATCATATTCAAGCTGAAAACAAAGGTAAAGTTGCTATTTTAGTAGGTGCATTTATGTGGCTCAAAAAAGACGTTTATAAAGCTGTTGGAGGTTTTGATGAAGCTTATTTCATGTATGGAGAAGATATCGACTTATCTTATAAGGTTGTAAAAGCAGGTTATGATAATTACTATTATGGAGACACAACCGTCATACATTTTAAAGGGGAAAGCACATTAAAAGATGCCAAATATGCCAAACGCTTTTATGGAGCGATGCAAATTTTTTACAAAAAGCATTTCAAACAAAATCTGTTTTTTAATGTTATCGTTTGGCTAGGAATTAAATTAGCATCCTTTCTGAATAAGGTTCCAGTGTCAGTAGAAACAAAAACAAACAAATCGTATGTGCGTTCTAAGACCTTAGATGAATCTTTAGAAAAACAATTACCAAAACCCATACAATTTTTAGATTCACTAGAAGATAAAATTGAAAGTCATAGTATGGTGGTGTACGATTTCAATATGCTGAAAACTACTGACGTGATCCGTGACATGAAACAGAAATCGAAACAAGAGAATATTGTTTTTAGATTTCTACCAAAAAACAGTAAATTTATCATCGGAAGTGATAGTGCACTCAATAGAGGTAAAGTGTTACATTTCTAAAGTTGTATTAATTGAATAAAAACCAACGATTCATCTGTTTTTTTATTAATTTTGCAATCGATTTTAAAATAAAGACCTTCAAATTATAGATATGGCAAAGTTCGAACTTAAGTTACCTAATATGGGAAGATATTTCCTGCGAATGCAGGAATCTATGTAAATTCAAGTTTATGCTTTGGTATGTTTATATAATGGCCAATAAACCTAAAGGTGTAATTTATATAGGTGTTGTACAACATTAAAAAAAATGAAAATAAGAATCTTAATAATGTTAGTTTTAGTCTTTATAAGTTGCAAAAATGTCGACACAAAAGAAAATGAACAAGAAATAATCGTGGTTGATTCAACTGAATTAAAAACTAAATCTTCTAACGAAGAAGAAAATTTAATTAGTAATGGCATTTGGATAAGTGCAATTGACTCTTTATCGACTGTTGAGATTAGTGGCAAAAGGTGGTTTTTTAAATATAAAAATGTTAAAAATGGACCAAATGACTATTATCAATATTTGATTAATGAAAGTGTTTTTGATAAAGATAGTTCAATAGTTGGCGGTAGTTTAGTTTTGACAAAAGAATCTGATACTCTTAAATACGGAATAGAATATATCTCTAATAAAAAAATGACTCTTATATATTTACCAAGAGGAAATTTCCAAGAATTTAAGAAAAAAGAGTAAAAACGTTGTACAACATTGTATATAAAACATAGCTAATAAGGGCTCTACTAAAGGTTTAGTGTATTTAGGAAGACCACCAAATTTTTAAATTTGGCTTTTCGAGAAAGTTAAGAGAATAAGAAAATTTAAAAATTCCGCTCGTGAATAATCCGAAAAGAAAATGCTTTTAAATACGCTACGTTTCATATACGGAGACGTACCGATAATATAGAAGAACGCGTAAAAGAGCACCAATTAAAAATCAGGATGAAGTCCTTCACAGCCAAGTATAATTGTGATAAATTGGTTTATTTTGAAGAATATGGTGATGCAAATGAGGCTACGATAAGAGAAAAAAGGATGAAGAAATGGAAAAGAGAATGGAAAGTAAAAGTTATTGAAGACATGAATCCAAGTTGGATGGATTTGAGTATGAACTGGAAGTTAAATTAGAATAAGTTAAGAGATGTCAAATAATAAGGTTCCTGCCTTCGCAGGAAATCGTTTCGAACTTAAGTTACCTAAAATGGGAAGATATTTCCTGCGAATGCAGGAATCTATTTAAATTCAAGCTTATGCTTTGGTATGTTTATATAATGGCCAATAAACCTAAAGGTGTAATTTATATAGGTGTTACCGATAATATAGAAGAACGCGTAAAAGAGCACCAATTAAAAATCAGGACGAAGTCCTTCACAGCAAAGTATAATTGTGATAAATTGGTTTATTTTGAAGAATATGCTGATGCAAATGAGGCTACTTTAAGAGAAAAAAGGATGAAGAAATGGAAGAGAGAATGGAAAGTAAAAGTTATTGAAGACATGAATCCAAGTTGGATGGATTTGAGTATGAACTGGAAGTTAAATTATAATAAGTTAAGAGATGTCAAATAATAAGGTTCCTGCCTCCGCAGGAAATCGTTTCGAACTTAAGTTACCTAAAATGGGAGAAAGTGTTGCAGAAGCAACCATAACCTCATGGCTTAAAGATGTTGGCGATACAATTGAAGCAGATGAAGCTGTTTTGGAAATCGCTACAGATAAAGTAGATAGCGAAGTGCCGAGTGAAGTCGATGGCGTTTTAGTCGAAAAACTATTTGATGTTGATGATGTAGTACAAGTAGGGCAGACTATTGCCATAATTGAAACTGAAGGCGGAGAAACCACAGAAGTGAAAGCTCCTGAAGCAGAACCAGAACCACAACCAGAACCGGTTGCTGAACCAGAAGCGCCTAAGGCAGTTGCTGATGTTGCACAAACGGTAGTGGCAGCAAAAACAACTGTTGAACCAGTGGTGTCTACAGAAGATCGATTTTATTCTCCATTGGTTAGGAACATAGCGAAACAAGAAGGTATTTCTCAAGCAGAATTAGACGCTATTCCTGGAACAGGAAAGGACAATCGTGTCACTAAAAACGATATTAAAGCTTATTTGGAATCACGTAGTTCTGCACCAAGTCCTGCTCAAACACCTACCTCTCAACCCGAAACTGTTGCAGAACCTAAAGCAGATTCCGTTTCTGCTACAAAAGATGAGGACACTAAGACTTTGGATGCTGAGCGTAGTCAAAGTTCAATTGAAGCGCCTAAGAAAGAAATAGGCAATGAGCCAAGCCGAAGTGCAGAAAAGCCAAAATCAGATAAACCAGCAGACAAGCCAGTAGAAAAATCTAAAGAAAAACCAATTGAAGTTTCAAATGGTGATGAGATTATAGAAATGACCAGAATGGGGAAACTCATTTCAAAATATATGGTAGATTCGGTGCAAACGTCTGCCCATGTTCAGTCGTTTATTGAGGCTGATGTAACCAACATCTGGAACTGGAGAAAGAAAGTAAAAAACGACTTTATGAAGCGGGAAGGTGAAAATCTAACCTTCACTCCAATCTTTATGGAAGCCGTAACGAAGGCTTTAAAGGAATTCCCAATGATGAATATTTCCGTTCAAGGTGATAAAATCATTAAAAAGAAAGCTATAAATGTTGGAATGGCAGCTGCTTTACCAGACGGTAATTTAATTGTGCCAGTCATTAAAAATGCGGACCAGTTAAATTTATTTGGGATGGCAAAACGTGTTAACGATTTGGCCAATAGAGCACGAACTGGCAAATTAAGTCCAGATGATATACAAGGTGGAACGTACACTGTAACCAATGTTGGTACTTTTGGCAGTATTATGGGAACACCAATCATTAATCAACCACAGGTTGGTATTTTAGCATTAGGTGCGATTAGAAAAACGCCTGCAGTGATTGAAGGGCCAGAAGGCGATTATATTGGCATCCGTTATAAAATGTATTTATCCCATTCTTACGACCATAGAGTAGTTAATGGTGCCCTTGGCGGACAGTTTGTAAAAGCGGTCAAGGATTATTTGGAAGCTTGGGATTCTGATCGGGAAATTTAAACAAATCCCTTTGAAAAAAGGGATCTCATTAAGAGACTCTCTTTTCAAATTATAAATCAAAAAGCGAAAAGCACAGTTATAAGACTGTGCTTTTTTTGTTGCTATATAATTTTAGTTGCTCTCCTCAACAAAACCATCCCAACGTCGCATATAAGTGATAAACGAATCACTTAAGCCTTCATTTTTCAAATAGGATTCAGTTACAGGCGTTTCAATAGGCGTAAAATTAGGATGGTTCATAACTTTCAATGGGAAATCATGATGTAGAATTGCTGAACGACCGATGGTAACAAAGTCAACTCCTAAATCTAAGACCTTTTGAACTTGCTTAGCAGTTTCTATTTTACCAGCCACGGTAAGTTTTACATTTTTATAATCGAGCAGGAGAATATGTTCTAACAAGTTGAGTTCACTTTCAGGATATTCTTCTGGCATTTTAAAACAATCCCAAAGCGATACATCTAAAAAATCAATTTGATTGCTATCAATCAGTTGTTGCGAAATCAATTTTATTTCAGATAGTTTCATGCCAAATCTTTCCGGTGATAATCTAACACCCAATAAAAATTTAGGACCACATTGGTTTCTAATTCCATCTACAATTTCAAATAATAATCTTGAGCGATTTTCAAGAGAGCCTCCATAATCATCGGTTCGTTTATTGATCTCTGAACTTAAAAATTGCGTTAAAATATAACCATGAGCACCATGAACTTCTACGCCATCATAACCACAACGCTTAGCTCTTACGGCTGCAGCTATAAAATCATTTTTTAGCTCTTTTACTTCTTTTAGACTTAAAGCTCTGGCATTATGTTTTTCGCTGTCAGAAGGACAAACGGCTTTTTCACCAATAACATCTTTGGGAGATCGCATACCTGCATGATGCAATTGTATTACGGCTAAACTACCTTCAGCTTTAATGGCTTTGGCAAGTTTGGTATGGCCTTCAGTCAAATTATCCGAAAATATGCCTAACTGTCCTGGAAAACCTTTACCTATTTCTTGCACATGCGAAGCACAGGTCATCACTAAGCCAAATTGCCCTTTGGCACGCATTGTCAACCAACCAAATTCATCCTCGGAAAGTTGTCCATCCTCATAGCTTTGTCGGTTGGTTAATGGTGCTAGCATAAAGCGATTTTTTTGGGTTTTACCACATTTAAATATAATTGAATCTTTAGGGTCGTTTTTCATATAATAATGATGGATTTTTATGATAGCGAAGTTCGGTTATTTGTTTTTAAAGTCAAACCTTTCTGTTTTTTATGGAATCTCATTGTAACTACTTAAAAAGCACAATCTCAAGATTGTGCTTTTTTTTCATTCTGTTTGAAAACTTCAGATCTAAAACACTAGAAACCATTATTGGAACTGCGTAAAATAGCTACGTTTTATTTCAGATTTGGTTGTGGTGTCATTCTTAAATAAGGCTTAACTTCAGTATGTCCTTTTGGAAACAAACCAGGAATGTCTTCATTCGCAACAGATGGTATTATAACACAGTCATCTCCGGTATTCCAATTCGCAGGTGTCGCGACTTTATGATATGCAGTTAATTGCAAAGAATCTATGACTCTCAATAATTCGTCAAAATTCCGTCCAGTTGATGCAGGATACGTAATGGTCAATTTTACTTTTTTATCTGGATCTATAACAAATAAAGATCTCACCGTCAGTTTACTGTCAGCATTGGGATGAATCATATCATATAATTCAGCTACTTTTCTATCTTCATCTGCAATTATAGGAAAGTTTACCTCAGTGTTTTGTGTTTCATTAATATCCTTTACCCAGCCTTTATGCGATACTAAACCATCTACACTTAGTGCAACTACTTTAACGTTTCTTTTGTCAAATTCAGTTTTATATTTGGCTACGGTTCCTAACTCAGTTGTGCAAACTGGCGTATAATCTGCAGGATGGGAAAATAGAATTCCCCAACTTTCACCAAGCCATTCATGAAAATTAATTTCGCCTTCTGTGGATTGTGCTGTAAAATTAGGTGCTTCATCACCTAGTCTAATCGTGCTCATATTTTTTTAATTTAAGATTATTAATTCTTGTCTTATTACTCAAATTAAAGCAAGAATCGCCAATTTTATGGCATTAAAACTAAGTTAGTCTATTTTTTTCATAAAGCCAAGGTTCAAAAATGAGTTTAACGTGAGTATAACATTATTAACCTTTAATGTCAAAAAGTCTGTAGAGATTCAAGTGCAGACCTTTCGGGTATTTGAAGCTGTTAATCTAATTCTTCACAGGAAAACCCCATAAGTTTCACTTGATTAATAATATCGATTTGGCTTAAGTTTTTACGGGAGTCTACTCTTAAAACTTTGTCAATATCTTCTAAATCTACAGACCATTCAATTATATTTCTGTTAGCGTTAAAAAATAATTGTAACATATCTAAGTCGAGCATAGTTTCGATATTTGTTTTAAAGATATGAATATGAATGTCGTTTTGCGATGTTTTATAAAATGTGCTGCTCATTTGTTTCTTCTTTAGAGGTTTTACGATTGATATAGGCTTCATAAGCTTGATTTCCTTCTTCTTTCCAAAAGTCATCATAATGTTTCCATTTTGAGAATTCACCTTTAGTATTGTGGTCACATTTCGATGATTTGGATCTTTTTTTGTCTTTGCCTCCAAAGCCACCACAACCGCCTAAGAGAGTTTTTAATAGAATAAAAATACCAACGGACTCCCAAAACGTAAGTGTCGTGAGACCAAATATCATAGGCATTAACCAATTCCATAGCCACATAATAATAAAACCAAACAATATGGCTAATCCTGTAATAAATAGAGCACCAAAAAGTATCATTCCAATAATTTCTCCTGGTGATTTACCTCTCATTTTATGCTTAAAGTAATTTGACATGTTCTTATATTTTAATTGATTGTTTTGATTTTAGATTTTTATACAAATACGAAATAGCTTTGTGTCTCCTAGACATTAGGGTACCCATGGGAATTCCTGTCTCTTGTTCAACCTCTTTGTAGGTGTAACCTTCAAAGTCTATAGCGATTATAATAGCCCTATAATTAGGTTTAAGGTTAATGATTGCTGTTTTTAATTCTTGCTGTAAGTGTTCAGAATAAAAATTTGATTGACCATCATAAATCATGGACGCAAATTCCAACAATTTAGCTTCGTTCTGCGATTCATATTCAACTTTGGTTCTTTTGGATGCTCGCATCACATCTATAAGTTTATTTTTAATAGCGCGATATACAAAACCCGCGACGTTATTTATAGGTGAATACCGATCAGCACCAGTAAATAGTTTTAAAGCTACATCTTGAATTATATCCTCAGGGTCTTTGTTGACACTGGCTTTAAGATTTGAGCTCACATAATTTTTAAGAGAAGTATATTCCTCATTAAAAAATGTGTTTAACTTTTTACTGTTTTCTGATTGGTTCATTTAAAAGTGCTTTTTTGCAGCTCTCATTTATAAAGACGTAACTTTTTTAATCTATTGCATTTTTCTTTATTAATTAAAGACGAATTATAATTGAATATGTTTCAATAGTATTAGCTAAAGTCAGCTTTTTCAATCCTACATCGTCAATTCAGAGATTTCTAATTACCTTTGCACAAATTCAAAAACCAATGCAACTTAATCTCGCAAAACCCATCTGTTTTTTCGATCTGGAAACCACAGGTGTCAACATTTCAAAAGACAGAATCGTAGAAATTTCAATCCTTAAAGTACATCCTAATGGTAAGGAAGAGGCCAAAACTTGGGTCGTGAATCCGGAAATGCCAATTCCTGCAGAGGTCACAGCTATTCATGGAATTTCAGATGCTGATGTTGCGGATAAACCCACTTTTAAAGAGTTATCTAAAGAAATCTATAATCTCATTAAAGATTCTGATTTGGGTGGATTTAATTCTAATCGGTTCGATATTCCACTATTGGCAGAAGAAATGTTGCGTGCAGAAGTTGATTTCGATATGAAAAACACACAATCTGTAGATGTTCAAACCATTTTTCACAAAATGGAACAGCGTACTTTAGTGGCTGCCTACAAGTTTTACTGCGATAAAGACTTAAGTGATGCACACAGCGCAGAGGCAGATACCAAAGCGACTTATGAAGTGTTGAAAGCACAATTAGATCGCTACGAAGATTTGGAAAACGACACTAAGTTTTTAGCCGAATTTAGCTCACGTAAAAAATTCGCGGATTTTGCAGGATTTTTAATTTTCAATAAAGAAGGAGAGGAATGTTTCTCATTCGGTAAACACAAAGGGAAGCGAGTATTGGATGTGTTGGACAAAGAGCCTGGTTATTTTGGGTGGTTGCTTAATGCGGATTTTCCACTTTATACAAAAAAAGTATTGACAGCTATAAAGTTGCGTCAGTTTAATAATAAGCTCAGTTAGGCATGAGGAATTAGGTGTGAGGCATGAAGCTCGAAGTTTGAGGGAAGAAGCATGTAGTCAGAAGCACGAAGCACGAAGCACGAAGCACGAAGCACGAAGTAAAAAGTAAAAAGTAAAAAGTAAAAAGTAAGAAGTAAGAAGTAAAAAGTAAAAAGTAAAAAAGGAGCTTATAGACTACTTTGAAAATAGATTTTTAAATGATGACACACTTTAATAAACATTCCCATTCAAAGAACTATAATCCACAAACCACAAACCACAAACCACAAACCACAAACCACAAACCACTAGCAAAAATTAATTTAAATCGACTAGCGTCTAATCTCTAGCAGCGAAGCGGTCTAGATTCTATTATCTTTTTCAACATGAAACTAATCTGCATAGGTCGTAATTACACCGATCACATCAAGGAACTAAAAAACGAGAAACCGACAGATCCAGTGATCTTTTTAAAACCAGATACTGCGGTTTTGTTAAAGAAACAACCATTTTTTATTCCAGATTTTTCTGATGATGTGCATTACGAGGTTGAAGTTTTGGTAAAAATCAGTAAAGTAGGGAAGTATATCGATAAGAAATTTGCACCTAAATATTATGACCAAATCGGACTTGGCATAGACTTTACCGCAAGAGATCTTCAAGCGCAACTAAAAGCCAAAGGCTTACCTTGGGAAAAGGCCAAAGCCTTTGATGGCGCTGCTGTAGTTGGGAAATGGTTGCCAAAATCTAGTTTTGAGAATGTAGACCATATCAATTTCAGATTAGAAAGGAATGGAGCCATCGTTCAGAATGCAAATACAGAGTTAATGTTATGGAAAATTGATGAAATTATAGAATATGTGTCAAAATATTTCACTTTAAAAATTGGAGACATTATATTTACGGGCACACCAGCCGGAGTTGGTAAAGTTTTTGCAGATGATCAATTAAAAGGCTATCTTGAGAGCGAGGAAATGTTCTCCATAAAAATTAAATAAATGTCACAACATTATAAATTACATCGCGTGCGAGAAATGGCTGATAATGACGAAGATTTCGTCGCAGCACTGGCAGCCGCTTTTTTAGAGGAAGTACCAGAAGATGCGGAACGTTTAAGAACCGCAGTACCAGCAAAAGATTATAAAGAAGTTTATCAAGCGGCACATAAAATGAAACCAACTATAGATTTGTTCGAACTTGGAGTTTTAGACACGTTGATCGAAGTACAAGATTGGGGAAAGTTTGAGCAAACGGACAAAAATATAGACCAACAACTCATGACGGTGTTATCTGCGGTAGATAATGCGGTCAATGAAATTAAAGCCGATTTCGGTCTTTAAACGGGTTTAATAAATGCAAGCAGAAATCATTACCATTGGAGATGAAATTCTCATTGGTCAGATTGTAGATACAAATTCGGCATTTTTAGGTAAAGAATTTAATAAAGTCGGTATATCAATCTATCAGATAACATCTATTCAAGATGACAAATCGCATATTCTAAAAGCGCTTAAAGAAGCTGAGGAAAATGCAGATATCATTATCATCACTGGAGGATTAGGACCTACCAAAGATGATATTACCAAACACACTATTTGCGAATACTTTAATGATACATTAGTTGAAGACAAAGCCGTTTTGGCAAATGTTGAAGCTATTTTTTCAAAATATGACATACCACTTTTAGAGGTTAATAAACAACAAGCCCTAGTGCCGTCACAATCAAAAGTATTGATGAATTATAATGGCACTGCACCAGGCATGTGGTTAGAGAAAAATGGAAAAGTTTTTGTATCGCTTCCTGGTGTACCTTATGAAATGAAAGCTTTAATCACGGAGCAAGTCATCCCAAAGTTAAGAGTGCAATTCAAGTTTCCTTATATTATGCACAAAACTATGTTGACATATGGTCTTGGAGAGAGTTCATTGGCAGAACGTATTGAAAAATGGGAAGATAATTTACCGAACTTTATAAAATTAGCTTATTTACCAAGTTTGGGTCGTGTAAGATTACGATTGTCAGGGAAATCTTTTGATAAAAACGTACTGAATGACGAAATTCAGAATCAGGTTAATTTACTATTACCACAAATAGAAGATGTTTTCGTCGGCTTTGAAGAAGATGGATCTATAGAGGCCGTAATCGGAAAACAATTAACCATAGCGGGAAAAACATTAGCCGTAGCAGAAAGTTGTACAGGAGGTCGCATTGCGGAATCTTTTACGACGAATGCAGGAGCGTCAGCGTATTTTAAAGGAAGTGTTGTCACTTATGCCACCGAATCTAAAGTGAAACTATTAAACGTTTCGGAAGCGGATATTCAAAAACATTCTGTTGTGAGTAAAGAAGTGGCAGAAGCCATGGCAAAAAATGTGAGAATAGTATTCAATAGCGATTATGCCATAAGCACCACTGGCAATGCAGGACCATCAAAAGGAGATTCAGATGCTGAGGTCGGTACCGTTTGGATTGCAATTGCTACAAAAGATAAGGTATATTCTGAAATGTTTAATTTTGGAAATCATCGCGAAAAAGTCATTGGTAGAGCTACTAATAAAGCTTTTGTAATGCTTCAGAAAGAAATTTTGAAAAAGTAGAGTTTTATGTTTGTTGAAACGTAAAGTTTTATTAAATTTGCACCCTGTTTAAAATATCCATGTTCGGATTTTAGATTCTTAATACCACTGTTTACAAGGATTACCCTAAAAAACAATAACAAAATTAGGAATTAGCAGAAAAACAATAATAGACCTAAAGAAAGAAAACAATGTCAAGAGTTTGTGAACTTACTGGGAAAAAAGCGATGGTTGGAAACAATGTTTCTCACGCTATGAATAAAACAAGACGTACATTTGATGCTAATTTGATCAAAAAACGTTTTTACATTCCTTCAGAAGAGAAGTGGGTAACATTAAAAGTTTCTACATCTGCATTAAAGACTATCAATAAAATTGGTATCGAAGCGATGTTAAAAGAAGCTAGAGCAAAAGGATTTTACAAATAATAGCGTTTACGCTTAAGTCAATTTACAATGGCAAAAAGAGGAAATAGAATACAAGTGATCTTAGAGTGCACAGAGCACAAAACTTCTGGTCAACCAGGAACTTCAAGATATATCACAACAAAAAATAAGAAGAATACGCCAGACCGTATGGAGATTAAGAAATTTAATCCTATCCTTAAGCGTATGACAGTTCATAAAGAAATTAAATAATTAGGAGACATGGCAAAGAAATCAGTAGCGTCTTTACAGACAGGATCAAAGCGTTTGACAAAAGCGATAAAAATGGTAAAATCACCTAAAACTGGAGCTTACATGTTTGTAGAATCAGTAATGGCACCAGAATTTGTCAATGACTTTTTAAACAAGAAATAAGCTGCAATTAATTTACGGCTATTACGGAACTGCTTTCATTTGAAAGCAGTTTTTTTTTGTTATATGTTGTTTTAAAATTTGCCGTGCAACACCTTAAAGCAATCAGGAGAACCTGCCATTGCAGTCAGGCAGACAAAACCCGCTTTTATAGCAAGATCTTATACATATAAACTCAAAATATTAAATTATATTTGACTGGTTGTATGACAACATAGCAGTAATTTATTAAAGGCAAGGTTGTTGTAATTGATTTTGGGCGTTACCCTCAATACCTACAAGGTTTTAGAAACCTTGCAGGAAACGGGTCAGGCTTTCGCAACTCGCTTCCGCTGAAAAGGCGGAGAGCTCAAACAAATTGCTCAATCCTTAACGCAACAACGAACAACTTAACAACAAACGACCAAACATTATAATGAGTTTTTTCAAAAAAATATTCTCTTCCGAAAAGAAAGAAACACTAGATAAAGGTTTAGAGAAATCTAAAACTTCGTTCTTCAGTAAACTAAACAAAGCCGTTGCAGGAAAATCTAAAGTCGATGATGATGTTTTAGATAATCTTGAAGAAATCTTGGTCACAAGCGATGTTGGTGTCAATACAACCTTGAAAGTTATTGAACGTATTGAGGAACGTGTCTCAAAAGATAAATACTTAGGGACTTCTGAGCTTAATCAAATACTAAGAGAAGAAATAGCAGCTTTGTTGTCAGAAACCAAATCTGGCGAAGAAACCGAATATACAATTCCAGAATTACCAAGACAAGCCGATGGTTCTAAAACACCTTACGTATTAATGGTCGTAGGTGTCAACGGTGTAGGTAAAACCACAACGATTGGTAAATTGGCTTATCAGTTTAAAAAGAAAGGGATGAAGGTCGTTCTTGGTGCGGCTGATACCTTTAGAGCCGCAGCCATAGACCAATTACAGGTTTGGGCAGATCGCGTAGAAGTGCCAATGATAAAACAAAAGATGGGATCAGATCCTGCTTCCGTGGCTTTTGACGCTGTCAAATCTGGAGTTAACCAAGATGCAGATGTCATAATTATTGATACAGCTGGTCGTTTGCACAATAAGGTGAACTTAATGAACGAGTTGACTAAAGTAAAGCGTGTGATGCAAAAAGTGGTTGGCGATGCACCTCATGACGTGTTATTGGTATTGGATGGTTCAACCGGACAAAATGCCTTTGAACAAGCCAAGCAATTTACAGCAGCCACCGAAGTAACATCATTAGCAGTTACCAAATTAGACGGAACAGCAAAAGGAGGCGTTGTGATTGGAATTAGTGATCAGTTTCAAATTCCTGTAAAATATATTGGCGTAGGTGAAGGTATTGAAGACTTACAAGTCTTTAATAAATATGAGTTTGTGGATTCTTTTTTTAAGTAAAATTCCTGCAAAGGCAGGAATCTCAGGCTTATGAGTTCAAACTTCAACCTTACAGATGTCAAAATTTTAAAACCGATTACAATTATAACGTTATTGTATTTGGTTTTGATGTTTATTAAATATCTTAGAAATCTATCAGGTTATTTTTATAAATCAAAGAGCCCATTAATTCCAGAGTATTTAGATGATTATATGGCTTTCCCAGCATACTTTATTTTACCCTTTTTTTCAATAGTAATTATTCTTTGTATTCGATTCTTAAATTCAAGAATCTTTGATTTTAGAATTGTTTATACCTTGTTTGGACTTGTGCTTTTATTCTTTTTATTTCAATGGAAAATTTATCAATATCTCATGTCATTTAATCCATACGGCTCTTAAACTATTTAAATACGTATTTCGTATTTTTATAAAAAATACAAACCATGCGCTATTCAATTTTCTTATCGGCTCTTTTGCTGATTTTTTCATGCCAAGAATCAAAAACTGCAGAGACACGAACTCCTATTGATGCTTCTAAAACGAAAATAGATAATACCGCAGTAGGTGAAAAGACAGATTTAAGTGCTATTTCAACCAAAGATTTCAGGGACTTTAAAGTTTTGGATTCTCAAAACTTAACTAATGAAGCAATCTGGAATACTATAAATCCCCAACTAGAAAACTTTACAGAAGCGGACTACAAGCGCTTGAAACCTTATATTTTAGAAAAGGATATTACTGAGCTTCAAGTCAATAGAACTAGAAATAAATTTACCTATGAAGAACTAACGAAGTTCTATTTGTACCGCATTAGGAAATTTGACAGAGAAAATCCGTCGTCATTAAATTCGGTAATTGCTATTCATCCTGAAATAATAGATGAAGCGAAGCATAGAGACCAAGAATTTTTGAATAAACGAATGAAACATCCAATCCATGGCATGCCGATTCTTTTGAAAGATAACGTAAATGCCTCAGGTATGGCAACAACAGCCGGCGCAATAGCTTTACAAGATAATTTTGCGGAAGATGCTACTATCGTCAAACAACTAAAATCAAAAGGCGCATTAATTCTTGGCAAAGCGAATCTAAGCGAATGGGCTTATTTCTTTTGCGGTGATTGTCCTAGCGGTTACTCTGCTGTTGGTGGTCAAACTTTGAATCCTTATGGAAGGCGCATATTTGACACAGGTGGTTCAAGTTCGGGAAGTGGTGTTTCTGTAGCGGCAAATTTTTGTGCTGCCGCTATCGGAAGTGAAACAGCAGGATCTATTTTATCACCTGCAAGTCAGAATTCGGTTGTTGGATTAAAACCCACTGTTGGTTTAGTGAGTCGCAGCGGCATAGTACCTATTTCATCAACTTTGGATACAGCAGGACCAATTACGAGAACTGTAAGAGATAATGCCATTGTACTCGATGCCATTTATGGTTATGATAAAACCGATTCAAAATCTGCTGATTTTAAAATATCACCAAGCTATTATAAAAAACCTTCGATGAGGGCTTTAGGAGGAAAACGTTTCGGCGCGCCCAAACGATTATTGGAAGATTCATTATATGCCAATGCGCTTAAAGTCTTAAAACATCAAGGTGCTGAAATAGTTGAAATAGAGGAAGAAAAATTAGAGCTTCCAAATTTCATTCGTTTGTTAAATCTTGATATGAAAAAGGATTTACCAGTATATATGGAAGGTTATACCAATACAAATATTAAGCTAAGAACAGTTTCTGATGTTATGGAATTCAACCTTAAAGACTCTCTAAAAACAATGCCTTATGGCCAAAATTTATTTAAGGGTATTGCAGAGGATGAGGGAGATGCTACTTATTTAGAACGCATTAAAGACACTTTGAAAACTAACGGTATTCAGTATTTCGATAAGCCAATGGTTGCAAAAGATCTAGATGGATTCTTGTCAATAAATAATAATCATGCAGGTTTTGCTGCTGTTGCGGAATATCCTGCGCTAACGGTTCCTATGGGATATACGAATGAGGGCGAACCTAAGGGGTTAACGTTTATAGCGAGACCATTTCAAGAAAAACAGTTGTTAAAATGGGCTTATTGTTACGAACAAGCATCTAAAGCTAGAATTGCACCAAAAGGTTATAATTAATCACTAAATACTTATATTCTCCATTTTTAGTCAAAAACTAAAAAAACATCAAAAAACTAGATGATTGCACTAAATAAAACCATTGCATATACCAAAAGCTGGAAACATACCATTTGGATTGCTGTTTTGTTAAGTTTAATCGTGCCGTTACTACTTATTTTGCTGGAACCTTTTGATAGCAGCAATGATTTTTCAAATAAAAACTTATTATTATCTGGCTATGCGTTCTGTATTTTAGTTCCAATTATAATTTTACATCCTGTTGAAAACACTTTTTATCAACGCCAAAAGAATCGTTGGTTTGTGTTTAGTGAGTGCATCTATATACTATTGACACTTTTGGTAATTTTAATTGGTACATTCTTTTACCACTTTTATTTTATTAGCGGGTTGGCTAATTTTAATATTAACATGATTTGTGGATTCGTAAAATCATTTGGCTTGCCCTTTACGCCAATTATAGTTCCACTATGGGTTTATCTGCGTTCAAAATACGGTATCATTGAAGTACCTGGTCTCCATGATGTAGCACTTAAAGATGATAAAAAGATTATTATAAAAGGCGAAAACAAAACTGAGACCCTTGCGCTTTTGGAGTCAGATTTTATTTATGCGCATTCTCAACAGAATTATGTTGACATATATTATAATACGGACGATGGTGTAGAGGAACTAATGTTTCGTTTTACGCTTTCAAACATCATGAAACAATTGCCGAATGCATGGCAGGTGCACCGATCGTATTTGGTAAATCTAGATTATCTTACAACTGTAGAAGGAAATTCCAGAAAACGTTTTATGAAAATTTCTAAAATTGAAGAACCTATACCAATTTCACAAAAATATTATTTAGCGTTGAAAACAAGGCTTGCAAATTCGTCCCAAACGCTTCAAAACTAGCCCAGAAATTGTAACTTTATCACAAAACTTTCAAGTACGACACATTCTTTTTTTGTAATGAGTTTTATGTATTCTCTTTGTGGAGAACATAAAAATTTAATAACATGAAAACTGTCAACCTAATTATCATTGCAACTTATTTCTTGGTCTGTGTGAGTTATTCTTCGAGTAAATATGTCAACTATTTAAAAAACAATACAGAGGTCGTTGATATGAAAGATTCGCTTCAATTTAAAACATTGAACGATGATTTTTATAACAATAAATTATTTCTAGTGGGTGAAATCCATGAAGTGGAATCTTCACCAAGAATTGATTTTGCCATGTTTACGCAATTAAATGAAAACATAAATATTGATGTTTATTTGTTGGAAATGGATTTAGCCAAAGGTTACT
Organism: Winogradskyella forsetii; assembly: GCF_013394595.1. Classification (GTDB taxonomy): domain Bacteria; phylum Bacteroidota; class Bacteroidia; order Flavobacteriales; family Flavobacteriaceae; genus Winogradskyella; species Winogradskyella forsetii. The sequence continues at coordinate 1,165,816 of NZ_CP053348.1, forward strand.
ATCTGCAAAAATTTTTAGAAGGATCAGACGACATTGAATTGAAAGAAATATTAGAAAGATGGCCCGTTTTTATTGGACGAATATCCGAAAAGCACAGAGCAAAATGGATGAAAATGAGAGCCTATTATTCCCAACTTACTCTAGCTTCAAAATTTAAAGTCATTGGTATAGACAAAATTGCTGATTTCGGATTAGTAAGAAGGCTACTCATAGAAAAGCTGCCAAAACATGTCATCGAATCAATTCCAACGGATACAGAGGCATTGATTTCTTGGTCCAATGAGAAACTCAGTAAATTTTTAGAATCGGGTCAATCACAGTTAAGACAAGATGATTTAACTTTACTCAGAAATATTCAATATAATCTTTCAAACTACAATCAAATAAAGTCGAGAGATCAATTTATGTATAAAAATTTTAAGAGGCTCTATTTTCAAAATAAGTGGGAACATAAGAATATTTATGGTGCTTTTGGGTTCGCGCATACACTTCAAGCTTATAATTACACCATGGCGGGAAGAATAAAGAAGGATTCTATTTTGCCTTATACTAATAATATGGTGAGTATGAATACCATGTATGTCGACTCACATCTAACCGTTCAAAGTATGATATTGCCTAAGTTTATGCAAGACAAGGGTAATACCTACACGAGGTTTAAATATTCTCAGGATAATCGCTTGCTTATGTACATAAAAGGGATTGCAGACTATAAAAAAGTTACAAAGCCTAATAGCATCAGTTTAATACGGTTGGATGAAAAGAATTCACCTTATTTAAATTCAACTCGAGGAACATAATTAAAGCGGCTGATACCAATTTGGGAAGGTTTTGATATTATAGGTGGGACATCAACAACCGATTATGCACAGTATTTATTCTTGGTAAGAAACACCGACTGGATACAACCTGATGAATAAAAATAATTGATCAGAACAATATTTTAATCAATTAACGCATTAATACGCAGCCAAAGCTGGTCATCAAAATCGGATAATCCAAAATTCACATCATCAGCAGATTCTCCCATTCTGATGACCACTAAGTTTTTACTCGGCACCACGTAAATTTTTTGGTCGTTCTTACCTAATGCGGCATACATATCAGTTGGTGCGTTAGGGATGAGCTCACCAAGAAATTCAAATTGAGATTGTGGTAAATGATAAGTTGATTTTCCGTTTAGCCACCACATATAACCATAGGCTTCATTAATGGGCTGTGAGGTGTTTGTAGCGTCGTTCAAATAAGTTTCTGGTATAATTTGTTCCGTTTCCCATTTGCCATTTGCAGAAATTAATAATCCGAACCTTGCCATACTTCTGGTATTGCTCCAATAAACGCTTAAGCCTCCAATGGGTATCCAGCTTCCGGACATACCAATTTTATTTTTAAGATTGTCATCAAAATAAGTGTCCCAAGTTGTGTTGCTAGCTTGGGCCACAACATCCTGTAATTTCACATACACATTATGATAGGCCCAACGATTACCAGCATCTGCAACGTATTGCAAATTACTTGGAGAAACATCGTCGCCCAAGGTGTCATCCAAACCAGAATTCATGGACAATAAATTTTTGCAAGTAATGAGGTTCTCTTTGTCCACTGGCGCACTCGTCCATCCAATACCCAAATAATCTGACACTTTATTGTTAATGTCTATTAATCCTTGGTCTTGTGCAATTCCTGTAACTGCTGTTGTAAGCGTTTTTCCAGCACTAGCCCAATACCATGGTGAAGAACTTGTATGACCATTAAAATAATGCTCTTCAACTATTTTTCCATCATGAAGCATCATAAAGCTTTTGGTGTTCTTTTCTTCTAAAAAATCTAAAAGAGGTTGAAGTTCAGTTTCATTCCAATTTAATTCTGCAGCCGTTTTGGTTTCCCAAGTATCAGAATTTAAGGGTGGAAAGTAAATCGCTTCACTTTGTGGGTCTTGGTCTTCTGGAGCACTGTCGTCACTTGAACAGGATAAAACAATGAATAAAATCAATAAGATTGAAGTAAGTTGACGTGGTTTCATGGTTAAGTTTTTATTTAAGACCTATAAATTTACAAAAGGTTTAAAACCAAGAATTTTACAATCGTAAATCTACAATCATATATCGTAAATCATTCCGTATCTTTGCAAACTGATTTATAAAAAGCATGAGAACCAAAACTATAAAAAAGAATAGAATCAACGTTGTTACATTAGGCTGTAGTAAAAATGTTTACGATAGCGAAGTATTGATGGGACAACTAAAAGCAAGCGGAAAGGATGTTGTCCATGAACAGGAAGGAAACGTTGTGGTCATTAATACTTGTGGTTTTATTAATAATGCCAAAGAGGAAAGTGTGAATACCATTTTGGAATACATGCAGAAAAAGGAGGATGGCGAAGTTGATAAGGTATTTGTAACAGGGTGCTTAAGCGAACGTTACAAGCCAGATTTACAAAAAGAAATCCCGAATGTAGATCAGTATTTTGGAACAACAGAATTACCTGGATTATTAAAAGCACTTGGTGCAGATTACAAGCATGAACTTATTGGTGAACGTTTAACAACTACCCCAAAAAACTACGCTTATCTTAAAATTGCCGAAGGCTGCGATAGACCATGTAGTTTTTGTGCTATTCCAATTATGCGCGGAAAACACAAAAGTACGCCTATTGAAAACTTAGTAACCGAAGCAGAAAAATTGGCAGCCAATGGTGTTAAGGAATTGATCCTTATTGCACAAGATTTAACGTATTACGGTTTAGATATATACAAAAAACGGAATCTTGCGGAATTATTGGAGAACTTAGTCAAAGTTGAAGGTATTGAATGGATTCGATTACATTATGCTTTTCCGACAGGATTTCCGATGGATGTGTTGGATGTTATGAAACGTGAACCGAAGATTTGTAACTATTTGGATATTCCGTTGCAACATATTTCAGATGACTTATTAAAATCCATGCGTCGCGGAACTACAAAAGAGAAGACCACAAAATTAATTAAGGAATTCAGGGCTATCGTTCCAGAAATGACCATTAGAACCACACTTATTGTTGGCTATCCTGGAGAAACAGAAGCCCATTTTGAAGAACTTAAACAATGGGTTTCCGAAATGCGCTTTGAACGTTTAGGCTGTTTCACGTATTCCCATGAAGAAAATACACACGCTTACAACTTAGAGGATGATGTGCCAGAGGATGTGAAAATGCAACGTGCCAATGCCATTATGGAAATTCAATCGCAAATTTCTTGGGAACTGAATCAGGCCAAAATAGGGCAGGAGTTTAAAGTGGTTATAGATAGAAAAGAAGGTAATTATTTTGTTGGTAGAACCGAATTTGATTCGCCAGATGTAGATAACGAAGTATTGATTGATGCGACCAAAACCTATTTGAAAACAGGCGAGTTTACTACCATTAGAGTTATTGAAGCTGAGGATTTCGACCTTTATGGCGAAGTAGTGGCATCGTAAGTGAAGTCTATGGATTGATTTTTATGGAGAGCTTGTAAAGTAGATTACGTTTGAAAACCTATTCTGTTTTCTTTTTTTTATAATTCCGACCATACCATAATAAAATACCGGTAACTGGAAGGGTTGCCGTTAATAAGCTAATTATAAAAGCTAGAATCTTGCCTGCAATACCTCCAATAGCACCAATATGGATGTCATAATTCATTCGGAGTATTTTATCTGCTAATTTGGCGTCTTTATATTTTCCATAAATACCTGGAATTTCAATTTCTTCTAAAGTATTTTGATCAAAAAATCTGAAATCCGTATCGTAGTATAGGCCTTTACTATTAGATACTTCCACATAAATACTTTCGTCTTTACTTTTTGGATAATGTAGTTCGTAAGATTCTGCTTCAGGCGATTCTTTCTGTAGTTTTACAATCAATCTATCCATAGGTAAACCCTCAGTGCTGCTTTGATTTTTACTTTTGTTATCAGGAATAATAAAGGCAGCTACTTTTTCTCCACCAGTAGATTTATATACAACGTATTTTAACCAATTGTAAGACATAACGGAACCCGTAAATGCCAAAACTAATGCTAAGGAACAGATATAAAAACCTACAATAGTATGTAAATCGAAGTTTTTACGTTTCCAACGTGTGGTTTTTTTCCAATCAAATTTTAGTCGTTGCTTTAAGTTTTTACGTTTTTTGGGTAACCAAAGGATAAAACCTGAAATTATAATTAAAATAAAGATAAGAATTGACGCGCCCACCACTTGTTCACCAAAAGCTTTTGGTAACCACAATCTCGTATGACCTTTTAGAGTAAAAGCAAAAAAACCTGAAAGATGATCTTCTACTTGAATAACGCCGCCACTATAAGGATTCAAGAAAACACTCTGATAAAATTCTGGATCTGCATCATAAAAAATAACCTCAATAGCATCATCTGCCTTTTTAAAAAGTGTACCATGAACAGAATTATCTGGGAAAACTTCTTTAGCTAAAGCTTTTGCTTCAGTAGGTGTTAATATGGATTGTTCTTGTGGTATGACTTTTGTATAATCGTCATATAGACTTTCAATTTCATCCCTAAAAGCCCAGCAACAACCGGTAATTGCAACTATAAAAACAACAATGCCTGTTACGAGACCTAATATTTTGTGTAATTGAAAAATAAATTTTTTGAATGTCATTAGCCTAGAATTTAAATGAGCAACTCTTTTTCAGAGTCGCTCATTTAGTTTTCAATAATTAAAATTTGTATGAAATATTAGCAAATAATGCCCTTGGAGTTTGTGGATTAATGGTTGTCCAACCTTTATAGTATGCTTTGTTAAAGGCATTGTTTAGTTTTAAACCAATTCTATAATGATCGCCTTGATAGAAAATAGATGCATTAGCAATAGTGTAACTTGGTAGAATAAACTCACCTGTAGATTCATAGTTTATGGCAAAGCGTTCACTTGCGCCATTACCTCCAAATCCAAGTCCAAAACCCTCTAAGATGCCCTCTTGAAATTCGTAATTTGCCCAAAAGTTGTAGAGTGTTTCAGGTCCTGCTTCCAAAGGTCTTTTATTTAAAATTTCAGTGTTGTCAGATACAGTTGTTTCACTATCGTTATTACTATAACCTGCTCTAATATTTAAGCCTTTAGTTGGGTTGGCATTAATTTCTATTTCAAACCCTTTACTTACAACTTCGCCACCTTGAATTTTGTTGAAAATTGATGACGGATCAGTAATGACGCGATCTTTAACGGTGATGTCATAGTAGCTAATTGTGGCATTCAATCGGTTATTGAATAAATTCGTTTTAATTCCAAACTCTAGTTGGTTGGCCTGTTCTGGGTCAAAAGATTTAAGGGTTTGTGGACCGTCATCAGGATTACCAACCAATTGTGGGGCAACGTTTGTAAAGCCATTTTGGAAGTTTCCGAATACAGACAGTTTACCTTTTATCGGTTGATATACAATTCCGAATTTAGGTGATAGTGTCGTTTGGTTATAGTCATCGTCAGGAGTTACCAAATCACCTTCATTATCAAAATGATCGAGACGTAAACCAACCATAACTGAAAATTTTTCAGTAATATTTACAACATCTGAAGCATATAAGCTATAAATATGGTACTTAGATTTAGCGTTACTAACGCCTTGGGAAGCTAAAGCGGCATCTACTCCAGATGTAGACAATGGATACAAATCTGTTTCAACTTCTGGCGTAAATGGGTTGTCGCCATTGGCACCACCATCCGGAGTGATGTTACCGTAAAATACATAACCAGTACTGTTGTTGGTTTGGGTTTCATTAAAGTAGTCTAATCCAATGACCACTCTGTTTCTTAAAGATGCCACTTTAAAATCACCTATAAAGTTTTGCTGAATATCTGTGGTTTGCGTATTGGCATTTTGTTTATTGATTTGTCGTGAAAATGTATTGCTACCTAAAGCGCCATAATCAAATAAATAGGAATAATAACCTTTTGTAGAAGTGTTGCTTTTAGAAAGTAAGGTTTGCGATTGCCATGTATCAGACAATTTATAATCCATTTCTACTCTATAATTTTGGGTCGGATTTTCTAGTGCTAAATCGTTACTGGTGAAGGATAGCTTATTGTTATAGCCTAACTCATCAAGATTTGCAGCTTCTGTGGGTGCAGATCGGTTTAAAAACAAAAATGTTGGATTGGTTTGATCGGCTTGGGTGATTTCGCCATAAAAAGAAAAGGACAACCTATTGTTTACTTTATAAGATAACGATGGAGCGACAAAAAACGATTTTCTAAAGCCAGCATCTTGAAAACTTTGCTCAGTAGTATAAGCCGTATTTAATCTAAAATATAAATTGTCCGCTTTACTCAAGGCCGTGTTAAAATCGCCTACTATTTGGTTTAAGCCATAGGTACCAGAAGTAAAAGATAGTTCACCGCCTGTCCCAACATAAGGTTTTTTGGTGACTACATTTATTAATCCACCGTACGAACTCACGGCATTTCCAAACAATGTTGCAGAAGGGCCTTTGAGGACTTCAATACGCTCAATATTTGCAGGATTAATTGTACCATTTGTCAAACCTGGTAGGCCATTTACTAATTGTGGTTGTACAGAAAAACCACGAAGCGAATAATAACCAGCGCCATCGCCACCACGACCAGTAGAGGTCCAAAGTTGTTCTATACCTGTAGCATTTTTTAAGGCATCGTCAAAGTTGGTAACCACTTGGGATTGCAGCAATTCGTTGGTTATTGTACTGTAAACTTGTGTGTTTTCAATATCTTTTAAAGGAAGTTTTGAAACATAGGCTGTTTTCTTTCTTGAAAATTTATTGCGACGTTCGCCATTGACAAGGACTTCACTTAAAATTTCGTTTCCTTCGTAAAGTGTGATGGTACCTAAATCAACAGTTTGATTATTGGAAATTGTAATAGAAAATTCTCTGGTTTTAAATCCGATGTAAGACAATGAAATTATGTAATCTCCATGGTCTAAGTTAGTTATTTCAAATTCGCCATCAGTATTGGTTTGAGTGCCTTTATCTGAGTTTTTTACAGAAACATTGACGCCGGAAAGCGATGCGATGTTAGCATCGGTAACGTTTCCAATTACGTCTGCAGATTGGGAAAATGAGATGTTTATGAGTATAAGAAATGCTAGGGTTGATAGTAGTTTTGTCATTTGTTTTTATTTAGACTTAATATAAATAGTTAATTTTTGACAAAAATATTTATGTCTTTTAAATAAAACAAATTATTTATAACAATTCTAAATAATAATTTTTAGTGGCTTGATAATGAGATGCTGTGAAATGCACTTTTTCATTGAATTCTTCAAGGTATTAGGTTTATAACTGAATTTTGAGCACTTCAATGCGTTCGTTAATTTCAGTTTTAGCCATAAAATAACGACGTTTTGATGGATACGATTAAAGCTTATTTAGAATAGAGGAGTTTGCAACAATTAGGCTTGTTGCCGCAGAGGACTTCGACCTTTACGGAGAAGAAGTGCCATTTTTAGAGAAGTTGAAGGACTTGTTTTTATGTACAGCCAATGCCAACCTAGTTATAGCGGAAGACTTAAAATATAGCGTAAAGTCGTAAAATTCAAAGTATATTTTGAAAATGCGAAATCAAACCCTATCTGGCCAAAAATTGGGATGCTCTCCGCTAAATCCGAATTCAGGTAGATTATTGATGAGATTCATTTCTTCATTAGATAACTCAAAATCAAATAGATTGATGTTTTCTTCAATGCGTTCTTCTGTGGTTGATTTAGGGATTGCAATGACCTCATGTTGTACTATCCAACGAAGGCAAACCTTTGCTACAGAGGTGTCATGTGTTTTTGCTATTTCTTTTAAATGTTCATTTTCAAAAACTTCGCCTCTTCCTAATGGCGACCAGGATTCGACAGCAATATTTTGCTTTTTGCAATAATTGACCAATTCTTGCTGCCAATAGCCTGGATGAAACTCAATTTGGTTAACGGCTGGCTTCACTTTGGCAGTCGCGAATAAAGCTTCAAGATGTTCTTGAAAAAAGTTGCTCACACCTATGGATTTTATTTTTCCATCAGCTTGTAACTCTTCCATAGCACGCCATGTCTCTGCATTCGTTTGTTGCCAATTATCATAATTTTTAGCATTGGCAGGCCAATGAATGAGGTATAAGTCAATATAATCCAATCCCAATTTTTTGAGGGATTTTTCAAACGCTTCCTTAGCAGTTTTGTAACCTAATTCTTCACGCCATAATTTGGTGGTCACAAAAATTTCGTCTCTTGGAATACCACTCGCTTTGATGCCTTTTCCCACAGCATCTTCATTACCATAAGCTGCTGCTGTATCTATTGACCGATAACCGTTTAAGAGCGCATGTTTAACAGCGTCAATGCCTTCTTGGTCCTTGGCTTTATAGGTTCCAAAACCGACAATCGGCATGGAATTCCCGTCATTTAAAAGTATGGTTTTCATAATTTAATCTTTATTGAATTTAATGTTGGTGAACTGATAGTGAGTCCAATACATATAAAATAACACTATTGATTTAAGAAGGCAATCAATGGCTTAATGAATTTATCAAATTTTTCAATATGAGGTAAATGGCCGACGTTTTCCAATTCCACTAATTGTGCATTAGGAATTTTCTCTTGTGTTTGTTTACCTAATTCGTCATATAATCCCATGGTTTTTTTTACATCTTCAGAAACAAGTCCTTTACCCAAGGCGGTTCTATCTCGTGTCCCAATTATTAAAAGTGTTGGTGCAGTAATGTTTTGGAATTCATAAACAACAGGCTGTGTAAAAATCATGTCATAGGTTAAAGCGGCATTCCATGCTATGGTTTTATAGTTGGAATTTAACGTCCAACCTGCTAATAAGTTCACCCATTGATCGTATTTTGGCTTCCATTTGTTGTCATAATAATTTTTCAACTGGTATTGTTTAATGTCTTCAGAAGTCTTTTTTAGTTCATTGTCATACCACCATTCTACGGATTTGTATGGAACTTTTAGTTTCCAGTCTTCTAATCCTATAGGATTTTCCAAGATAAATTTTTCTACCGTATTAGGATACATTAATGCAAAACGTGTGGCAAGCATACCTCCCATGGAGTGGCCTAAAATAGTAGTTTTCTTAATTTTTAAAGTATCCAGAAGTGTTTTGGTATTTTGTGCTAATTGTTGGAAGGTATAATGGAAGTGCTCTGGTTTAGAAGATTTTCCGAATCCAATTTGATCTGGTACAATAACGCGAAATCCTTCTTTGGTCAAGGCATCGATAGTTGTTTCCCAGTAGGCACCATTAAAATTTTTGCCATGAAATAACACAATGTTTTTTCCATTGTAATTTTCAGGCTTTACGTCCATATATGCCATCTTTAATTCTTGCTCTTGAACGTTCAATTCTAAGTTAAAAACAGGATATGGATATTTATAATTTGCCAATTCAATATCTAGCCATTGCAAACTGTCTGTCTGTGACGAGGTCATTTGAAGAGCAAATAAATAGGTCAGTATTACTAAGAAATTCTTTTTCATTGTTAAAATGTTTAATTCATCAATTTTGGTCTCAATCTTCTACAACTATATTTCGTATGCAATTTTAAAACCGGTAAACCAATTTCGTGGCATTCCAGGGTAATAATAACGTGGTTCGGAATTGCCGAAACCTACCGCATTTATGAGTACGGACGATGCATACTGTGCATCTAGAAAGTTATTGATACCAGCATTGATTTCAATATCAAAATGTTTCGAAATTGCATTTTTATAGGATACTTTAGCATTAAATACGGTATAATGTTCTGAATATAATGTATTGGCATCGGTTAAGGGCATCTCTCCAATATGAATAAAATTAGTGTTTAAGTTTAAGTTTTTAAACCCAAATTGAATACCACCATTCACTTTAGTATCTGGGACACCTGTTAGTTCATTTCCTGAATAATCATTTTGGTCATCGACAAAATCAATGAATCGGTTATCTGTTAATTCTGCATTGATGTATGGTGCACATGAAAATTCATTGGCGAATTTATAGGTATAAGACGCAGAAAGCTCAATACCTTTATGTTCAGTTTTACCTGCATTACGACCAATATATTGGTCATTTCCAACACGATCTGCCACCAGTAGATTATCAATATCAAGTAAATAGGCAGAAAGTTTAAGTCTGAGTTTCCTCTTGAATAAGAAAGCTTCACTACCAATTTCATAATTGAAACCTGTTTCTGGACCTAACTCAGGATTGATAACACCCTCTGGCGTTAATGTTTCTTCAATAGAAGGATAGTTAAAACCTCTGCTTATATTGGCATATATATTAGAATTTGCAGTCAATTGATATAAAATATTCAAATTAGGAGCAATTATTGGATCAAAATCACGATCTGCATTTTTGTTGTCTTCGCCACTATTAAATTCATCTGTAAACTTGTAATTGGTCGTATTAAAATTGATACCCAATTGTGCTTTTAGTCTTTTGGAAAATGGTAAGGTTACAGTTGCAAAGGCGTTTAGGTTGTTTCGGTTTTCTATATTGTCACTGAGTAATTGTCCTTCTAAACTTCCGTTGTTATTATTGTTTTCATATAAATTCTCTAGGGTTTTCCAGTTGTACTGATCGCTATAAAATTCACCTCCAAAACTAAGATTGGCTTTCTGATTTAAGAATTTAAAATCTTTTGCGAAGAGCGTTCTGGCGCCATAGCCATTTGTATATTCATCTAATATGTTGAACGGACGCGGTTCGTAATGATCGAGATAATTGTAGAAAATAGAAGTGGTATTACTAAAATTATCCGAAAAACGATGGGTATAATTAAGGCCAACTAATATTTGCTTATTATCTTCAAACCCTTGGGCTGCGTTCCATGTAAATGCCGCTTGTGAAGGATCTTCATTAAATGCAGTTTGACTTATGGAACTCGGAATTTCTGCAAAATAATCGGTATAGTTTATTAAAACCCCTAGTTCATTTTTAGCATTGAATTTATATTTGGAACTCAACAAAAGTGATTTTCGGCTGTAGTTGCTGTTGTCACGAAATCCGTCTAACTTTAAATGATCATAATTAAGATTAATTGCTAATTTTTCATCTGCAGTTGCCATGGAAATATTATTTTTTAGCAATCCAAAACTTCCAACTGTAAGATTACTTTTAAAATAAGATTCACCTGCCGTAGCTTGTTTTGAATTGATCAGCAAAGTACCGCCCAAATTGGTACCGTATTGCGTCGCTTTTGGGCCTTTTACGATTTCTAAATTTCCGATGTCCTCAGGGTCAAACGCATCGATAGACGTTTCTCCAATACCGTTTGTAATTGGAATGCCATTAAAATAAGCACGTATTTTATTGGTGCCATAAAGCGTACGGGATCCAACACCTCTAATTACGATCCTATTGGTGTTAATTGCGCCACTCTGTATATAAACGCCAGGTGTTTCATTAATTGTGGCCACCAAATCCACGGGACTATATGCTTCAAATTTTTGTGATGAAATTTTTGATGTGGGAATAATAACTTGACTTTCTTTTTGATAGGTCGAAGAGATAATCACCTCCTCAAGATTTAATGATTTTTCTAAAACAGAGAGTTTGATGACTGAATTGTTTTCAGATAAAGTAACGGTTTTAATATAATAGTCAGAATGATATAATTCAATCTTTAAAGGTAAATTCAGGTTTTCAGATAAGTTAAAAATGCCGTTGTCATCGGTTTCAGAAATCACTTCGTTTTTTAAAAAGATAGCGACACCAGAAATGGATGAGCCTGAATGATCTATCACGCGACCACTTATATTTTGGGTGTAAGAAGATTCAATTATGCCCATTGCGAACATAATCGCTATCATTTTTAACGCTATAAATTTCATGGTAATCTAATTTCAGGCTTCTGAGATACTACTTATTATAGCTCACTTTCCAGATGATATTTCCAGCATCATCATTTACTAATAAATCTCCAGAAGGCGTCACGGCAACACAAACTGGTCTTCCATAAACATCCGTATCATCATCTTCTGCAATAAAGCCTGTTAGAAAATCTTCAGGTTTCCCTGTAGGTTTTCCATTTTCAAAAGGTATAAAAACCACGCGATATCCAGAAAGTACGGAACGGTTCCAAGAGCCATGCTGACCAACGAAAACACCGTTTTTATGTTTCTCAGGAAAATTTCCATCGTCGTAAAACGTGAGTCCGAGCGATGCCGTATGTGGTCCAACAGAAACGTCAGGAACTATGGTTTTTGCTACAAGTTCTGGTGCTTCACCTTTTAATCGTGGATCTTCAATGGCACCATAATACGCATAAGGCCAGCCGTAAAAACCACCTTGCTTAACGCTTGTGACATAATCTGGCACAAGATTGTCTCCAAGCTTATCACGCTCGTTTACGGCTGTCCAAAGTTCACCGTTAACAGGGTTCCAATCCATACCTACCGGATTTCTCAATCCACTAGCGTATATTTTTTCGTTGTTTCCATTGAGATCTACTTCCAGAATATTGGCGCGTCTAATTTCTTCTTCCATGCCATATTCACCAACATTACTAGCGGAACCGACCGAAATGTAAATCTTATCTTCTGTATCATTGGTTATGATATTTCGGGTCCAGTGATGATTGTAGCCACCAGCAGGAAGATCCACTATTTTTTCGCCTTCGGAAGCGTTTAAAGACGTTTGACCTACCTTATAAGGATATTTATAAAGGCCGTCTGTATTGGCAACATAAAAATAATTCCCAATAATTAACATTCCAAAAGGTTGATTTAGATCATCCAGAAATGTTTCACGAAATTCTATAGTCCCGTCATTTTCCTTATCTCTCAAAAGGGTAATAAGTCCGGCACTGTCTTTTGTATTGGCCTCACAGACAAATAGGTCTCCGTTAGGACCAATGTACGTCCAACGTGGGTTTTGGAATCCGTCTGCTAATTTTGTGACCGTAAATCCTTCGGGTGCCTTTGGTAATTTGCCTTCTGGCCAATCTATAAGATCATTTGCGTTCCTTACGGATTCTGTTGCGTAAGGTGGAGGTAATATCAATTGACCTATTGTGGTCTGCACGGTATCGGGCGATTTATCAGAGATCATCTCTTTTTTTTCTTCAGATACAGTCATTTCTTTTTCTCTGTTCGTTTTGCAGGATAAGAAAAAAGTGATGGTCAATACTAATAAAAGGGATTTTTGAGTTTTCATAAACAATGATTTTTTTCAAAGCTAAGGCATTCGTTAAGATTCGTTTACCTCTATAGATTAATGAATGGACTCTAATCAATTTATTAGGTAGAACTAGTGTTGAAAATTTAAAGCTAAGGGATGCCAATATTTTTAGGTTTCTACGACCTTAACAATTTACATATTACACTCTAATTCGCTGTTTTTTTAGACTTTTTATAACAATTCTTGGTATGGTTTATGTTTATTTTTAAGTATGAAATTCAACTCTAACATTCTACTCCTTTTTCTGTTTTTAGCATCTTGTAAACACGTACAGAAAGTTTCTGACGTGATTACGAAACCTTCAGCAAGAGAGGTGTTTGAGCGCACTTTAGATCATAATGATAGTCTTTTTAAACGTTATGAAGAAACGTATACCAGTGCGAAGCATAATAAAATGAAGTTAGAATTACCTTCCGCGTTAAATTCGAAGTCCGAAGCTTTAGATTTTAGGGTTTTGGCTTATAGCTTAAACTTAGAACAAGGGGAACGTTTCAAGATAGAATCAAATATCACGGCGGATAGTTTACAATTGGCAATCGATTTATTTGCGTTTGAAAATGATTCCGTAATTTCAGTAAAACCAATCATTTCAAATGAACCAAAGACAAATGGTTTGGAGTTTGACGTCACTAAAACAGGATCATACAAAATAGTAATTCTTCCCGATCGAAATAATAGTAGCAACTTTGGACTGAAGTTATTTACGGAACCCACTTTCGAATTTCCGGTTAGTGGAAAAGACAATAAGGCGATACAGAGTTTTTGGGGCGCATCTCGAGGTGGTGGCAGTCGTTCCCATAAGGGCATTGATATTTTTGCTAAACGAGGAACGCCTGTTGTGGCAGCAACGGATGGTTTTATATCCAATACCGGTAATCGTGGCTTGGGAGGTAAACAAATATGGCTGCGTGATGGCATTTTTGGTCAGTCCTTATATTATGCGCATTTGGACAGTATTGCGATTTCTAGCGGAAAAGGTGTAAAAGTAGGAGACACTTTAGGATTTGTTGGAAATACAGGAAATGCCAAAACCACGAGTCCGCACTTGCATTTTGGGATTTACACTAAAGGAGGAGCTGTTGATCCGTTGCCATTTGTAAAACTAACGGAGCGAATTGAGTTTGAAAACCACTCCTTGTTTACGAAAGGTGAAACACGACTGCGAAAAAATGAACTCAGAATTGGAGCCGCTGTTAAAACCGATAAACTTCAGGATTTAGAATCGAAAACCCAAGTTGAAATTTTAGAAAAAACTGAACGCTGGTTTCATCTTCGAGTTAATGACAGTTTGCAAGGTTTTATGCATGAGTCTTTGGTGAAGGAAATAGAGTAGTGGCTAGTCCGCTAGTTCATACGCTTCTTTCATCCATCCAATCAATTCATCATCAACGTCCTCAACTGACGTGATTTGAACGCGATGTGTGCACATCGTCCCAAAAGGACCGGAATCTCCTAGTCTATCTGTGGTTGGTTTGTTGGGCAATTTTAACCCTAAATCAATCCGGGTTTTTGTAGCTGGTTTTATCAATACAAATTGTCGGTTTCTAATGACGCTTACACTGGTTTTTTTTGGTGTGATGGTAACATCGTCTCCAAAATTCTCTACAACCGAAATTAGTTTTTCATAAATTGGAACTAAAATTTCTTTGCCTATATATTGAGTAGATACCAGATCGTCATCAGAATTATTTTCGTCTTTTGAGAGCGTTACAATAGTATTGGCAAAACCATGCGTAACCCCATGTTCTTTCTTTAGAAAATTGACAGCTTCAGAATGTTTTGCGAAGGCTTTCTTTTTTAAGATGGATTTCCATTGATTTAATGATTTACCAGTTTTCTCTGGCATATTGTTAATCATGGTTTGTAGTGCTTGTTCCATTTTGAAGCGTATTTAGCTAAATTCGAATTATGAAGATTTTTCGTTGTAATAATTATCCAAGATAGAATCCATTTCTATTTTCCCATTCGCTATACGTTCTATTTTTTGCCATAATTCGTTTTTTAGTAAAGCTTTTAACGGCTGTTCGCAATCAACAATTTTATTAAAAACATTTTTAAGTTGTGCGTCCCAAATCTTATGGAAGTTGACTAAATCATCTGGATAAACCACTTTTCTTTCCGTTCCTTCATCAACAGCTTCGAAGGGTTCGGTAATATTTAAATAGCCATAGTCATCGGTTAATTGTTCTCCTGGCTGAATGTCTCGGATTGCAATTTCAAAATCATAAGCGGTTGTGAGGCAATTAGATTTAAAACTATGATTTACAAACCGTCCGTTGTCCCAACAAAGTATAAAATTTCCTTTGTTATTTCTATAACAATAAGTGTCCAAAATATCCCTGTAAATTGGATCCATAGTTTTAAAGGTATCAGGTGTAAATTCCCTATCTAGTTTATCTAAAACCCAAGTTATGGTGCCAGCAGGTATAAATTCAGTTGCGACAACGCCATAGCCAATCGCTTTACTAATAAATTTTAATTCTGTGTTTGGATGTATCATATGTTATTAAAATAAAATGCGACTTACTTCTAGATGTGTTGGTCAATTAAAATAGCATTGCCATCTGGATCCAGTACTGGACTACCTAATAAAAATGGGACTAATTTTTTAGGCCGCATTGTTAATAATTCGTTTTAATTTAAGTTCCATTTCAAGTGGTGTTAAGTAATCTAAGCTTGAATGAATTCTTTTAGTATTATACCAAGTAATGTACTGGCTTATTTTGTCAAATAACTGTAAGTATGACGTAAACTTAAACCGATATAGCCATTCGTGCTTAATGGTCTTAAAAAAGCTTTCTGCTACTGCATTATCCCAACAGTTCCCTTTTCTACTCATGGATTGTGTTATATTGCTATTGAAAGAAAAAATACTTGTCATTGTATTGGCTGCATACTGAACGCCTCTATCGGAATGAAATATGAAATTATTTGAAATAGTTCGATTTCTTCTGGCATGAATCCAAGCTTTTAACACCGTATTCTGTACAGTCATATCTTCGCTTAACGCCCATCCTACAACCTTTCTGTCTGCTAAATCTATAATAGTTGTTAGATAATTCCAGTTGTCATTTACTCTAATGTAAGTGATGTCAGACACCCATTTTTCTCCTATTGTTGAACTTGAAAATTCTCTATCTAGCTCATTTTTAGCCAATGGAAAGTTATGCTTGGAATCTGTTGTATTTACAAACTTTCTTTTTAAAACACTTTTTAACCCCATTTCTTTCATCAATATTGCAATATAGGAACGGCAATAATTCAAGTTTTCTCGTTCTAACATTTTCTGTATTCTACAGCTTCCATAAATCTCTTTACTATCTTCAAAAATAGCTCTAATCCTTTCCTTTAGTAATATTACAGAGTCTTTAGTCCTTACTAAATCCCTATTCTTACGCCAATTGTAATATGCGTTTTTACTGACATGCATACATTTACACATCTTCTCAACCACAAAATCTGATTCATTTGATAAAATGAATTGATATTTTAGTGGTCGCTCTTGGAAAAGATGCTTACTGCCTTTTTTAAGATATCACGCTCCATTTTTACATCTCGTAATTCTTTACGTAACGATTTAAGTTCTTGCTCTTCCATAGTAAGTTCTCTTTTCTTGGAAAAGTCTCCAGATTTAGCCTCGTAATCCTTTTTCCAGCGACTTATAAGGCTGGTAGCAACACCATAATCCTCACTTATTTGTTTTGCTTTCATTCCTGATTGCAATAGTTCTACTATTGTAACCTTTAATTCATTGTCATATCTTTTTGCCATAATTCAAATATATAATTTATGACCGTAAAAATTCGTCCCAGCTAAACTAGACATTCCATACCACAAAACTTGCCGGTCCAGAATCAGCGGCTTCTATCTCACTTGCAAATGTGACCTCTTTTGATTTTAAATGCTCTTGAATGTCTCTCACGTCATCAAATTTTTCGAGCGTATTAGCATCTTGATCCCAACCCGGATTAAAGGTTAGAATATTATTTTCAAACATCCCTTGGAAAAGCCCAATGAGCGATGATTCATTTTTCATAATGAGGTAATTTTTTTCCAAATCTCCAGCAAAAACTGAGAACCCTAAGGCTTCGTAGAATGCTTTTGAGGCTTTGATATCTTTTACGGCAAGGCTTATGGAGAAGGCTCCTAATTTCATAACGTGATTGTTTAGTTTGATTTAAAGATAATAAAAGTTTTAATTGAAGCTCTTTTTTTTATTTAAACCGTTAGTTGATTTTAAATCCATAAAAAAAGAAGTTAAGACTTTAAAGCTTAGTTTAGTTCTCGAACTATCAAAATGCACTAGAATTTAAATTATAAACACAGCATTTTCTGAATTCAGTTTCCAATTTTTCTAAAGACGTCTTGAATAGGAGCAGTTCGTTTAACGTGTTTGTGTATGGTTAGTTGCGTGTTTGAGCAACTAAGTTAGCAAACAAATCACAGATAGAAAATTCCAGCGGAATTTTCGTAAGTCGGCAGTAACCTAGCAATTAATTATACACGGTGTTGTGCAACGCAGTTTTCTCAGCACTTATCGTTTTTCCTTCGCTATTTTTTGTTATACTTTTTTCTAAGTTACCATGTTTAGAATAATACATTTCAGTTGTTTCTTCAAGTTTTCCATTTACAAATGATGTAATGATTCTTGACTTAAATTGATTTCTATTATGGTAGTCAATAACAGTTATGAATTTTCTATCAAAGGTTTGAGAGTTATAGCTTTTATAAACTTTTGTAATTCGTTTAGGTTTTTTGAACTTACCATATTCAATTCGATAATCTGATGTTAATTCATTACTACTATTGTATTTTTTAATTTCAATAATTTTATTCTTTTTATAATGGTATGCTACTGAATCTGTTCTTTCGGGTTCATAACTTACAGAAGCAAGAAGTTTATTTTTATTATAAAACAATGAATCCTGATATGTCCCAAATTCATCAATTTCAATATTGGCAATTAGTCTATGTTTTTTGTCGTAAAAGAACTTTGTGGTATCTGTTGTTTTATCTTTTCCCCATTTCCAAATTTCAACAGTTTGTTGATTTCGTTTATTATACTTACAGATAACTGTATCACTTTCCGCTTTTCTGTAACTAAAAATTATAATTTCTGTTAACTTATCTGGGTATTTAGTTTCTATTCGAGCAATTGTATCTCCATTTCGGTCTAACTCATAACCGAATTTTTCATATCCTTTTTTGTCATAAATTGCAATATATGATACATATGGTTTTCCATCTGTTGAATCAACTAATGTTGTTATTTTTGCAAAATAACTCTGAAATTTTGGTTTTTCACGCGTCATGTCAGTATCAAAATATTCTTGCGAAAATGATAGAGAACTAACAAGAGTTAATATGATGAATAAAGTTTGTTTCATTATGTTGCACAACTTTTCACTGATATGAGTCTGTTTTAATGACTTATTTCAGACGTTAAACGAAGTTAGTTTTTTTAAAATGAAAATCAAGCAGTTAGTCTGCTATTTGCTAATATTTTTTTACAATTGTTAACAAGCTAACATCACTTTTTTCACTACAACTCATAAGCATTATTATTAACGAAAAAGATCGCATTTACTAAAAACAACTTCCCATTTTCCCAAAAGCTTCTAAAAAGTGGATTATCTACCAAATAAATAAAACTACCGTTGCCCATGCGTTCTTCACCAAAAATCAACGTATCGTCAAGTTTTTGTAAAGCATTTTTACCTGCAAAACCTGAATATACCTTGGTGTCGTTTAAGTACGCTACATTATAACCACTATCTAATAATCTGTAGGCCGAGCTTCCTAATTTGAGTGTAAAATAATTATCGTCATAACCAAATGCCATAGGATGTGTGTGATCTACTTTGGCATTGAAAATCGCTCCTGTAATAAAGTCGTTGCTGGATTCACGCTCACGATTTGCATAAGCTGTTAGATTTTTGTTTTTTTCAACATTGTCAACATCCTCAGATGGTTTTAAGTTTAAATTAAAACCCTCTTTACCAGCAAAACTTCTTAAGGCGCCATCAATTGCAATCACTTTTCCACCAGCACTTACCCACGTTTTTAATTTAGTCATATTGTCATCATTGAGTACGTCTCCGTAATAGCCGTTGGGTAAAATCAATACGTTGTATTTGTCTAAATTGGTTTTGCCAAAATCGTCAGTATTAATTGAAGTCAGTGGATAATATAATTGCTGCTCAAAAAAATGCCAAATCTCTCCATAACTTAAAGAGGATGTGCCGTTTCCAGAAAGAATAGCAATCTTTTGTTTGTTCACTAATTTAATATCTGGCGAACCAATATCTGGTGTAATTTGCGAAAAGCCAGTATAAATTTCTGTCAATGGTTGCGAATGGTCTTGAGCAATGGCGTTTAATTTCGACAGCATTTTTTCAATGTGTTTATTGTCGCCTTTTGTGATGATTAAAGAACCGCGTTCAAATTTCTGAACTTTTGAAGTAAATGGTTTTTCGGTAAACCTAACTTTGAAATCTTGCTTTAATAATTCAGCTAAAAATTTAGCATCTCCCATGGAATTCCATTTGCTCACATAACCGTAAGCATCGTTCAATTTTTGAAGTGATTTGCGTTCGGCCAATTTATTGCTGCTCACTTTTGAAGTGCTTGCAATAGCATCCAATCCGTAAGCATAAGGTAAGGACCATGCCGTAATATCATAGGTCAAAGAGTCTGAAAGCATGGTGTTGGGTTCAAACAAAACTTTTACCATTTTACCTTTAGGTTGGTCGCTGTGCACAACCATCGCGCTTCCATCCACAGAAAGGCTACCTTGTTGACCGGTCGCATAATCAAAACCTGAAACTTTAGTGCTTGTTGGATTTTCGAAGCTAATATCGTGCTTGTTTAAAAGTACTTTTAGGCTATTCAATTTATCTTCATTGCCACTAACCACGTAGCTTTTATAGTTTAAGTTGGAATTATTAAAGAACTTCCGAAATTCAGAATTCAATTTTTTCGCATTTTTTGAAGCCATTTCCACTGTGGAAATTCCTGTGGTGGTGTGATGTGTCAAACGTTCCACTAAAGTTAAAACGTGTCCCTCATCATTCAGAATTCCTAATCCAGCCATGCCGTGACCGCCTTGTTCGTAGGTCATTCCCATGGCTCCCATAAATGTGGGATAGGTATCGCCATAACTGGGATATAACAAATCGAAACGTTCCCTCGTAAAAAACAGCCAACCTTCCGCATCAAAATATTTAGCGTGGTTTTGTCCTATTTGTGTTTGAAAATCGCGTTGCCAATCCGTAATAATTTCATGAAACGGTTCTGCTGCAGGAGCAAAATAATACGGTTCGTTGATGCCTTGCTCATGAAAATCGACATGCACATGTGGCATCCATTTATTGTAAACTGCCAAGCGTTGTTGTGTTTCCACTTGCGTTGCCCAAACCCAATCCCTATTCAAATCGAAAAGGTAATGATTTGGCCGGCCACCTGGCCAAGGCTCGTTGTGCTCACTGGCTTGTCGATCAATATCGTAAGCAGTACTCTTCGTTTCATTATACCAATTGACATAGCGGTCACGACCATCTGGATTGACACTTGGGTCTATAATAACAACCGTATTTTTCAATAAGTCTTGCTGCTCAGTTAACAACTTGTATAGTGTTAACATGGACGCTTCTGTGCTCGAAGCTTCGTTACCATGCACATTGTAACTTAACCAAACAATGGCGATGTCAGTTGAGCTTGGCTCTCCATCCAACAAACCAGTACTTCGACTACGCTCAGCATAAACGTTTTTCAGATTGTTTTCTCGGATTGTTTCAAGATTTTCAATATTAGCTTCACTTGAAACATAAGCCAAATACAAACCTCTACGCTCATTGGTTTTTCCATAGGTTTCCAGTTTTACCTGATTAGGTACGGCATTCGCTACTGACTTAAAATAATCTATAACTTGATGATGACGACTAAACTGCGTTCCAATTTCATAACCTAAAAAGTCACTTGGAGATTTGATATTTTGAGCTGATGTTAAGGAGAAGCTACCAAAAAGCACCAAGAGCACTAAAACTAATTTTTGCATTTAATAAATTTTTTTAGCTAATTGAAAATATTTAAATGAGTTCGGTGAGTAAAGATAGTTAGTGCAATTGAATTAACTAAAAATTAGTAATTAAAAAAATGAAGAGCCTTATATTTATGCCATAATTTGAGATTAGTATGCCAACCAATAATATTCCATTTAGAGAAACGAATTATTTCTCAAATTTTATTTGCGATTATTTAGACCAAAAACCTGAATTAAAGGACTTTTACCATCGTTTTCCTGATTTGGAAAATTTTGAAGCGCAAATCGAGGAAAAGCGCCAGTCTGATCATGTATCAGAATCACATCGAAAGATTTTGGTAAATACATTAAAGTCACAGTATAAAAATCTCGAAACTTCAGATTTAACTGCGGAACATATAGAACTTTTAAATTCTGAAAACACCTTCTCCATTACTACTGGTCATCAACTGAATTTATTTACAGGTCCACTTTATTTTCTATACAAAATTATATCCACCATAAACCTGACCAAGCAATTAAAGGAAACATATCCTAACTATAATTTTGTGCCGATTTACTGGATGGCTTCGGAAGATCACGATTTTGAGGAAATCAACTATTTTAACTTTAAAGGCAAAAAGATACAGTGGAATTCCAAGCAAACTGGAGCTGTTGGTCATTTTAATACGGAAGGTTTGGACGATGTTTTCAATGTGATTTCATCTGAATTTGGCGCAGGAAAAAATGCAGAACAATTAAAAGCTTGGTTCAAAGAAGCCTATCTCAATCATAATAATTTGGCGAATGCCACTCGCTACTTGGCGAACGAATTGTTTGCTGACTATGGATTAGTAATTCTTGATGCTGATGACAGAGATTTGAAACGTTTGTTTGTACCACAGATGAAAAAAGAATTAGTGGAACAAGTAGCTTTTGAAACCGTTTCAGAAACCAATAAAAAACTGGAAGATTTAGAATTGAAAATTCAAGTCAATCCTAGGGAAATAAATCTGTTTTATATTAAAGACGGTTTACGGGAACGTATTGTAAATATTGATGATGAATTTCAAGTTTTGGATACTGACATATCTTGGAGCAAGAGTGAACTATTAAATCACCTCGATGAAAGTCCTGAAAGATTTTCGCCTAATGTCATCATGCGACCGCTATACCAAGAAGTGATTTTACCAAACCTCTGTTACATCGGTGGAGGAGGCGAAATGATTTATTGGTTGCAATTAAAATCGAATTTTGAAGCACAGAATGTGACATTTCCAATGTTATTATTGCGTAATTCGGTCTTAGTGAAATCTGAAAAACAAGCTGAAAAACAAGAAAAATTAAATATATCTGATAAAGATCTGTTTTTAGATAGACATGCTTTCATCAATAAAAAAGTCCGAAAAATTTCGAACATAGATATTGACTTTTCAGAACAAATTCAACATTTAGAATCCCAATTCAAAAATCTATTTGAGTTGGCAGAACAAACGGATAAATCGTTTCATGGCGCTGTAAAAGCCCAAGAAGTTAAGCAAATTAAAGGTTTAAAGCATCTTGAAAAGCGATTGCTCAAAGCCCAAAAGAAGAAATTGGCAGATCAAATTGAACGCTCTACAGAATTACAAGAGCAATTATTCCCTAATCAGAGTTTACAAGAACGCACTATTAATTTTTCGGAATTGTATTTGGAATATGGTGAAGATTTAATTCCAGCATTAATAAAATCCCTTGAGCCTTTAAGAGGTAAATTTGAGATACTTACTACATAAGAAAAACAAACATTTAAGTTTAAAGTTCACCAACGCGTTTACTCTAGTTATTTCCATCACCTAACTATCACTCAGTTGCAAATTCGTGGTTCGTGCTTTGGTTTTTGTAAGCTCGGATAAGTAGCGTAATTAAGATGTAAATTAACATGATAGAACAGTTTTGATTAAAGAAAGGAGCGTTATTTAGTTTTTGAAGTGACTTGCAACTGGCTGTCTGCAGCCTAATCCAGCGCAAGGCACCACAAAACTGGTTTGCCATTTTTAAATGACAAGACAAACATACTTCTAAAGTATTGAAGAATAGAAACTTGAGTACGGACAATAAGTGGACAAGCTTAAGTATCTCTATGGACAATCAGTGGACTATATTTATTAAATAGCTGATTTATAGATCTATAACTAATTCTTGTAATGAGTCCTCTGTGGTTAGATTGAGTTTTTTACGTAAACGATAGCGCGCTTTTTTAACACCTTCTACAGAAATATTGAGAATATTGGCAATTTCTTTACTCGAAAGATTCATTTTTAAAAGTGACATGAGACGTAGATCATTATTGCTTACTTCTGGATAATTACGCATGACCTTAGAATTGAAATCTTTATGCACATCTTCAAAATAGGTTCTGAATTGTTCCCAATTATTGTCGTTATTAATATCAAGATTAATAGTATTGATGACCTTTTGGTAACTTCTTGAATTAGGATTAGAGGCTTTAAGTTCTTTTAATTGTGATTTTAAATCGAGCAGAACTTCATTTTTATGTGCCAAATGTAACGCATGTGTTGTGAGTTCTTTTTCTTTAAATTCTAGATCGTTATCTAGTTTTTCGCGTTCTATTTTATTGCGTTTCATTTTTTGACGTAATCCGTAAACGAGAGCAATAGCCAATGCAATGGAACCTATAAGTGAGATAATAAGAAACAATTTTTCATTTTCAGCTTTTTGTTTTCGTTCATTTAAAAGTTTGATTTCATTTGCTTTGATAATGAGTTCGTTCTCTTTTTTTTCGGTTTGGTATTGAACCTCTAATTCGTTCATGCGTTCAATATTTTCCTCACCTAAGATTTCATCATGAAGCTCGTGGTAGTCGGTGTGATATTCGTAAGCCTTTTTGTAACGCCCTAAACCTGCATAAGCTTTAGACATTTCCAATAAGTCACCAATCATTTTTTTACGAGTACCAGTTTCTTCTGCGTTTTCTAAAGCACCTTTCATATAGCGCAACGCTTTTCTGTAATCTCCTTTTTTATTGTAAAGTTCACCAAGATGACGTAAGTTCAACCCAATAAGGGAAGTTTCTCCATATTGCTCGCTAATCGCCAATGATTTTTTATAATAATCTTCTGCAAGTTCTAGACTGTCTTGTTGGGCATAAATCCAACCGATATTATCATAGGCTCCAGCCAGATCGTTATTAAAGTTTTGTGCTTTGTAATAGGGTACTTCTGCTAACATCATTGCTTTTGCTAACTCATACTCTTTCTGACCTTTTAAATTAATGGCCATGTTCATATTGATGCTAGATATTTCGTCAATTAGATTTAGTTTTTCATAGATAACTTTTGCCTTCTTATAGTAATTATTTGAAATGTCATAATTGCCAATATCACCTTGTATGTTTCCTATATTCCAATAGCTTGCCGCAAGACTTTCTTCTGTGTCACCAACGTCTTCTTTGAGTTTTAAACTTTTCATGTGGACTTCCAAACATTCGTTGAACCTGCCTAAATTTCGCAATGCAATAGCTTTATTGTTTAGGGCAGCGCATACTTGTACCATATCGTTGAGTTCAGTGTAACTGCTTATAACTTTGTCAAAGACTGGTAAGGATTCTTCGTATTGGGAAGTCATATTATAGTAGTCACCCAAATAATTAGTGGTTCTGGCAATAAAATTTTTGTTGTTTAATCGCTTTGCTAAAAAAATGGTACTATCCAAATAAGGTTTTGACGCCAAAGGATCTACATATAGATATTCTGCCCATAACATTGCATAAGTAATAATCTGGGTAGTATCGGTTTGTTTTGTTACAACATTTAGAAGACTGTCAACCCGTTTTTGATCTTGACTATGGCCAAAGTATGAACTCAACATAGCACTTAAAAAAATTAGATAAATCAATTTGTCCACCATTTGGTAGACAGATGTAACGGATTCAAAAAAACGGACATAAATCGACAAATAGGAGATGCTCATGACTTTTGATTGTTAGTTGATCTAATATAATATTATTTATTTTTTAAGTATAAAACACTGTTAATCAATTTAATGTAAAAACATAATTGGGTCTTGTCTACCTCATATAAATATCTTCAAAATTTTAAAATATTGGTTTTTTTAGTGGTGGACAAAAGGTGGACAGGCCAGTTTTTATGGAAAACGAGATGCTTTTTTGTCTAAATTGCTTCAACAAATACTGGTTAAATGCTTAAGAATTATACAATTGCCGCAGTTATTTTATTGACGGGTTTGTCATCTTTTGGCCAACAGCTCTACTTCGAATTTGGTACAACGCTGTCTTCTTTTAATTATGAAAATTCTCAAGGAAGACCAATTGATAATTTATTATCTCAATCAAAATCTTACTACGGTATGGGTTATAGGCAACCTATTAACAGTAACAGAACCTTATTTCTTTCAATTGGTGCATCCTACACTAATTATGGAGCTATTGGTAGCGAACCTAGTATAGATAACTATTTTGAATGGGACTTAAGTCATATAGGTGCAAAAGCAGGCTTGGGACTAAAGTTGTTTCAACTCAGAGATCTCACATTTTTAGCCAATTTGTCTATGGCTTCAGAATTTTTAATACGAGGAACACAAACTATAAACAATGATGTATATAACCTTGTTGGAGAAAAGGAATTTAATAACAACATATTTTTCTTGAGGGGTGGACTTGAAATGCAGTATCCAATTTCAAGAAGTACTGCCATTTTTGCTGGTTATACCTACGGAAAATCTTTACTAATTAGTAGTGGTGAGATTAGTGAAAAGTTAACCTTTAATGCCCATCATTTTGGTTTAGGTTTCATTATTAATTTACCTAGATGCTACTGTAGTTATTAGAAAATTTGGGTTCAAGTGGACAAATGGTGGACAATTAAAATAACGTAATAATTAATCAAGATTTAGTTTTAAGTTTAGAACTACATCCAACTAAATAAGACCATAAAATGAAGAAAAATCTATACACATTGATGTTACTCTGTTTTGCACAGGTTTTGCAAGCTCAGGATAATTCGGAATATCGCATAATCAGATCCAATTTAGGAAGTAGTGGTTCTTCTCACAACGTTACAACCACCAAAGGTACCTATAAAATTAGTCAAAGCGTTGGGCAAGCCAGCGTCATTGGTACGCATTATAATCGTGGCTATTATTTAAGACAAGGTTATCAGCAACCTTCAACTAAGATAAAAGCAAAACCTAAAGATTCCGATGACAGCTTAAGTGCCAAAGTGCATCCAAATCCTTTTAGCCAATTCATAATTGTAAGGTTTAGTGAGACCATGATAAACGATATCTCAGTTATGATGTTTGATGTTAATGCCAGAATAATACATACTCAAGAATTCTTAGCAGCACAATCAATTGAACTCAGATTAAGGGACATTGCTAGTGGTAACTATTTTTTGAAAGTTATATCCGGAAATAAATACTATCAGACAAAACTTATTAAAATTTAAAAATGAAACCAATAATTATAAAATCAAAAATCATGAAGAGAATCCTAACCTTAATAGTCTTTGCTTGTTTTATATCTCAAATCCAGGGGCAAACTGATGGTATTTCTTATCAGGCCGTAATTGTTTCACCAGATGCTTTGGAATTACCAGGAGTAGATTCTGAAGGCAATTACTTGCCAAGCACTACAATCGCTGTTCGATTTACCATTTACGATGAGAACAATCAACTGGAATTTCAGGAAGTACAAATTACAGATACAGATGAATTTGGGCGTATCAACCTTCTAATCGGTGACGGCAATCACGATTATTTCAAAGAAATGAATTGGGATGGCACAGCAAAAGATTTAAAAGTGGAAATCGATTTCGAGGCAGGAAATGATTTTACATTTATGAGCAGGGAAAGACTCACATTTTTACCTTTTGCATATCACAGAAATATTACCGCAACTGGAACTTTAACGGTTGATGATAGAACGTTTTTAAATGGTGAACTGGAAGTTGAAGGACCAACCACGTTAGAAAGCACATTGGATGTTATCAACGGAAATGCCACCAATCTTACTGGAAGTTTAACAGTATTAGGTGAAACAAATCTCAATAACACCTTGAGCGTTTTGGGTCTGAATCCTACCTATTTGACTGGTAATTTAACAGTTGATGGCAGTAGTACCTTGAACGGTACTTTGGATGTTATGCAAGGCACGACTTTAAATGCAACCTTGGATGTTATTGGGGACACTACGTTAAGTGACCTAACAGTAAATGGTGAGGCAAGTTTTGGGGATTTAAATGCAACTAATTTAACTGTTTCAGAAAGCAGCGTCTTAAATGGAGATGTATTAATAGAACTAGAAGGTCAAAAAAATATAAGAATGGTAGCGGAAGGAATCGATGATGGATCTGTTAATAGTAAATTTAGATCCGCCGTGCTTATTGATGCAAATCAGTTTGGATTGGCAATTGAGGTGGATGGTAGTAGAAGCAATAGCACAAATTTTATTACATTTTATGATGAAACTAGAGTATCGCCTTGGGGAAGAATAGAAGGAGAGCGTATAAATGAATTTACCAACAATGACGATTATAATTTTGATTTAACAACCTTAGAATACGATTCTTATGATGCAATTTTTGATACTGGAGTGGCTGCCTATGAGTTTGCTAAATCTTTAGGTACCATAGGAATTGCGTCTACATCATCTACGGGTTGCGTAGGTTTTGGTGCTTGTGTTACGGCACCAATTCCTTCTTGGATCATTGGTAGTACTGCACAATCTATAGTTGCGGGTCTTCAAATTATAGTGGCTGCTGTCGGTGTCGGTATTACGCAGTCTAACCTCAATCATTACCAGGATTATAAAGCCTTATTGGAAGGGGTGACCTACGCTTCCGGATCTGGAGATTATGCTGAATATTTGCTCAGGGAAAACGTTAACGAAAAAATGGTCTATGGCGATATTGTAGGTGTAAAAGGCGGAAAAGTCTCTAAAAACCTCACAGGTGCTGATAAAATGATGGTGGTATCCTACAAACCAATAGTTTTAGGAAACATGCCACAACCTAACCGTGAAGCTGAGTACGAAAAGGTAGCTTTTATGGGACAAGTACCAGTTAAGGTTTATGGCAAAGTTAATATTGGAGATTATATTATACCAAGTGGTAAAAACGATGGTGTTGGTATGGCCATTAAACCAGAATATATCAAGGCAAACCAGCTAAAACAGATTGTAGGTGTCGCTTGGTCAAGTAATGAACAGTCTAATAGTTTCAATTTAATCAATACAGCTGTTGGTGTCAATAAAAATGATAGCAGTTTTATTATTGAACAACTAGAAACTAAAGTAGAAACACAAGCTGAAGAAATTACTTACCTCAAAAATCAAATTCAAACAATTTTATCGAAAATAAATGCTATTGAAAATGGTGTTTCAGGTAACCAAGTGGCTTTAAATGCTAATGCGAAGGAAAAAGAAAGCCATTCAGAATATGAGATCATAGAATCTACGGAAACAGATGTGATCTATCATAAAATAACAAGGGACGATTTTGAAAAGGGATTGCTTTTAGCAGAGGAGATGATTTTAAATTCCAATAAAAACGGCGAAAACGAAAAATTGGTAGAAGCTTTAAATAAGTTAAAAACAGATGGTGCTTTTAAGACTAAATTTTTTAACGAACTTCAAGAAGGATTAAGCAAACAAATTCATTTCCATCAAGAAATTGATAAAAAAGGAAGACACTAAAAGCCAATGTTCAATAGTTAGAAACTTAAAGTCGATGACCAATAAAGTTTTATTTTCAGTAGTATTATTTCTGTTTTCAATTCACTTCTTGGAAGCCCAGACCACAGCAATTCCAGATGCTAATTTCGAAAACTATTTAGAAACACATTCAGCCGATGGTGCAATAGTTGCTCTTGGTGATGCCAATAGTATGGGAGATGGTATTGCCAACAACAATTTGGTATTAACGGCAAGTATTAGCGAAGTGTTGCTTTTAGATATTAGTGGCTTGGGTATTTCAAATCTTTCGGGAATTCAGGATTTTGCAGCGCTCAACAACCTGTTCTGTAGTGACAATAACTTGGAATCCTTGGATATTTCCAACATTTCCAATTTGGTGTCTTTGCTTTGTGGTTCCAACAGTCTCGCAGATTTAGATGTTAGTAGTAATAGCAATTTAGAAACATTGAATTTTGCGGATAACCAAATACAAAATATTGATCTTTCAAATAATACAGCTTTAAAAAGTTTAACAGCTTCAGGTAATCAACTGCTGCTTATCGATGTTTCCAATAATATGGAACTATCTTCATTAAGTGTTTCAAACAATAGGATAGAAGGTGAATTAGATGTTAGTAATAATTCCAATTTAGAGAGCCTGTACTGTGCTTCAAACCAAATTTCTACGTTAAATCTGTCAGCAAATCCATTATTGAAAAATCTTGACGCTTCTGGTAATGCTTTAACTGATTTAGATTTATCAGTTATGAATTCTGTAGTCTGTCCGGATCCACAAACAGATCCTGTTACGGTATGTCAAGGCCTGTCAACCATAAATGTATCGAATAATTTGTTGAATGCATTAGTCGTTACAAACGGCTACAACAACTTAGTCTCATTTTTTAATGCCTCTGACAATCCAGATTTATTCTGTATTCAAATTGATAACGGTTTTACACCTTCGGGATGGATTAAGGATGATTGGACCTATTTCAGCGAGAATACCTGCGAAGATATTTACACCTATATACCAGACGATAATTTCGAGCAAGCTTTGATTAACGATGGGCATGACGATATTTTAGATAATCTGGTTTTAACTGAAAATATAGATGCGCTCACAAGTTTGGATGTTTCAAATGAATCCATTTCCAGCTTAGTGGGAATTGAAGATTTTTCAGCTTTGGAGATTTTAGATTGTAGTACAAATTCCATAGAGAGTTTAGACTTATCAAATAACACAGAACTCATCCAAATAGACGTTACAAATAACAATTTAACAACTTTGGACTTAAGCACAAATACAGCGTTTACGACACTATATTGTGCAAGTAATATGATTGAACATCTGGATTTAAGCACAAATTTAGCGCTGACTACAATCAATTGTTCCAATAACAACTTAACCAATTTGGATGTCAGTACGATTTCGTTACTAAGTAATTTTGATTGTTCGTTCAACCAAATAGAAAGTTTGAATCTTGTCAGTAATACCGCATTGGTGAGTGTATTGTGCAACGATAATAACTTGTTTGCTTTAAATATTAACAACGGAAACAATACTACAATTACCACGTTCAATGCCACAAATAATAACAATCTGTTCTGTATTCAAGTTGATGATGAGACTTATCCGGATATTGCAGGTTGGCAAAAAGATTTGGGAGCATCTTACAATGTTGCTTGTGGTACTTATATTCCTGATGATAATTTTGAACAAGAATTAATTGATGTAGGAATTGATTCTGACGGCACATTAAACAACTTTGTGGCAACGACAGATATTAATACTTTAATAGCACTGGATATTTCAAATCTCGCCATAGCTGATTTAACCGGAATCCAAGATTTTGAGGATTTAATAGACTTGAATATTTCATATAATGAATTAACAAACATAGACTTAAGCAATAATACAGACTTAGAAATTTTAGATTGCTCAAACAATGAAATCACGGATTTAGACCTTACCTTAAATACCGCTTTAACCTCATTGTTATGCAACGACAACAGCTTCTTAACCCTGAATATTGAAAATGGAAACAATGGCGCACTGACAACGTTTAATGCTACAAATAATTCCAATTTATATTGTATAAATGTGGATGACGCTATTGTTGGGAATATTCTTGGGACTTGGCAAAAAGATGATTTTGCAGCCTATAATGGCGATTGTGTATCGAACCGTGTGACGGCAATTCCAGATGGGTTTTTTGAACAAAGTTTAATTGATTTTGGCTATGATGATGTTTTGGATGGCGAAGTAAAGACTGCAAACATTGAACATATCCAGAATTTGGATGTTAGTGACAAGAGTATTTCTGACTTAACAGGAATTCAAGATTTTAGGTCATTGGTTGAATTGGATTGTAGTGGTAATTTCCTGAATACATTGGATGTGAGCGATATGTTGTTTTTAGAACGTTTGAATTGTAGTTCAAATTATCTACTCACAAATGATACCAACGATATAGACGGTTTATTCAATACAACAGGAACTATAAGTTTGAAAGCCTTGTATTGCGCTGGTAACAATTTGAATAATTTAGATACATCCCAAAACACCAATCTCGAAATATTGGATTGTGCGGATAATAATATTTCAGACCTTAATATCAATAACAATGCATTGCTAAGAGTTTTATATACTTCTAATAATGATTTGACCATTTTAGATTTAAGCAGCAATACAGCTTTGGAAGATGTGAATTGCGATAGTAATCAAATTAGCAATTTAACAACTATAGGAACAATAAATACCACGCTAATCAATCTAAGCTGTGCCAATAACGATATCATAAATTTATCTGTAAATAATTATCAAGCATTGGAAGTTTTAAATGTGTCGTCAAATGAATTAACCCAGCTCAATGTTGATAATAATGCCGAACTTGTCTTTTTATCAATTACCAATAATCAAATATCGGAAATATCGCTTTTAAACAATGGCAATTTAGTTGAGGTCTTGGCATCTCAAAACAGTTTGCAAACACTCGACCTATCTGCGAATGCGCTTTTAGAATTTTTGAACTGTGATTTTAATGAACTAACGGCTCTAAATTTAGTTTCAAATCCATCACTCGAGTCATTATCCTGTTCAAACAATCAACTGACGGAACTGGATTTACTCAACAATGGAAATTTGATTGCAGCTGATTTTAGTTCGAATATGATATCGAGCGTCATCTTGCCGAATAATTTGGAGTTTTTAAAACGACTGGATGCCAGCAACAACCAAATTGAAAACGATTTGGATTTAACTGCTGTGGCGATTTCGGCCTGCGTTTTTCAACCGAATCAAATAGAATTTTGCCCAGAAAACATTTCCATTAATGTGTCTAACAATCTATTGAGTTTTGTTAACATTCAAAATGGAATCAATACAGAAATAGCAAGTTTTAACGCCTCTGGAAATCCAAATTTGGAATGTATTCAGGTTGATGATGCAGATAATGTCAATGTGAGTTGGATTAAAGATGAAGCCACAACGTTTAGCGAAGATTGCAATTTTGGAGAAACTTATGTGCCAGACGATAATTTTGAGCAAGCACTCATCGATTTAGGCTACGATTCTGGGCCTTTAAACGATTATGTCTTAACTGCCAACATAGTTAACGTTGTTAGTCTGGAAGTCAACGGGAATACGATTGCAGACCTCACAGGCATTGAAGATTTTGCTGCTTTACAAACTTTGAATTGCTCTAACAATGCTATAATTGAATTGGATTTAAGCTCAAATTCAAATTTATTGGAAGTCGATTGTTCAGATAATTTATTGACCGATTTAGACCTAACAACTAACATCGCTTTGATGACGCTTAATTGTGCTTTTAATTCAATCAGCACTTTAGATTTAACGGCTAACGCGAATCTTTCAGACTTAAATATGTCATATAATACATTGACGTCGTTTTTACCTAGTGACGTTTTGTCCCTACAGGTTTTCAATTGTGACAACAATTCAATTGTAACTCTCGATTTTCAACAAAATCAGAATTTAACAAGTATAAGCTGCGAATCAAATCTATTGGAAACACTCAATATTAAAAACGGTCAAAACACACTTTTAACGAATTTGAATGCCATTAACAATCCTAATTTATTATGTATTGAAACTGATAATGGCACAGTCCCAAATGGTGCCACTTGGGACATAGATGCCACAGCACAATTTGCCATAAACTGCTTTTTTGGAGAAACCTATGTGCCAGATGATAATTTTGAGCAAGCTTTAATCGACTTAGGATATGATTCAGGGCCTTTAAACGATTATGTTTTTACCGAAAATATTGAAGACGTAGAGTTCTTAAATATCAGTAATAGAGAAATTTCAGACTTAATCGGTATAGAAGATTTTATCAGTTTAACGCAATTAAATATTGAAGGGAATACTATCGCTGCAATTGATTTAAGTAACAACCTTCAATTGGTCAATCTCAATGCTTCCAATAATTTACTTGCGGAAATTGATGTGACGTTTCTTTTGAATTTAACGGATTTAGATATGTCCAATAATGCATTGACCGCAATAAATTTAGATTCAAATTTAAGTTTGTTGGATGTAGATGTGTCCACTAATTTAATAACGGAATTAAATGTCGATGGATTATTGAATTTAGAAGATTTGAATTGTTCGTCTAATCAATTGAGTAGTTTGAGTGTTGTTCAGAATACCAACTTAAAAACCTTGTTTTGCCAATCCAATTTGTTAATTGGAGACCAGCTCAATATTCAGAATGGAAACAATGAAAATATATTCATATTCAATGCCACCGACAATCCAGATTTGGGATGTATTTTGGTTGATAATCCATTAGCAGTAGTTGAAAACCTTGATGGTTTTTATGATAGCTGGTTTAAAGACAATTCCGCAAGTTACCAAACCATTTGCGACGATGCTGATAATGATGGTGTGCCAAACACAGATGACCTATGTCCAAATACCGAATTTGGTGCTGCTGTGGATTTGTTTGGATGCGCCATACCAGATTTGCAAAATGACAACTTCACGGTTTTAATCACAGGGGAAACTTGCTTAAACAGTAATAACGGTAAAATTACCATAACGGCTCAAGAAATTTATAATTATACCGCGACACTAATCGGCCAGGATATTCTTGACGGCACAGGAGAGGTTTTTTATCAAGAATACAACTTCACGAATGATGTTGATATTTTCAATCTTTTGGCTGACACGTATGAAATGTGCGTTACCATCGAAGAATGGCCAGATTACCAAAGTTGTTATACCATAGTAATTACCGAACCGAATCCACTAAGTGTTTTTGCGAGCCGACCTGCTTCAGGTAGTGATGTAACCTTAGATATGTCTGGCAGTACCATCTATTATATTCAGTTAAATGATGATACTTATACAACCCATAATTCAACATTTACACTTCAACTTCAACAGGGTGTAAATCAGTTGAAGGTCAGTACAGATTTAGATTGTCAAGGGGTTTTTGAAGAGCAAATTATGAAAGCAGATGAACCGCTGCTGTTTCCTAACCCTTTTAAAAATGAATTGAACATCTACGATGGAAACGTAGGAGATGAGGTCACAGTAAAAATGTATTCCACGTTTGGCCAGTTAGTTTTGACCAAAACATTTATAAATCAAGGTGTTTACAATGCAATTGATACAGAACATTTAGCCACTGGTATGTATCTTATGTCTATACAGACCAAAAGCGAGACATCAACTTTTAAAATTGTAAAAAAATGAAAAAAGTAATTACCATATTATGCGCTGTAGTTGTTTTGTTCGGATGCAGTAATACAACCGATGATGGTTTCAATAACATAAACGGCCCACAAGATGCGCCAACTGGAGTAACATTGGTTTTTCCTTCCGATGACACGCTATGTAATGAAGGAACAAACTTAACACCAACGGAAAGTACCGTTTATTTTGAATGGCAGCCCAATGATAATGCAGGAACTTATACATTGAGCATAGAAAACTTGTCTACAGGAACTATCGAACAGTATGACACCTTAGATTTTATATTTCCTGTAACCATAGAGCGAGCGGAAGCTTATAGATGGTTTGTAAACTATGAATTACAAGGAGAAATTAAAGAAAGTGCTATCTGGAATTTTTATAACGCTGGTCCAGGCGTACAGACGTATGCACCTTTTCCTGCAGAGATAATTTCACCAAGTATGGCGCAGACATTAAATTCAACAACTTCTGTAACCTTGGAATGGAGTGGAAGCGATGTTGATAACGACATTGTGGGTTATGATGTTTATTTCGGTGCTGATCTTCAGTCTAGTATAAATACAAGTGATGTTTCGGTTAATCAATTTACGGTTTCAGTTGCTTCGGGTACTATTTATTATTGGAATATTATAACGAAGGATGCTAAAGGAAATACATCGGAATCTGGTGTGCATCAATTTAGTGTATTGGACTAAATTAGCATAATTGTCCTGTTTTTGTGCACTTATCAATATAAAATAAAGTGATTGGTCGTTAGGAAAAATTAAAACATGAGTTTTTTGCCACGAATGCACGAATTTTACTTCGTAAAGGGGTGACTATACTGCTATGGACTGAAAGTCCAAGTGTTTTTGAAACAGACTTTTAGTCTGTTTCATTTGTGAAATAGATAGTCAAAAATTTACTGCGCTACTTAAAAGAACGAATGAATTCGTGATAATTTGTGAGATTCGTGGCGAAATTTTTAGAGTTTAAGCGAAAGCAATAACTACTCAATAATGCATCAGAATTATTTAGTTACCACGAATTCTTTTCCCTTTGGGAAATTGCAATAATAAAACACTTTCGATTTTTATCGCGCTCATCTTAAAGCGTTAAAATAAATTCCTGTAAAGAATCTTCAGTAGATAAGTCGAGTTTCTTGCGAAGTCTGTATCGCGCTTTTTTAATCCCATCGTTTGAAATGTTCAAAATATTGGCGATTTCCTTTGAAGATAAATTCATTTTTAAAAGGGACATCAAGCGCAAATCATTTGAGGTGATTTTAGGAAATTGTTCTTGTGCTTTTGCATTAAACCCCTTATGCACGTCTTCAAAATATTTGCTGAAATTTTCCCAATTGTTATCATCCTTTAAATCAAAATTAATAGTTTGTATGAGCGTTTGGTAACCTCGATCTGCTTTGGCTTCCTTTTTAAATACCTTGGCTTTTTGTTTAATATCGTTAAGAACTTCGTTCTTTTTGGCGAGATGCAAGGCGTGTGTTGTAAGTTCTTTGGTTTTGAATTCCAGTTCGGCTTCAGCCTTTTCCTTGTCTAATTTGTTGCGTTTGTTTTTTTGATAAAATGCGTAAAAAGCAATTAAAGCCAAAACCAATCCAAAAGCTAAAAGTAAGCGCTGTAGGTTATTAACCTTACCTTTAATATTCAAAAGCTCAATTTCATTTTTTTGAAGCTGTATTTGTTGTTCTTTTTTTTCGGTTTCATAAATCGTTTTTAATTCTTCAATTTGTTGCGTTTTTTTATTTGAAAATATGCTATCCTTGATTTTATGTGATGCTTTCAAATAATTATTAGCCTCTTCGTGTTCGTTCAGCGTTTCCAGAATTTCAGAACGATACTTATATAAACTTTGTAAATGAGGCAACGCGCCACTTTCTTTAGTGAGTGCTATGGCTTGATTGTTTTTAATTAAGGCTGCCGATAAATTATTAGTTTGGTAATCAACCTTTGATAAACCATCATAAGCACCAGCCAAGCTTAATTGTAAATTTTCTTCTTCAGCCAAGGTTTTGGCAGTTAACAAAAGTCCTTCTGCCTTTGCGAAGTTGCCGTCAATTATTTCTAGTTCTGCTAAATTGTTCATCACATTAGAAAGTGACAACTTATCTTCAACCGCTTCAGAGTTTGTAATTGCCATATTAAATGCTATCCTCGCGTTTTCGTAATCCTTCAAATTTTGATAGGAAATGCCTAAGGAATTATAAGCGTAGGCCAAATACATTTTTTCGTCTAATTTTTTATAGATTTCAATAGCTTGCTCATAATATGAAATAGAGTTATCATGATTTTCCAGTCCTGATTCAATGTCTCCAATTTGTTTGATGACATCTGCTTTTCTGGATTCATGATTTATTTTTTCAAAACATTTTAAAGCTTTCAAAGCCTCAATCAATGCAATTCTATAATGTCCTTTTTCGATATATCTATTGGCAAGCGCATTGTGTTGTGCGCCAATGAACTTTGTCTTTAAATCGCCTTCTTCTTCATGATCTTCAATTAAGTTTAAGGTTTCTTTGGTAATGGCAATGGCTTCATCTAGGTTTCCAGTAGATTCTTTGATACTCGCTAAGGAGTGGTTTATAAAAATCAGGCCTCTGGTGCTATTAATGTCTTTGAAATACGCCTTGGCCTTGTTAAAATAGTACAGCGCAGAATCATTTTCATTCCTATTGCCATAATAATCACCAATATGCATATTCCCAGTTGCGATGCCTTTTTTGAAACCTATTTTTTTCGAAATTTCCAGTTCTTTTAAAGCGTAGGTTTTGGCTTCCTCTGGTTTTGAAAACATAAGTTTTTCATGAAGCTTAGTTAAAATTTTGACCTTTATGGAATCGTCTGCAGTCCTGTTTTTAAGTTCAAGTTTTAAACTGTCAATAAGTTTTGTGTTTTGCGCGTTTAGGGCCATTGAAAAAATCAAAATTAAAATTAGTCCTAAGTGTTTCTTATTGTTGAAATTAGAATTCATTATGATAAAACTTTAGTTGATGATATAAATATAAGAATTTCGGCAAAGGGTTCAGAATTTAGGTGCCGGACAAAAGGCGGACATTCTTGAAATAATGTTTTTTTACGGTAAATTTCAAATGTTTAGAAGAAAAATCAAAAATCACAAATCGTAAATCGTAAATCTCAAAATCAATTGCTATTTTTGCACATGCAACACAACAAAGTCCTAATTTTAGATTTCGGATCGCAATACACACAGCTTATTGCACGCAGAGTTAGAGAGTTAAATATCTATTGCGAAATCCATCCCTTCAATAAAATTCCAACAGATTCAGACAGTTTTAAAGCGGTCATTTTATCGGGTAGCCCAAATTCCGTAAGAGGAGAAGATGTGCTTCATCCTAATTTAGATGAAATTCGAGGAAAAAA
Source organism: Winogradskyella forsetii (assembly GCF_013394595.1). Taxonomy (GTDB): domain Bacteria; phylum Bacteroidota; class Bacteroidia; order Flavobacteriales; family Flavobacteriaceae; genus Winogradskyella; species Winogradskyella forsetii. The sequence goes on from NZ_CP053348.1 coordinate 1,203,801, forward strand.
ACCAATGCTAGCCGTTTGTTACGGCGCACAATATTTGGCACATTTTTCTGGTGGAAAGGTTGCAGAATCGAGTACAAGGGAATATGGAAGGGCCAATTTAAGTTTTGTAAAATCTGAGGATGATTTCTTTGAAAACATCCATGAAGGCAGCCAAGTTTGGATGAGCCATAGTGATACCATAAAAAAACTACCAACCAATGCGGTGCTTTTAGCAAGTACCACTGATGTTGAAAATGCAGCCTATAAAATTGAAAATGAGCAAACTTATGCCATTCAATTTCATCCCGAAGTTTATCATACAACTGATGGCGCACAATTATTAAAGAACTTTTTAGTTAAGATAGCAGAGGTGGAACAAGATTGGACACCACAATCTTTTGTTGAAGAAACCGTTGATGATTTGAAAGCTAAACTTGGCAATGATAAAGTTGTTCTCGGTTTATCTGGAGGCGTAGATTCATCGGTTGCTGCTATGTTGCTTCATAAAGCGATTGGTAAAAACCTCTATTGCATCTTTGTAAATAACGGACTCTTACGAAAAAATGAGTTTGAAGATGTCCTTACGCAATACGAAGGCATGGGATTGAACGTTAAAGGTGTAGATGCTTCGGCACGCTTTTTGGATGCTTTAAAAGGACTGAGTGATCCCGAGCTGAAAAGAAAAGCGATAGGTAGTGCGTTTATTGAGGTTTTTGATGATGAAGCACACGATATTAAAGATGTGAAATGGTTGGCACAAGGCACCATTTATCCAGATGTCATAGAAAGTGTGTCGGCAACTGGTGGTCCAAGTGCCACCATTAAAAGTCATCATAATGTCGGTGGCTTACCAGATTTTATGAAGCTGAAAGTCGTAGAACCACTAAAAGCTTTGTTTAAAGATGAAGTAAGACGTGTAGGTGCTTCCATGAATATGGACAAACAATTATTGGGCCGTCATCCATTTCCGGGACCTGGATTAGCCATTCGGATTCTTGGTGATATAACTGCGGAGAAAGTCCGTATTTTACAAGAGGTCGATTTTGTGTTTATCAATAATTTACGTTCATGGAATTTGTACGATAAAGTTTGGCAGGCAGGTGCCATGTTATTACCTGTAAATAGCGTCGGAGTGATGGGCGATGAACGTACTTACGAAAAATGTGTAGCTTTACGAGCTGTGGAAAGTACAGATGGAATGACCGCGGATTGGGTAAATTTACCGTATGAGTTTTTGCAAAAAACCTCTAACGAAATTATAAATAAAGTAAAAGGTGTGAATAGAGTTGTTTATGATATCAGTTCCAAGCCACCAGCTACTATTGAATGGGAATAAAAAAGTTGGCAGTGTTCAGGCCGTATTCATTAAAAAAAGAATTGAGTCGCTAAGCGCTGGTCGCTGAGCGTAGTCGAAGTGACATGTTAATCGAAGTGAACAGTTTTTAGTCGCAGTTAATAATTAAAAATAGAAAAGTGAATTTGGACACTGAGCGTAGTCGAAGTGCCTCATTACAGTAATTTATAATACATGAAAAACATCTTAACCATCATACTAATCGCTTTTACAATGGGCTTAAGTGCCCAGAATTATATTGAGCATACGGTAGAACCAGGTGAAACCATTCAAACTATTGCCAAACAATATTTGGTTACACCGCATGATATTTATGCATTAAATCCGGATGCCAAGCGGAAATTTCAGCCGAATACGGTTTTAATCATTCCGAATTCTAAAGTGAAGAATGATGACATCGTAGAGGACAGAAGAGAGCTTATTGGTTATAAAAATCATAAGGTAAGGCGGAAAGAGACTTTATATGGCTTGGCTCAAGAGCACAATGTTTCTGAAGAGGAAATTAAGAAGGCCAATCGCTTTCTATATTCAGAAAATCTCAAAAAAGGCGATAAGATTAGAATTCCAAGATATAGAACTGTAGTTTCCAAACAAACCTTGAGTAATACCATAAAAAAATATACGGTTCAACCCAAAGAAGGGAAATGGCGAATCGCCTATAAGTTCGGAATTTCAGTATCGGAATTAGAGGCTTTAAATCCTTTTATGAACGAGACCATTCAGCCAGGTGACGAGCTGAACGTACCAAATATTAAAGATCAAGAAGAAAAAGCGATTGACACTACGTTTAGTTATTATGAAGTGTTACCAAAAGAAGGTTTTTACAGATTAAAAGTGAAATTGAACTTAACACAAGAACAGTTAGAGCAATTAAATCCAGAATTAAAAGAAACTGGATTAAAAGCAGGAATGGTTCTAAAAGTGCCAGAAAGTGTTGATACATTAGGCAGTTTAACAACTGTTGAAACTACCAATTTAAGAAGCAGCTTAACTAACTTTAAAACAAAAAAACTGGCGTTGATGATGCCATATCGTCTCGATAGAATTGATGTGGATGCCGTTGAGGAAACTAAAAATAAAATTAAAGAAGATAGGCGATTATCTGTTGTGTTGGATTTTCATGTTGGTGTGATGATGGCTTTAGATTCCGCTAAACAATTAGGAATTTCGACCGATTTAAAGGTGTTGGATACACGGTATCATGTTTCGGCCACTAGTGAATTATTGGACGATAATGATTTTTCAGACTATGATGCGGTTATTGGACCTATGGAAGAAAAGAGTTTCAATCGCGTCGCGCTGGCCTTAAGATCAGATAATGTTCCGGTTATTGCGGCCATGAATAAACCAAAGGAAGTCTACAGTAATGTGTTTCAAACCATCCCGGAAGAAAAATTATTACGCAAAGCGATGATCGATTTTGTAAAAACGGATAGTTTAAAAACAAGGGTTGTTATTATTTCGGACCGAGCACATAAAACGACCAGTGAAGCTTTGCAGAAAGAGTTTCCTAATTCGAAACTGATTCTGTCTAGAATGGATAAAAAAGATAAAACGAAAGATGCCCATTTTATTTATCATGCCGATTTACAGAACGTATTTGCAGCTGGTAAAACTTATGTATTTTTAGAAACCGATAATAATGCTTTTGTGTCTAGTGTTATCAGTATGCTCAATGGATTGGTAATTGAGAAAACGGAAATTATTTTGGCAACAACGGATAAAAATAGAGCTTTTGAAGGGAAGGATATAGACAATAATAATTTGTCTAATTTAAAGTTTCACTATCCATCAATTCACAAGGATTTCGACGAAACTAAGGCCAATGGTTTTGTCAACGCTTATCGTGAGGAATACGGCGTATCGCCAAGTAAATATGTGTCTCGTGGCTTTGATATTACTTTAGATCTTTTAATGCGTTTGGCTTCAGCTGAAGATTTATATGGTGCATCATTGGAAACGATTGAAACGGAATACGTAGAGAATAAGTTTCGATACAATAAAGATCTTTTTGGCGGTTACGTAAATCAAGCTGTTTATGTTGTGAAATTTGATGATTTACGAATTGTCAATGCGAATTGATAGGTTTGGAAATGTTATTTAAGGTTGGTTTTTTGGTCTTATAGCGTAATTTTTATTCCTAAAAAGAAAAAGATGATACATTTAAAATCATTTTATAAATGTTTACCCCTTGAAAAATCTACTTATTATTTTAACCTTATTTTACGTAGGAAGTGTTTCTAACGACCAAACCATGGTTTGGGATGAAACAACGAAGCTTACATGGGCAGATTTTAAAGCCGATCCTGATTTGGAATCGGATGCCGTTGCTTTAACAGCATCTGGAATTACATTTGGCTATTCCGTAAGAACATCTGAAGAAAGAATCGTCGATTTTTCTGCAACTGTCGAGGCTCAATTTTACCCAAATAAATCATGGTATTTAAAAGAAAAGGGGAATGCCCACATATTGGCTCACGAACAATTGCACTTTGATATCACCGAACTCTACGCACGTCAATTTAGACAACATTTAACACAGCTTAAAGCGAATCAAAATGTAAAAAAGCAGATGAATAAACTTCATGTTGCTATTAACGAAGCCGTTAATGAAACCCAAAAGCGATACGATAAAGAGACCAACCATTCTATGAATATAGAGAAGCAAAAAGAATGGGAAGCGTTTATTGCAAAGGAGCTTAAAAGTTTAGATGAATTTAAGTCATAAATGTCTTCCTATTGACAAGCTCAAGACAAGCTTCAGCAGGAATCTCTTTTGAACATCCATAATACACAATCAAAATGGAATTAGACGGCACAGTTTTAATTGAATTGGCACACTACAAAATGCCTTTTGGTAAATATAAAGACCAATATTTGATTGATATCCCTGAACATTACTACATCTGGTTTCAACAAAAAGGATTTCCAGAAGGCAAACTCGGTCGCATGATGGCACAAATGTGTGATATTAAAATCAATGGTTTGGAAGAATTGATTTATACGATTCGTCGGGATTTTCGGAAATAATATTCGTGGTTCGTTTAGGATTAGCTTCGTGATTAAGTAGTTAATTTATTATACAGATCGAAACTAGTTAAATTCACTATTTTTTCTTGCAAGAAGCGCATACAGAAAATAATAAAATGACAATGAATCGGAATTTCAAAAAGTTTAGGGTTTTAATTCACTTACGAATTACGACTATTTTCATTAATTAGCAAATTATATCCGTTGTATGTCTCAATAAAACAGAGGTTTGTCCATCTTAGCTATAACATATTAACAAACCATAAACAATTCATAGATTACTCGTTTTATTTCGTAATTTTGCCTGCGTTTAACAACGTACCATGACCACAAACCCTAAATACATTTTTGTAACAGGAGGCGTGTCTTCTTCTCTCGGAAAAGGCATTATAGCTGCATCTTTAGCTAAACTCTTACAAGCACAAGGTTACAGAATTACCATCCAAAAATTAGATCCATATATTAATATTGATCCAGGCACCTTAAATCCTTATGAGCATGGTGAATGCTACGTTACGGATGATGGTGCAGAAACCGATTTGGATTTAGGCCATTATGAGCGTTTTCTAAATGTGGCTACATCACAAGCCAATAACGTTACGACTGGTAGGATTTACCAAAGCGTTATCGATAAAGAAAGACGTGGCGAATTTTTAGGAAAAACAGTACAGGTAATACCACATATTACAGACGAAATTAAACGAAGAATTCAAATTTTAGGTAACTCTGGCGATTATGATATTGTTATTACCGAAATAGGTGGAACCGTTGGGGATATAGAGTCTTTACCATACATTGAAGCCGTTAGACAATTGGAATGGGATTTAGGAGAACACAACACTTGTGTAATTCATTTAACCTTGGTGCCTTATTTATCTGCTGCCGGCGAATTAAAGACCAAACCAACCCAACACAGCGTAAAAACCTTGATGGAAAGTGGTGTGCAAGCCGATATTTTGGTGTGCCGAACAGAACATCCGCTTAATGAAGGCTTAAAAACGAAACTTGCACGTTTTTGTAATGTAAAGAAGGAAGCTGTTATTGAATCTATTGATGCTTCTACTATTTACGACGTACCAAATTTAATGTTGGATGAAGGCTTGGATAAAGTGGTTTTAAATCAACTACAATTGAAAAGTGATAAACCGGATTTAAAAAATTGGAACCAGTTTTTAAAACGTCATAAAAATCCTAAAAGTGAAGTTACCATTGGTCTAATCGGTAAATATGTAGAATTACAGGATTCTTATAAATCTATTCTCGAGGCTTTTATTCATGCAGGCGCGGAAAATGAAGTTAAGGTAGTTGTAGAACCGATTCATTCCGAATATTTATCTGAAAGTAATATCGAATTTAAATTAGGGCATTTAGATGGTGTTCTGGTCGCGCCAGGTTTTGGAGAACGTGGTATCGAAGGTAAAATTGATGCCGTTCGCTTTGTGAGGGAAAACAATATTCCATTTTTAGGCATTTGTTTAGGCATGCAAATGGCCGTTATTGAATATGCTAGAAACGTATTGAATATTAAGGATGCAAATTCATTGGAAATGGATGGGCAGACGCTAAATCCTGTCATTAATTTAATGGAATCGCAGAAGAATGTGATTAATAAAGGTGGCACAATGCGTTTAGGAACTTGGGACTGCCAACTCGAAAAAGATAGTATTGCCTACAAAGTTTATAAAACGGAAACCATAACAGAAAGACACAGACACCGTTTTGAATTTAACAACGATTTTAAAGCGCAATTTGAAAATTCTGGATTAAAGCCAACGGGTTATAATCCTGACACGGGTTTAGTTGAAATTATTGAAATTCCTGAAAATAATTGGTTTGTTGGCGTGCAATACCATCCGGAATATAAAAGTACAGTGAGAAATCCACATCCTCTGTTTGTGGCATTTGTAGCTGCGGCTTTAAAATATAAGAAGAACAAAAAATAATATGCCACTTTGGCGCAAATGAAGTTTTGGTTAACTATTTGATTTAGCCAATTGTTACTTTATTAGGATCTGTGAGGTTAGATACTGAAACGAGTTCAGCATACAAAAATCTGACAGGTCTAAAACTGAAAATAAATGGAAGAAAAGAAATTAGACATTAAATCTATAATAGGTTTTGTCCTCATATTCGGAATTTTGGTATTTATGATGTACCAAAATCAACCAACACCAGAGGAACTTGAAGCTCAGAAAAAAGCAGAGCAGGAGCAAGTTGAAGCCGAAAAGAAGGAAACTAAGCAAGATGAACCCTTGGTTACCACTTCAGATGACTATACAATTACACAATCCTTAGACTCCACACAACAGGTTGTACGTCAAAATAAATTAGGCACTTTTGCCTATGCCGCAACCTTACCAGGAAAAGATATAACAACCGTACAAACCGATGTTTTTGAACTTAAGTTTAGTCGGATTGGTGGTCATTTGGCACAGGTTAAATTGAAGAACTTCGTAGATTATGATTCTGTTCCTATTTATTTGGTAAAGGATAATAACAGTGCATTCAACATTACATTTGGTACGTCGGACAACCGTACATATAATACACAGGATTTACCTTTTCAACCAAGTGTAACAAAAAGTGGAGCAAACACAGTTGTTTCCATGAAATTTAAGGCTTCCGAGAACGCATTTTTGGAATACCGTTACGAGTTGAAACCTGATAATTATATGATTGATTTTTCAATCAGATCACAAGGTTTAAGTGGTGTGTTTAATACGTCTCAACCTGTAACATTAGACTGGAAACAAAAAGGGATTCGTCACGCAAAAAGCATTAGTTACGAAAACCGTTATACCAGATTAACCTACATGCACGATGATGGAAAGGTTGATAAATTATCACAAGGTGGCGACGATGAGGAGACTGCCGAAGATGTAGAATGGTTATCTTACAGACAGTTCTTTTTCAGTTCTATTTTAGTTTCAAATGATAGCCCGTTTAAAAATGTGGCAATGACCTCCAAAGATTTAGTAGAGGATGACGAAATAGATACGCTTTACACAAAAACATACTCTTCTAAGTTTCCATTGGCGTATAATGGAGGCGAATTAAGTAAAAATTTGGGCTTGTATTATGGCCCGACAAAAGCAGAGGTTTTAAAAACATATGATAAAGGTTTAGACGAGAGTATTCCGTTTGGTTGGGGAATTTTCGGTTGGATAAACAAAATTATATTTATTCCTTTATTTGGGTTTTTAATTCAGTATTTACCGCATGGAATTGCAATTATAGTGATGACCATTATGGTTAAAATATTATTGTCTTTTGTACAATACAAGCAATTCTTGTCCCAAGCGAAGATGAAAATCTTAAAGCCGGAACTGGATGCGGTTAGAGAAAAGTATAAGGACAATAAGTTAAAAGCACAACAAGAGACAATGGCCATCCAGAGTAGAGCTGGCGCAAGCCCATTAAGTGGCTGTTTACCAGGTCTAATGCAGATTCCTGTGTTTTATGCTTTGTTTCAATTTTTTCCAACGGCTTTTGATTTAAGACAAAAAAGTTTCCTTTGGGCAGACGATTTAAGTTCCTATGATTCTATTTACGAATTGCCGTTTCCTATTCCATTATATGGAGACCACGTGGCCTTGTTTCCAATATTAGCAGCCATTGCTATTTTCTTCTATATGAAAATGACTACTGGTCAGCAGGTAGCAACGCAACCAACACAGGAAGGGATGCCAGATATGGCGAAAATGATGAAGTATATGATTTACTTCTCGCCAATTTTAATGTTAGTATTCTTTAACAACTATGCCTCTGGTTTAAGTTTGTATTACTTTATTTCTAACTTAATTAGTATTGGAATAATGTTGGTCATTAAGAACTACATTATTGATGAAGATAAAGTACTGGCTAAAATTGAAGTCAGTAAAACAAAGCCTAAGAAACAAAATAAGTTTCAGAAGAAAATGGCTGAGATGATGGAGCAAGCAGAAGCACAGAAGCAAGCTCAACAAAAAGGGAAGAAGAAGAAATAAGACCTTGCTTTGAAATAAGATTATCATCTAAATGAGCCTTAGTTAACTACTAAGGCTTTTTTTATGTCTTGATGATGCTTATAATTTATAAATTAAACTTTTATTAAAGAGGAAATAAGGATGATTCTAGAAAATATAGAAGCTCATTTCCTCAATCAAGTTGCTATGCCGTTGATGAAAAGATTACCAATTATGGGGTGGTGTAAATAGGATGATTTATGTTTAATAAGTGCGATATTCAAAATGATAGACTTTGATTTAAAATAGGCTTCAAACTATTGGAACTATTGAAGATTTATCCAAATTACAAGAATAAGAAAAGCCCAAACTTAAAAATAGTTTGAGCTTTTCACTAACTAAAAATCAACAATTATAAATAAGGTAATCAGCCTTAAATTTTCTTAGTTTATAATGACGGTAACATTACTTTATTCACTACATGAATAACACCATTTGCCGTTTGTACATCAACTGCGACTATGCCTATATCAGAATTACTGGCACCGTCAGTAACATCAGCAATATTTCCATTAGTTCCAGGAAGTGTGATATCAATAGTTTGTCCTTGTAATGTTTCTGGACTTGTTGTACCATTTGGAGTTAACCCATTAGAACGTACATTAGCTCCATCAATGACGTGATGTAATAATACTTGAGTTAATACATCTTCCGCAGGAGGAGTGCCTAAATTATCAAAAGCGGTATTGGTTGGCGCAAAAACTGTGAATGGTGCCGGACTAGTACCATTATCAGTAGATAATGTTGCTACAAAATCAGTACCTGGAGTTAAAGTAGTTAAAGCAGTAACTAAGGTTGAAAAGTTAGGATTGGCAATAGCCATATCTACCACAGTAGGAGGTAATAAGACTTTGTCAATAATATGTATTACACCATTAGTAGCAGTTAAATCTGTTTCGTCTACATCAGCACCTACCGACGTATCAAAACCACCATTTAATTTTACAGTTCCTGCATCTACATTAAAGTAAAGACTTAATGTGCTATCACCAAAACCACTTGGAGAAGCTGTGCTTAAATATCCAGAACCTGCATTGACTATGGAAGTGGCATCTAAATTTTCACCAATAATAACATGATTTAATAAGATATTTGTTACTAAAGTCTTTTCTGCAGCAGAAAGATTATCTAAATCTAAACCAGTATCTGCTAATAAAGCAGCAAATGCTTCATTATCTGGTGCAAAAACTGTAAAAGGTCCTGTTCCTTGTAATGTGGTTACTAAATCTGTTGCTTCTAAAGCTGCTGCCAAAGAAGTTAAATTGTTGGCCAAAGCTACATCCACTACAGTGGTGGTTTGTATACCTGGACCATTGTTGTCGTCGTCATCACTACATGCAGTCAAACCTATAACCAATAGAAATACTGTAAGTAATTTGAAGTTTTTTGAAATAATTTTCATTTTTTTGAGTTTTTAATTGTTCAACATTCAAACCTTTGACGGTTTGTTTAACAAATATACAATATGGTTAAACAAATAATTTATTCACTTTTCATTTTAACATTATTTTTAACAACTGCGAATGCCCAAAAAACGGTAAATCAGTTCGATAAGGACGGTAAACGACATGGCTTATGGACTAAAAATTACCACAAAACCGATCAAAAACGCTACGAAGGTGTTTTTGAGCATGGTAAGGAAATTGATTCCTTCAAATTCTATACGTTATCTTCAGGAAAAAGTGTGTTGAGTGCTGTAAAGGTATTTAACGAAAAGGACAGCATCGCAGATGTTACCTTTTTAGCTTCAACTAAAAAAATCATTAGTGAAGGTAAAATGGACGGTAAACGTTTTATAGGAGAATGGATTTTTTATCACAAAAATTCTTCGGTAAAAATGATTGTTGAAAATTATAATGATGAAGGTCTGCTGGAAGGAGAGCGCTTTGTGTATTTCAAAAATGGCGAACTTGCAGAAAGTGCTAACTATAAAAACGGTAAACTACACGGCGAATCCAAATGGTTCTCAGAGAAGGGGTTATTGTTAAGGCATACTCAATATCAGGATGGCGAGTTAGAAGGAAAGACCATTAATTATGATGCCAATGGCAAAAAAACGTCTGAAGGCAATTATGTTAAAAGTCAGAAAAAGGGTATTTGGAAATATTACAAAGATGGAAAAATCACTAAAGAAATAGACCATACAAACAATGAGGTCATTAAGAAATATGAATAGGTTTAAACTATTGTAATAATAGAATTTTGAAATGGCAATCCTAATATGATTGCCTTTTTTATTTTGTAATTTTGTCGAGGTTTATTTGACCAAATTATATCGTTACAAATACTGTTAAATTGTTTGATTGTCCCCTTGAGGATTAGTGAAAAACATAATATTTTTTGTTTTGAAACTACCGAGCGCAGCTCTTAGGGGTGTTTCTTGTAATATTTAATCGTTACTAAATAAAAGGCACCTGATTTGGCAGGTAGTAAATATGAAAAGAGTTATCGTAGGACTTTCAGGAGGAGTGGATTCTAGCGTTGCAGCTTATCTTTTAAAAGAACAAGGCTACGAGGTTATTGGCCTATTTATGAAAAATTGGCACGATGATTCCGTGACCATTTCAGACGAATGTCCATGGTTGGAAGATAGCAACGATGCCATGTTAGTGGCGGATAAATTAGGAATTCCTTTTCAGACCGTAGATTTAAGTGTGCAATACAAGGAACGTATTGTTGACTATATGTTCAACGAATACGAAAAAGGAAGAACACCAAATCCTGATGTGCTTTGCAATCGCGAAATTAAGTTTGATGTCTTCATGGATATAGCTTTGGAGTTAGGTGCAGATTTCGTCGCAACAGGTCATTATTGTAGAAAGGACACCATTGAAAAGGATGGAAAAGAAATTCATCAACTTTTAGCTGGTGCAGACCCTAACAAAGACCAATCTTATTTTCTTTGCCAGTTATCACAAAAACAATTGGCAAAAGCTTTATTTCCTATTGGTGAGTTATTAAAACCAGAAGTTAGGGACATTGCCAAAGCCCAAGATTTAATAACGGCCGAAAAGAAAGATTCGCAAGGTTTGTGTTTTATCGGTAAAGTAAGGTTACCAGATTTTCTTCAACAACAACTCAAACCAAAAGAAGGGGTTATTGTTGAGGTAGAAGATACGTTTGAGACTTATCATCAAGAAATGCCAGAATTTAATTCAAAAGAAAAGGAACTCCAGTTTCTATCTGAAAAACCAGACTATAATTTAGAAGACGGAAAAATAGTGGGTAAACATCAAGGTGCGCATTATTTTACCAAAGGTCAACGTAAAGGTTTGGGAGTAGGAGGAACTATTGAGCCATTATTTGTCATTGATACTGACGTCAAAGACAATATTATTTATACCGGCCAAGGCAAACAGCATCCTGGTTTATATCGCAATGTGCTATTTGTAACTAACGAAGAACTGCATTGGATTCGTGAAGATTTGGCTTTAAATGAAGGGGAAACTATGTCAGTAATGGCAAGAATCCGCTATAGGCAAGCCCTAGAAAAGGCAACACTACACAAAGTAGCTTCTGGCTTATATGTTGAATTCGAGAATAAACAATCCGCAATTACCGAAGGCCAGTTTGTAGCTTGGTATCTTGAGGATGAATTAGTAGGCTCAGGAGTTATCTCATAAGTAAAATTAGAAAAACGTCCTATTTGAAAATAGACCCCTAAAGTCCCCTTAAAGTGACAATCCTATGATTCAACTGAGCGAATTGTCCCCTTGAGGGGACTTTAGGGGTGTTTCAGTTTAAGTATAACTAAACAAACCATATTAATTTAGCAGTAATTTCTTAACTTGCAATAAAAGAAAAGCTATGATTAGAAAATTAACCATGCTTTTATTGCTCTTCCTCTCAATAAAAAGCTATGCGCAAGAAGACGCATGGATTTATCTCACGGACAAACCAAATGTTTCTGCTTCAATAGAAAATCCAATAAGTATCCTTTCTCAAAAAGCGATTGATAGAAAACAGCAATACAATATCGTCATTGACGAGCGCGATGTGCCTGTGAATGAAACGTATATTTCAGATTTAAAAAGCCAAATGGGAATTACTGTCATGGCAAAATCCAAATGGTTTAATGCCGTTCATGTGAGGGGAACAGAAGAAAATATCAATGCTTTAAATAACTTATCTTATGTTGAAACTGTTGATTTTGCAGATGAAAACTTAAACACCTTATCGAGAAACGCTTCCAATTTAAGCAAAACTGAAATAGAAGACGAAACCATTGAATTTACTTATGGAAATACGCAAAATCAGGTAGAAATGATAAATGCAGATAATTTGCATATAGCAGATTTTACAGGAGAAGGAATTACGATTGCTGTGATTGATTCCGGTTTTCCGAATGTAAATACTATGGATGCATTTCAACGTTTACGGGCTAACAACGATTTATTGGATGGTTATGATTTTGTGGATAGAACCCCAGACGTATATGCATTTTCAGGAAGTAATCATGGCACTAAAGTGTTGAGTACCATGGCAGGTTTTATAGAAAATCAATATGTTGGAACCGCACCTGATGCCTCTTATTATTTATTCAGGACAGAAGATTCGGGAAGTGAAAATCCAGTAGAAGAAAGCTATTGGGTGGAAGCAGCTGAACGCGCCGATAGTTTAGGGGTAGATATGATAAATACCTCATTGGGTTATCGCTTATTTGATAACCCGAATTATGATTATTCGCCCCAAGACATGAATGGCCAAGTCGCTTACATTACAAAAGGCGCATCAATTGCGGTTGAAAAAGGGATATTAGTGGTTGTGAGTGCTGGAAATGCGGGTGCAACTGCATGGCAAACTGTTGGTGCACCTGCAGATTCGCCAGATGTTTTTTCTATAGGTGCCGTTGATGGTGACGGAAATTATGTCGCATTCAGTTCTCAGGGAAGCGAAGCTCAAGTCGGTTATCAAAAACCAGATGTGGTGGCTAGAGGAGGAGCGGCTTTTGTTATTAATGAATTTAATAGTATAGTTCAAAATAATGGTACATCGTTCAGCGGACCAATTATGTGTGGTGGCATTGCGTCCTTGTGGCAAGCTATTCCAGAAGCCTCACCAACAGCAATGATGGATTTTGTAAGACAATCAGCGTCGCAGTTTACAGCACCAGACAATTTTTTAGGTTTCGGTATTCCAGATTTGGATTTAGCTAGAGCCTTAGCATTATCGCTTGAGGAGGATTTTATAGAAGCCTTTAATTTCTATCCAAATCCTGTGGAAACGGAAATTAATCTGTTGTTTCCATCAGCTGCAACACAATTAGAGCTTTCCATATTCAATCACTTAGGTCAACAAGTTTTATATAAAACAGTTCAAACGGATTTTAAAAAGGTTGACGTCTCTAATTTCGCTACAGGTATTTACCTTTTAAAGCTTTCCACCGAAAATGATTCTAAAACATTTAGGTTTATAAAAAATTGAAACTCTATGGTAACGTCAGTTCGAGTGATTGCTTTGCCAAATGCATTTGGCAAAGCAATTGTATCGAGAACCATCGTAAGATTCATTCGAATTGACGAATTTTATAACCTATTAAAATGCAATTATACCAATTTATGACCAACAGAATAACAAAACTCTTCCACATAAAATACCCAATTATCCAAGCTGGAATGATTTGGAACAGCGGCTGGAAATTAGCTTCGGCAGCTAGTAATTCAGGAATTTTAGGATTAATTGGTGCAGGTTCCATGTATCCAGACGTACTGCGAGAGCATATTCAAAAATGTAAGGCAGCAACCGACAAACCATTTGGTGTTAACGTTCCTATGTTATATCCAAATATTCAGGAAATTATGGATATTATTGTAGAAGAAGGTGTAAAGATTGTTTTCACTTCCGCAGGAAATCCGAAAACATGGACGAAATGGTTACAGGACAAAGGGATAACTGTTGTGCATGTGGTGAGTAGTGTAAAGTTTGCCTTAAAATCCCAAGAGGCAGGCGTTGATGCAATCGTTGCCGAAGGTTTTGAAGCGGGCGGACACAACGGAAGAGATGAAACGACAACCTTAACTTTGATTCCTATGGTCAAAGAACAACTTCAAATTCCGTTGATTGCAGCAGGAGGCATAGCCACAGGCCAAGCGATGTTAGCTTGTATGGTTTTGGGAGCAGATGGCGTGCAGGTTGGTAGCCGATTTGTAGCTAGTGAAGAGTCTTCTGCACACCAAGCCTTTAAGCAGGTCGTCGTGGATGCCAAAGAAGGTGACACGAAATTAACCTTAAAAGAATTAGCACCTGTACGGCTGATAAAAAATAAATTCTATAAAGACATCCAAGACTTATATAAGCAATCACCAACACCAGAACAACTTATTGAATTATTAGGAAGAGCCAGAGCTAAGCGTGGCATGTTTGAAGGTGATTTAGAAGATGGCGAATTAGAAATTGGACAGATTGCTGGTTTGATTCATGATGTAAAACCAGTTGCTGAGATTGTTGAGGATATGGTTGCTGAGTTTGAGGACGCTAAGAAAAGCGTGACTTTATTTTAAATACTATCTTAACAGTTCTATATGATGATTGAATTTAAATAACAGTTTCATAAACTTTCACAAAGTTAATCAGGCTAAGAGCTAAGTATTTAACCAATCCATAACTAATTATGAAAAACGTTCTAATCATTTCGTTTTTAACTTTATGTTATACAACCGATGCCAAAGCCCAAGATTTATTCTTCATTGGGGAAAAAAGTTATCCTTGTACAGAATTAATTGTCTTACAGTCAAATAAAGAAGAAGGTGAAGACTTAAATATAGTATTCGCTAAAAAAGATAATGCCTCATATATTGCCGTTACGACAAAACCCACATTCAAATCTGAAATTACTGATAAGCTTATTATTTACCTTGATGATGGTGTATCGATAACTTGCAACACTATTATTGATTCTGAATTTGTGGATGATAATGCCAAAGCAGTATATTCATTGACCAAAGAACATTTGGACAAAATGAGAAAAAGTAATATTAATACAGTTAGATACACACTAAACGTGTTAGAAGTAAAAAAAGTAAATAGGTCAGCTTCTAATAAAGGGAATTCTACTAAAACGAACTTCCCAGATTTAATTAATGAATTTTTCAACGATTAATTTAACTATTACTTGTTTGCAAATAGTGGGTGAAGTCTAAAAAAGCAATTTAAAAAGTCTTCAAAATCGAGGTCATTATGAAGTGCATTTGTTTTTAGAAACATTAGAAGAAAACCTTATCTTTATTTATAGAAAAAGATCAAAGACGAGTTCCCCAAACCAATAAGAATCCGTTATTTTTGTGATGTTCTAAAGTATTAGATAAACAACGATTTAAGACCTATAAATACAGTTAAAAACAGCCAATGCACATCCCATTATTAAATGATATACTTATACTTTTAGGGTTTTCAGTTGTCATAGTTTTTGTACTTCAAAGATTAAAATTACCATCTATAATTGGCTTTCTATTAACTGGTGTTATTATTGGTCCGTATGGATTAAGCCTTATTGAAGCTGTAGAGGAAGTAGAAATTTTATCGGAAATAGGTGTCATTCTATTACTTTTTGTAATAGGTATGGAATTATCTATAAAGCAATTGGTTTCCATAAAAAAAACGGTTTTTATAGGCGGATTTTTACAAGTGGGTATTACTGTAGGAGTCGCTTCGCTGGTCTATAACCTCTTGGGAAATTCTTGGAATGAATCGGTATTTGTTGGCTTCCTTTTTTCATTATCAAGTACTGCAATTGTTTTAAAAACCTTGCAAGATCGACAAGAGCTTTCTGAACCTCATGCCAGAAATGCCTTGGCAATATTAATATTTCAAGATATCATAGTAGTACCAATGATGCTTATTACGCCTATGATGGCTGGGGAAAATAATGATTTGGGCATGAGCATATTCATGTTGCTTTTAAAATCGGCATTTGTTGTAATGGTTACTTATATTAGTGCGCGTTATATTGTACCTAAGCTGATGCACGCTGTGGCAAAAACAAATAGTAAAGAATTGTTTCTGTTGGTGACGATTACACTTTGTTTTGCCATTGCTTTTTTTACCTCTGAGCTAGGTTTATCACTAGCTTTGGGTGCTTTTATTGCGGGTCTTATTGTATCAGAATCAGAATATAGCCACCAAGCGACAAGCATTATACTTCCTTTTCGTGAGCTTTTTACGAGCTTCTTTTTTGTCTCTGTAGGGATGTTGTTGGATTTAAATTTTTTCATTCATAATGTTCTAATTATCTTACTTATCGTTGTCATTGTTTTAATTATGAAATCGTCAATAACGGCAATTGCTGTAGCTGTTCTTAGATACCCAACAAAAACGGCTATATTAACAGGTTTGTCATTGTTTCAAGTTGGGGAATTTGCTTTTATACTTTCAAAAATAGGTATTGAGTACAATCTATTAACTCCCGAAACTAACCAATATTTTTTATCTGTATCTATTGTATCCATGATATTAACTCCTTTTGTGATTATTTTCTCAGAGACTATTGCAGGGCGTTTTATGGGTGTTTCAAAAAAATTAGGGTTCAATAATAAAACGGATTCTGATATGAATATTGGTGATATTATTGGTTCTGGCTTAGAAAATCACTTGGTAATTATTGGATATGGAATCAACGGAAGCAATTTAGCCAAAGCAGCAACAGCTAGTAGCATTCCTTTTATTGTAATAGAGATGAATGCTGAAATAGTGAAACGGGAAAAAGCCAAAGGATTACCAATTATTTTTGGAGACGCTACGCAAGATCATATTCTTGAAACTGTCCATCTCAATAGGGCTAGAGCGGCTGTCATTGCGATTTCTGGTAATCATGCCACGAAAACGATACTTAAAAATATTCGTGCTATATCTGATTCTTTGTACTTAGTTGTTAGAACTCGATATATAGCCGAAACATCAGAACTATTGGCATTGGGTGCAGATGATGTGATTCCTGAAGAGTTTGAAACATCCATACAGATTTTTGAACATATATTGCACAATTTCTTGGTGCCAGAAGGAGATATTGAACAATTTGTTGAAAAAGTAAGATCTGACAATTACCAATTATTTAAAGGCGAATTAAAACGGCCAAAAACCTACATTAAGAATGAATTGGCAGATTTTAATATTTCGTGTTTACGCATGCGATCTGATAGTAATAAGTTTTTAGGAAAACCAATAAAGGAATTAGACCTAAGAGCTCTTTATGGCATTAATATCTTGAGTATAAAGAGAAAAAATGTAATGTTAGAAAGTGTACAACCAGATGATACCTTAAAACAAGGTGATGTTTTGTATATATTAGGCGAGCAAAGTAATGTAGAGCGTTTTCAAAAGTTAATAAATTAACCCTGAAATTTTGAACTTACACACTTTTTAGGATAGTGTCACATAATGACTAGTCTTTGACTTTAAATCCTTAGCAAATCAAAAACTCCAATATTAGTTAAAAATCTTGGAGTTTTTTATATCTAAAGTTTTTGAATATTTTCTACTTCAATTCTTCTTTAGCGTCCATAATTAGCCGCTCTTTAACGGACTTATGTTCCTGCATTATTTTTTCATGCTCATTTTTCATCATTTCATGATCATTTCTCATTCTTTCGTGCCATGCCTTCATTTTATCAATCTTTTCACTAATCTCAATGTTGCTTAAGTCCTCAAAATTTGGAGTGGCATTGTCCTGTGCTTCCATAATTTCTTTATGACTCTTTAAGATAGCATCGTGACGCTCTAGCATCATACCATGCTTACTTATATTTTCTAGAACGGATGAATCCTTAATTTCCATACCTTGTAATTCTTCCGAAAATTTATTGTGTTCCTCAATCATCTTGCTATGATGCGATTCCATATCTTGGTGTACTGTATTTATACTATCACTTTTTTTAGCTACGTTATCATACTCAGCCATAAGTTCTTTTTTTTCATTGTCGCAACCAAAGACCATTACAGTCAATATCAATAGTGTATATAGTTTTTTCATAATTTATTCTTTAAGTGTTAAATTTATAAGCAACATATAATTTTTAGGTTGAAGATATTGTCTCAGATGATTTTATCACTAACTTAATCCATAAAATGCCTATTGTGAATAACTTCATTTATTTTAAAAGGGTCAACACTTCTATTTCTAATTGAAAATATATTCTTCTTCAGAATTTGAGAGTTATAGTAATAATCTTTAGCACTAAACAATATTTTAATCTCCCAATAAAAAAACTCCAACACATTAAAAGCATTGGAGTTTTAATTTTTTAAAAGCTTTGTATTTTAGCGCTTAATGAATTTTTGGGTAAACACTTTTCCTTCAGATTCTAGACGTAAAATATAATGGCCTTGACTTAAATTCGAAACATCTATGGTATGGTTTTCTAGTTTTAAGTTCATGACACGTTTTCCTTCGATATTAAAAATGGTCGCAATTTTCCCAACCAAATTAATAGGACTGTTAATATTGATCTCTTTTCCAACAGGATTAGGATGAATAGAAACGCCTTGTAAAGTTTCATCTTCTAAACTTAAAGTTTCCCCTTCAACGATGACGTGATGCGTATTAATAGCTGGATTAGTTACATTATCTACCTCTCCAGAAGGCCAGTATATAATGATATTGGAAATGGCATCATCGGTTCCTAGTCCAAAATGTGCGTTTAAAGAACTCATAAAACGAAATCCTTCTCCACTACGTACATCACGAATTTGAACACCTGAAGCTGTATGCACTTCAACTCTTGCACCAATGCCGTTAATATTACTTTGAACTCCTGTCGTGGTAATTTTAACCCAATTATTAGTGGTTGTATCGTTTGTATATAAATCTCCTCCAGAAATCGCATCGATAAATCCATCATCATTGACATCTCCAAAAGAACCGTTGTTTGAGGGTAAAATATTCTCGTACAACGTAAATGTCAAATCACCATTTCCGAAAAGAATATTTCCATGGGAAGCAATATCCAAATTGCCATCGTTGTCAAAATCGTGGGTACAATTTTCAATTCCCGTTGATGTTAATTCTAAAACTCCAGAGGTATCGGTTACTTCAACAAAAACACCATCACCATCATTTCTTAATAATTTAGACGTTCCTGTACTGGCACCAATATAGGCGTCCATATCCCCATCATTGTCATAATCTCCCCAAGCCGAAGACCAGGTTTGCATATCATCATCTAATCCTTGGGCAGGTGCAGTATCTGTATAAGTGCCATCGCCATTGTTTGTAAATAGCTGATTGATTGGTCCACCACCGCATTTGGCAATAAACATATCCATATCACGATCGTTATCATAATCAATCCAAACAGAGCCGTAGTTTCCTCTTACGAGTCCTAAATTTCCTTGTCCATATGATAAATTCCCACTTCCATCATTCATATAGTATACATTGGCATCAACATCATGACATACAAAGGCGTCTAGGTGACCGTCATTATCAATATCGGCAAAGTTAGAGCGTTGAGAGAATACATATTCCGACCCGGAAATTTGTGTAAATCCTGTACCTGTGGTATTGGCCTTCATGAAAGTGACACCACTTCCTCCGCCATAAAGTAAATCGGTAAATCCATTTCTATCAAAATCGGCTGCAGCCAAACTCCATGAAGGCGAATTTGCTGCACTTGTTGTGGTTATGTCCGTTGCTGTAGCACTCAATCCACCACCTGCTTGTTGATAGAAAATATTTACATTGGTATTACCGATAGAAACTACATCGTCTAAAAAGTCACCATTCATATCTACAAGAGCTCTTTGGGTACCCATAACTGAAACCGATGATGTTGTAAATGTTGCTGGTGGAGGCGGTGCTAATGTAGCGAAGGTTATAGGTGTACTCCAAAGACTGTTATCCGATCCGCAAATAGCGCGAACATACACTTCATAAATTCTTCCAGCCTCTAAGTCAGATAAGTTGACGGTTGTTGTATTTGCAGCAGTTCCCGCTTCGGTTGGAATTCCTGTTCCTGATAGCTGTACCACATATTCCCAAGTACTTTCACCGTTGTTTGGAATCCAAGACATAGTTGCAGTAGTCTGTGTTATGGCAGAAATTTCAATACTTGAAGGCGTAATACAAAAAGACCCGCAGGTTTCTATACGCATATAGTCTATGGCCATATCGCCTTCATAACCTGTACCTGTTCCTGTATGACTAAATTCTATATAAATTACTTGTCCTATATAAGCATCTAAATTTACACCAACTGGCACCCAAGCTTCATTCTCACTGGTTTGTAATTCACCTGAATGCGTAAATAACGTCGTAAAAGGACCATTGGCAGAGTTTCCAACATTTACATTTAAAGTTCCCATATCTTCGCCAAAGGCATGCATATAGAAAGATAATTCGGCACCATCCGTAGCGGTTGATAAGTCGATTGCAGGACTTACTGCCGAAGCTGTATCTGTTGCATTTCCAGAGGCTTCATAGTTCATATAGCCTGAACCACTATAAGCATTTTCTGGTCCAGTTCCATCCGACGTAGAACCACTAGGGATTTCCCAACTTCCATTATCATCGTTTAAATTTCCTGTCCAACCAGAGGCTAAGTCAAACTCTTCTGTAAGGATAAATGATGAAGATTCTGAAGCGCAGCTAACACCAATTGGCGCTGGAGGAGGACAGTTACTTTGCGTTATTGAACTACTATTTATGGCACAATTAATATCTTGATCATTTTGAATGTTAATAACTATATCGGTAGCGTTGGGATAAGGTCCAAATTGAACCGTTCCAGAAGCACTTAATGATTGCGTAGGACTGGATTGATTGTCAGAAATTGTCAACGACGTCGCTGAGCCTAAATCAGAAACATTGACATCTACTAAAAAACCATTACTTGCAGCACAATCATCTACTATGTTATATGTTGCTGTCGGGTTTGTACACGTAGCACAGCTAACATCGAAATCCCAAGGAATGTAATTATTTTCATCGCAGTTGATGGTGAAATCAGAATCTATAGAGACTGTAATCATATTACCAACAGATTGAAATGAAAGACCAGTTAGGTCTCCGCTATTTCCATAGCCATTGTATAGTTCGCTACCGTCGGTATTTAAAACAATCAATTCGTCATAAGTATTCTCTACGCGACCAGCATTGAATGTCACTCGCAAATCTGACCCATCAGAACTTACAAAAACGAAACTTGTGGTATCATTATCAATATAACAATACGTTGTGTTTACAGGGCCTACTGAACAATCTACTGTAGTTTGCGCTCCTGTAATAATGCAGGATAGGAGTAAGGCAAGTACGAGTGTAATTTTTTTCATAAGTTATTTTTTTTATGTGTTGCTCATTTTTATTCGCATTCAGTGGTTAAGCCATCAATCCATTCGCCGATTAGCACAACGGCTTCTTCATGGATAATATTCCGTCCCAATAATGGCATTCTAATTTCTTCGGCTGCCGTATTTATTCTATAATATAGCACAGAACGTTCTTTTATAGATGGATCTACAATTTTTGTCATTCCAGGAACTTCAGTGTCTGGTTCAGTACAAACCCCTAAATTGGTCTCATTGGCAGTGTCACCAAAAGCAAAGCGCATAGGTCTGTAATCACAATAAGCCAATTCTGTATGGCAATGGGCACAATTGATATCAATATAGGAACGTACTCTTAGGTCAATTGGTTTAGTGTCATCTTTCCAATTCACAACGGTATTTAATGTGGCTGGCAAATTATTTTCTAAATAACCTTCTGCTATTAATTTTTCCAATTGATTTTGAGAACCATCAGCATATAAATATACGTTATTTAAATTTTGTGGTTTTACGCCAATAGGCACTGAATTGTCTCCGCTTTTATGGCAGGTAATGCATTCTACAAATGATGGAATGCGGTAATTGGTGCTTTTTGCAACACCATTTTCCAGAAAATCTATATTTGTAAACGCCCCTTCAAGGCTAAACGCTGCTTCTGTTTGATCATCGTTCCAGATGTAATCGGCAAAATACCAATCGTCCGATTTTTTTAACATCACCCGAGTTTCAATAATACGCGTCGTATTGTCGGGTTGCACATTATTGTAATAGAAGGTTTTTATAAGAAAAGTTCCAACAGGAAAATCAAGATATGTATTATCGGATACGTAATTTGCTTTTACATCACTTGGCATCCAAACAAAACGTTTCTTTTTGGCGTAGTCCGTAAATAAAGTGGAAATTGGTTCATATGGAATGACACCTACAACAGGTTCTTGGGCCTTCATGTCACCTTCAAAAAAGTTATAGTCCGAAAGTGAATTGAAAGGAAAAGCGTCCATGTCAAGTACAACTTGTGAAATTGGTATGTAGTCATCCTCTCGGGCTGATCCTTCATCATTTGAACACGATAAAAGAAGAACCGAAAAAAGCGCTGCAACAGAAAAGAATAGTAGTTTTTTTATGATATATAGTTTTGTTTTAAGCACGAATATAGCAAAAATAGTAATCGTTAAATTGATTATTAGTTAGTTACTATGATTATAGAACAGTTAAGCTTACTTTTTTCCTACCTATTTGTTATTTTATTTATAGATAAATAGAATGATTTTATAGTAAAGCAAGAAAAGCTGTTTATCTATGGTGAGAAAAGCTTCTAAATCAAAAACAAAACGATCTTAAATTATTTATGACAACTTCACATAAAACAGCTATTTTTGTAATAGCCGAGTTAGACTAAGGAATTAATTTACTGAACCTTAAGAAATTTACTTTAGAGTTAAATAAAAATTGGTTAAACAGGAAATAGATATTAGGTCGAGCTCAGGTCAACTGCATATAATTTCCAAAAAATGAAAAAAATAATACTCCTATCCGCAATATTTCTTGGTTTTTACGCCTGTGAAAACAAAATAAAATTAGGTAGTGACGAAGATCCTATACAGGTGAATTGGAATAAAAGAGTCGCAACGATTTCTGCCGTTGATTCTTTAGATTCAGGTCATTCTTATTTGTCGATTTATTCCCAAATTTATAGTTATTCCCAACATAAGACGTATAACCTTACGGCAATGGTAAGTTTGAGAAATGTGAGCATGAAGGATACCATCTACTTAACCAATGTAGATTATTATGACACACATGGAACTCTCTTACGAAGCTATATAGAAAAACCTGTGTATTTGGCACCATTAGAGACTATTGAAATA
The DNA here is from genome assembly GCF_013394595.1 of Winogradskyella forsetii. GTDB lineage: Bacteria > Bacteroidota > Bacteroidia > Flavobacteriales > Flavobacteriaceae > Winogradskyella > Winogradskyella forsetii. Next base: position 1,227,290 of record NZ_CP053348.1, read on the forward strand.
GTTATCGATGAAGCTGATACTTCAGGAGGTACAGGTTCTAATTTCCTTTTCGATTGGAAAACACCAAAAGGGTGTCCTGAGCCCCTGTTTGAAGGTGTAATGACATCAACTGCGGGACAACAAGGTTTGTCTTTTATTACACATGCTAGACGAATTCGCTAATTTTTATCGCTCGATTCCGACTAGTCTTTATGTTTCATTTTTAATGATAACCATCAACTTTTAATACTAAAATTTCCATTATATTTATTAAAATTACTAAGACCTAAGCACTACTTTTGCGCCATGGTTTTAAGCGACTACACTAAGGAATTTAGATACAATCTTAAACTCGCATCTCCTGTGATGTTGGGCATGCTCGGGCATACTTTTGTGAGTTTTGTGGATAATGTTATGGTAGGTCAGTTGGGAGCGGCAGAACTGGCAGCTGTATCATTAGGTAACAGCTTTATATTTATTGCGATGTCTTTGGGCATTGGCTTTTCTACAGCTATAACCCCTTTAGTGGCAGAAGCAGATACTGAGAAAAATTTCAAAAAGGGGAAGTCGGTTTTTAAACATGGTCTTTTTCTTTGTACGGTTTTAGGATTGTTGTTGTTTGTGATGCTTTTATTTGCCAAACCATTAATGTACGTTATGGATCAGCCAGAAGAAGTGGTTGATTTGGCGATTCCTTATTTAGACTTGGTAGCTTTTTCTTTGGTGCCGTTAATTGTTTTTCAGGCGTTTAAACAATTTAGTGACGGTTTGTCCTTGACCAAATACCCTATGTATGCCACTATTATTGCAAATGTGTTAAACGTGGCCATAAACTATGTGCTGATTTTTGGAAAATTTGGTTTTCCTGAAATGGGAATTGTTGGAGCTGCCGTTGGAACTTTAGTGTCTCGGTTTGTAATGGTCGCCCATTTGTGGTGGTTGCTCGCCAAACGTAAAAAATCTAAAGCCTATGTTACAAATATTAAATTCTTTCAACTCAAAAAATATCCATTAAAAAAGCTGAGCAATTTAGGTTTGCCAAGTGCGATGCAAATGTTTTTTGAAGTTGGGATTTTTACGGCAGCAATCTGGTTAAGTGGAACTTTGGGTGCAAATGCGCAAGCCGCAAACCAAATCGCCTTAAATTTATCTTCAATGACGTTTATGGTCGCTATAGGTTTGAGCGTGGCAGCCATGGTCAGAGTCGGAAATCAAAAAGGTTTAAAAGATTTTAGAGCTTTAAAGCGAATTGCAGAATCTATTTTTTTAGTCGGATTTATATTTGCAGTGATTTTTGCCTTATTGTTTGTTATTTTTCATACTGTGCTTCCAAAGTTATATGTTGATTTAGACGATCCAAAAAATGCTGTTGACACGGCCGAAGTGGTAAAAATTGCGGCTACATTACTATTGGCAGCTGCTGTTTTTCAAATTAGTGATAGTCTTCAAGTTATTGCACTTGGTGCGTTACGCGGACTTCAGGATGTTAAAATGCCAACGCTTATAACATTTATATCCTACTGGGTAATCGGTTTTCCTATTAGTTATTTTTTAGGAAAAGAAGAAGTAATGGGAAGCTTAGGTATTTGGATAGGATTGTTGGTGGGATTGACGGTTGCGGCAATATTGCTCTTCATAAGGTTTAATTATCTAACTAAGAAGTTGATTCTTAACTCAGCGGAATTATGATATCTAAAACATCTATTTTTTGTTATTCGATGAGCTCATTCAAAATCTATATATTTGCATTTAAATTTAGCACCTTCAAGCTTCGTGCTTCAAACCTCTAACTTAACACATGGAACTACCAAAATTCATATTAGGCGACAATACCGATTATCCGGATGCGATTTTTATAATTCATACTGAATTTCCACGTTTTATCATAAATCTCGAAAATGATGAGGTTGAATGGTTTGAGGAATTTGACCAGCATGATGAAAAGGAATTGGAAACCGAAACTGAGAACTACATTCAGCAAGCTACAGATTTTTACGATAGAGAGATTGCTAGATATGATGATTGAGAAAAATAAAATTGAATGTTAGAACAAATTATAGAATTTGATAAAGAATTATTTTTATACCTTAACGGATTAGGTACTGAAACTTGGGACTGGTTCTGGATGGCATATACTACAAAGTGGCATTGGATTCCGCTATATCTATTATTACTTTACTTATTATATAGACGCCTAGGAACCAAGATGGTAGTGCTAACATTGATTACTGCCATTTTTATGGTTACTTTTACAGACCAGATTACCAATTTATTTAAGCATGGTTTTGAACGTTTTAGACCTTGTCATCAAGAAGGTGTAAAAGAATTGATGCGTTTGGTGAGAGAAGGTTGCGGTGGACGATTTGGCTATTTTTCAGGGCATTCTAGTAACTCTATGGGTGTTGCAATTTTAGTCGGATTAATACTTAAGGATAAATACAACTATTTGGTCTACTTACTTTTTATATGGGCCGTTTTAATGGGGTATAGTCGTATTTATATTGGAGTGCATTATCCATTAGATGTACTGTCGGGCATGTTATTTGGTGGTCTTTCAGGCTTTATGTTCTATAAACTCGACAAGTATTTGCAATCTAGATTTACGCTCAAGGAAGTTGACCAAGGCGCTTAAGGGACCGAAACATAAAATCTCATTCCGCTAGCAATTGATTTTGCGGTAGGAAAGTTGAAAGATAATTCGATTTATGCTAGACCAAATTTTACAATACGACAAAGAACTCTTTTTATATCTTAATAATTGGGGATCAGAATATTGGGATAATTTATGGTTGGCAATTACCTATTTGTATTCATCAACACCATTGTATGCTGCTTTGCTATTTTTAATCTATAAGAAATTTGGATGGAAAGCATTGTTGCTAATTGTAGTGATTTTTGCTGGCGTAATTGCGTTTACGGATCAAATTACAAATATATTTAAAGATGCGTTTCAACGTCCTAGACCTTGTGCAGCGGAAGGTATTATAGATTTAACGCGATTTGTTGCACCACGTTGTGGAAACTATGGATTCTTCTCAGGTCATGCGTCAAACTCAATGTCCACGGCTATTTTTGCAGGTTTGTTGTTGCGTCCTTACTACAAAAACTTAATATATTTTCTATTGATTTGGAGCTTAGTTGTAGCCTACAGTCGCATTTATGTCGGTGTGCATTATCCGCTTGATATTTTATGCGGACTTACGTTTGGAGCCCTATCAGGTTTTGGGTTTTACAAACTCTGCAAGTACTTAATCAAGCGTTTTATTTCAGCGTAAGTTGATATAAATGGTTTACCAATCTCGACTTATAATCTCTGGTAGAAAAATTCAAGTCATACGTACCCATAAATTTTATGCTGTATAACTTCGCTAGTTCAGCTATATCTTCAGGATTTGACGTTGAAGTCAATAATCTAAACTGTTTTTCCTTAGGAATTACGATACCGTCTTCAGAAACAATACTCGGAATTTTATCGCCATAATTATAAATGGTTTCTGGAGATACACCATCTAAAGTATAAAGCGAAATATTATCTGAGGAGAGTTCAGAAAATGGTCTGTAATTTTCTTGTGATTGAGACTTTGCCAATGGTAGAGCGAAAAAACCAATACTTAACATAAAGGCAATAACAAGATAAAAAACAACCTTTATGTTTTTAGCCTTTAAATATTTGAAAGTAAAAAAGCCTATAGTGGCTAACACTAAGCTTGAAACAATAAATCTTGCCCAACTAATTCCTGTTAATGAAGGGGCTAAGAAAAAGCCAGAAATCCAGAAAAAAATGCCAATTGCACCTATTAATCCAAAATGAAAATACACAGGAATCGTTTCTTTTTTCGACTTTAAATTCTTGAATTCACGAATTAAATAGTCGATATAACATCCGATATTAATGGCTAATGGAAGTAGCACAGGCATTAAATATCGTGATTTTTTTTCAGGAATAACGGATAATAGAATCACGGCAAAAATCGTCCATAAAATACTAAATCGATACCCCTTCAAATTTGAAACCCTTGATTTCAAGTAAGGGTATAACAAACTAATAAACGCAGGAACTGTCCATAAACCGCTTTGTACAAAGAAACTCCAATAATAGTAAAATGGTCTCACGTTATAACTGCTCCAGTTTGAAGTTTCACGTTCGGCAATTCTGGTAAATGTTTCAGGATCGGCAACCCTAACATGAAAGTACCACCAGCCTCCTAAAACGATTCCAAAAACCAAAAGACTGATTAATTTTAGAAAATGAATTGGTTGGCCTTTAAATTTGAAAGCAATACCGTAAGCTATAACAAAAGGCAAGAAAAGGACATACAGCGAAACGGGTCCTTTTGATAGAACCGAACCCGCTAAAAACAATATAAATAGTAAACTTCTTAAAACTGAAGTATTTCCACTTTGAAATAAAATAAACAACTGATACAACGCCATGAGCATCAACCCATGGGTGTATATATCCCAAGGCGCTTCTATGGTAATTCCGATGCAATAGAACGAGGTCAATACAATGAAACCATTAATTAAGCTGTGTGCTTTTTTTAGCTCTAATTTGAGCGATAAAAGATAGGTGGATATGCCAATACTAGTTAAAAAGAGTAGGGCAGGCCAACGCAAGGCTAACACTGATTTCATACCAAATAAGTATCCGAAAATTGCTGTGATCCATGTTGGCAAAGGCGGTTTTTCATAACGAGCATCGCCATTCATGGTGGTTAAAATCCAATTGTTATCCGTAAGCATTTCCCTTGCCGAAATAAAATTGCGTGCTTCCATTATCGTTACGGGAATAGCGTCAATCGTAAATCCTAACATCAGTATGACAAAAAGTATGAGACTTAAAATCGGATATTTTTCTATCAGTTTAATCATTGGTTTGTCTGATTAAATAAGCATTACGAGCATAAATGACAAGGCCGAATAAATGTCCTATAAACAAAACGGGATCTCTTCTGATAATGGCATAAGTTAATATGAGACCTGCGCCAATTAAACTCAAAACCCAAAATCCCATAGGTAGCGTGGATTCTTTATTTCGCTCAGAATGAATCCATTGATAAACAAAACGTAGCGTAAAAACAACTTGTGCAACGACACCTAAAACTAATAACCAAGTTGGGATGTCCACATTTTTAAATAGTAAATCAACATCGATCTGATTGTTATTGAAGTAAAAAACGACAATAAAAATAGGAACAAAAAACAAGAGGTATTGCACAATTTTCGGGAATTTCTGCCATTGCCCTTGTAGTTGTAGGTTTCTTATATAAATAAAATAAGTTAAACTTTGCCCCAACATGATAGCAAAATCCAATCGTAAATAGCCATATATAAATAAAAGGAAAGAGGCTATTAGACTTAAGGTCCAGAACGTTTTTGGCGTAATGACCTTACGTTGTTTTTCTGACGTGACCCATTGAATAATAAGCCGAGATGAAAATAAAATCTGAGCTAAAAATCCAATGCTATAAACAATCCAGTCTTTCATTTACTGGATTTAGAGACTTCGTAATTAATATACTTTTTCTTCATCCATAAATAAGCAAAACAATCCATAAGTGGGCCAAGAAGACGATTCCAAATTCCAAAATTTGCAGTACCCGCAATACGAGGAAAATGTTGAACCGGAATTTGTACTACACGACCGTTTTGTAACATAATCATGGCTGGTAAAAATCGATGCAACCCTCTAAACATCGGAATGCGCTTGGCATAATCCGTTTTTATAACTTTAAGCGGACAACCTGTATCGTCCATTCCATCATGGGTGAAAGCACGTCTGATGCCGTTGGCAATTTTAGACGACATGTTCTTTACAAATGAATCTTTTCGGTTGGAACGCACGCCCGTTACCAGCTCGTACGAATCGATGTGTTCTAAAAGTTTATTAAAATCCTCTGGTGCAGTTTGTAAGTCTGAATCTATATAGCCAACAAGTTCAGATTCGACATGATCAAAGCCAGCTTTTATAGCAGCACTCAAACCTCGGTTTTGTTTAAATAAAATATATTCAAAAGCAGCGTTACGCTCACAAATGGTTTCAATTAAGGTTTGACTGTTGTCGGATGAACCATCATTCACAAAAAGAATTGACGTAGACACTGTCGCTATGTTAAGATAGTTAGAAAGTTCCGTTTCCACACGTTCTAAATTAGCTTCCTCATTATAAACAGGAACTATGATTGTAAACTTATATGGCATTAGTTTGATGGCTTAGTCGGCACAAAAATATTGTTTTTTTTGATATCAATGCGTTTAATCGCCGTAACCTTCATATTCATGAAACTTGGAAATCATTAAATAGCAGTCATCAGGATTCCATAATGAAAATTCCACTTTTATTTTAAGTTGGATGTTAAGTACATAACTTTTCAATCATGTATCTCGTCATTCAATATTAAAAACTCACAAAGACAATAAATATTCAGCTGCAGCAAAAGGTGTTGTTTTTCCGGCTTCTACCAATTGAATTTGAGATTCTAGTTCAGCTTTAATTTTAGACGCGTTATAAAAATTAGATTTTAAACGGTCTTCAATCGTTTGAAGTAGCCAAAATTTATTCTGGTTATTTCTATTGGTTTTAAAGAAATGGTTGGCTTTTGTGGTCTGTGCGTAGTCCTCAATCATGTTCCATACTTCAGAAATACCTTCCCGTTTCAAAGCGCTACAAAGGGATACTTTTGGCGACCAATTGGAATCTTTTTCAGGATATAGATGTAAGGCTCTATTAAATTCTAGCTTGGCAGATTTTGCGGCTTTTACATTCTCGCCATCCGCTTTGTTAATAACAATGGCATCTGCCATTTCAATAATACCGCGTTTAATGCCCTGTAACTCATCTCCAGCACCTGCCAATTTTAACAATAAGAAGAAATCAACCATGCTATGTACAGCCGTTTCGCTCTGTCCAACCCCAACGGTTTCAATAATAATGGTATCAAAACCTGCAGCTTCACATAGAATAATGGTCTCTCGTGTTTTCCTTGCCACACCTCCCAAAGAATTTCCAGAAGGCGACGGTCTTATAAATGCATTTGGGTTTTTTACCAAATCTTCCATTCGGGTTTTATCTCCCAAAATACTACCTTTACTCAAGCTGCTACTTGGATCCACTGCAAGAACCGCTACTTTTTTTCCTAAAGAGGTGAGGTAAATTCCAAAAGCTTCAATAAAGGTGCTTTTGCCAACGCCAGGAACTCCAGTAATCCCTATTCTAATGGATTTATTGGCGTATGGTAAACATTTGGTAATAATGTGGTTTGCCTTTTTAGAATGTGAAAGATTGGTACTTTCTACTAAAGTAATGGCTCTACTCAATGCCGTAATATTTCCTGAAGTAATTCCCGAAACTAATTCGGTTGTAGACGGTTGTGCTTTACGTTTGGCTTTTAGTGATTTGGCAATATTAGGATTTAAACTGTTAGGCGACTCAACTCCTTCTTGTTCTTGTAAAGCCGATTTATATGTTTTGTTTTTCTTGGTCAAAGTTTGCTTAAAGGTTAAGGGTTTGTAGCCTCGTACTCTTTAATTGGAACTTCAATAAAAGTATCATCCCAAGCCATGGTTAGTTTTAAATTTCCGGTTGTATTGTTAAAAGCGATCGTAAATTTTTCTGCGGTTTCCTCTAATTGTTGCGTGGGCACTTCAAGCACAAGCGCATCATAATTGGGATCCCACATAGGTTCCATTTTTTCATCGACTCCCCATTTGTATTGCTTGGAGTTGAACATCACTTTCCAAGTGTCTTTCATAGGAACAGTCCAAATGGTATATTTTCCTTTTTTCAACCTTAGACCATCTATCGAAAGGACTTTGTTGGTCTCAAAAGTGGTGGCTTCATTGGCGCCAGTTCGCCAAACTTTATCAAATGGAACAAGCGCTCCAAATATTTCACGTTCGCGTTTAGACGGCCGGTTGTATTCCACGGTTAATTTTAAATCGTTAAGTGTGATTTCGGCTGAATCCTTCGGACTCAAACGTTCGGAAAAAATATTTTCAACAAATACTGAATATAACAATAAGCCTATAGCCAATATAGACAAGACAATGAGGAGGCGTTTTAACATAGCGGATTATTACCTTAAAGGATTTTTAGTTTTAAAATAAATATACCAAGTACAGGTATTCAAGATTTAAAGATAATTGAAATCCCTAACTTTATAGAAATCTAACGTCTAATTTTAAGTAAATCTTATAAAAAGAATAAATTTTTAATCTTTTTTGCAACACTTGGAATTTTATAGCGTCTTTACTGTAGAACCAATCAAAAAACCAAAATTAAAATCGGCACGTTTCAAATTCATATTGTTGAAAAATGCAAACAGAATGATCGACAGGCGCAAATGCAATTGTACAATCAGTACTGTGATGGCATGTTAGTGGTGGCGTTTCGTTTTGTAAAGGATACCATGGAAGCCGAAGATATTGTGCAAGAAGCGTTTATAAAGGCGTTTTCAAAGTTAGAACAATATAAAGCTGAAGTTAGTTTTGGAGCTTGGTTAAAGCGTATTGTGATCAATAGGTGTATTGATGTTTTAAAATCGAAGCGACAACGTTTGGTGGAATTGGAGGATTATCATTTGAATGTGATTGAAGATAACGAGGAAGAATGGACTATTGAAGATGGAATAACACTTGAAGCGGTGAAATTGGCGATAGAGGTATTACCAGAAAAATACAAATATGTTGTGATGTTATATTTAATGGAAGGCTACGATCACCAGGAAATAGCAGAGATTTTAAATATTACTGAAGTCGCTTCCAGAACCCAACTATCGCGAGGAAAACAAAAATTACAATTGGCATTAAAAAAAGAAAAAAATGGCACAAAATATTAAGGATTTATTCAAAAATGAGCCTAAGAATGACGACCTAAAAATGTCTAAAGGTCATGAAGCTCGGTTTCTTCAAAAACTGGAAAAGGAGTTTCCAGAAGAACAGAAAAAGTCGAACAGGTCATGGTTTTTAAATATTGCTGCAAGCGTGGTTGTTTTGTTGGGTCTGAGTTATGGAGCGTTTCAGTTTTTTCAAGCTCCTGACCACTCCAATGATTCCATTGAAGTTGCAGATAGCAATTTAAAAACACTGGGAGACATTTCGCCAGATTTAAAAAAAGTGGAAGATTATTATTTGGCAAGTATCAATTTAGAATTGTCTAAAGTAAAGCTCACACCAGAAAACAAGGAGTTGTTTGATGGTTACATATTAAGGCTCAAAGAATTAAATGACGAGTACAATAAGTTAATCATTGAGCTCAATGATAACGGACCAAACGAAGCCACTTTAGATGCTTTAATTGAAAATTTAAAATACAGGCTCAATCTTGTGATGCGTCTTAAAGAAAAGCTTGCAGCATTTAGTGACGATACATTTGAACAAGAAAGTGTTTAGATCTTTATCATCCATAGTCCAATTAAAGCATCTCTAAATATAATATTAATACAATCAAATCAATCAATCAATCAATCAATCAATCAATCAGCCTGAGCTAAGGCTTGGGTAAACAAAGTCAAATCAAAAAACGAACAGATTTTATTCAGCTCGACTGGGTATTTCTAAAAATCAAAAAACATGAACTTTACAAAAAACAATTACGAACACTACACAGAAAACAGGAACTCTGTAAGTAAAAAAACAATCACCATTTTAATGCTCTGCCTAATCACTGTTTTTGGTTATGCACAGAAAAAAATGACTAAAACATCGCAATCCATTAAGGTGAGTAAGGATGTGGTTGTCGAATTAAATACAAGCTATGTTGAAATTGAATTAGATACATGGAACAAAGATGTTGTTGAGGTGGAAGCCTATATTGAAGGCCAAAAATTAACAGAAGAAGAATTGAAAAGCGCTTTGCAAGCATGGAACCTAAAAGTGGAAGGCTCTAATGATAAGGTCGTTATTTCGTCGAAAGGAGGGCGTACCATCGATATATATGGGGACGGTAATTACGAGGTAATATTAAAAGATTTGGAATTTGAATTAGCAGATTTGCCAGAAATGCCAAGACTGCCAGAGATGCCAGCAATGCCACATATAGCAGAATTTCCTGACATGCCAGAAATGCCTAAGATGCCAGAAATGCCAGAACTACCAGAATTGCCAAAAGGTGTCAATACTATTACTTTTGATTATGATAAATATCAAAAAGAAGGGGAATCTTATTTAGCGGAATGGAGTAAAACCTACGAAAAAAAAGGCGGCAAGGAGCTTCAGAAGCGTATGGAAGAATGGGCTCGGAAATTTGGTGAATCAGGCTACCAAGAAAAGATGGAAAAATGGGGAGAAGAATATGGTAAACGTTTTGAAGGCAAATGGGCAAAAGACATGGAAAAATGGGGAGAGAAATTCGGCGAAAAATACGGTAAGGATATGGAAAAATGGGGAGAGGAATTTGGCGAAAAATTTGGCAAAGAATGGGAGGAAAAAATGGAAGCTTGGGGAGAACGTTTTGGTGAAGAAATGGAGCAGCGATCCAAGGCTATGGAACAAAGGGGAGAAGCTATGGAGAAGCGACAAGAGGAACTCGCCAAACGACACGAGCATTTGGCAAATAGAAGAGAATCCATATTGGTAGAACGTTTAGAATCTGGTAAGACGAATAAAGTCAAAAAAGTCATAAAAATTAAAATCCCGAAAAAAGCAAAATTGAAAACCAATATTAGACATGGAGAATTGAAAATATCGTCTGTAATTCATCATATGAGCGGTGATATTTCGCATTCATTTTTAGTAGCAGAACACATTGATGGAAGTGACACTTCCATCAATGTGTCTTATTCGCCTGTTGTGGTAAATACATGGAATTTAGGGACTTTAAATCTGAATTTTGTGGATAAGGCACAAATTAAAACGGCTCAGAATTTAGTGCTTAATTCTAAATCGTCTAATATCACCATAGAAAATTTGAATGATACAGCCATTATTGATGGTAGTTTTGGAGACTTAACGATTTCTAATTTAAGTGCAAGTTTTAAGAACCTCAATCTGGTCTTGGAAAACAGTGATGCGTTAATCAATTTGCCAAAAGATGTAGATTATACACTTTATTTTAAAGGTAATCGATCAAAGTATAATAATAAAGTAACGGGTCAGAAAACCATTCGTAATTATCCTGATGGACAAAGTTCCAGTCGAAATATTATGGTTAATGCTAAGTTTAGCAATGTGATTATAAATTAATATTAAAACCGTACTTTTATAGAGAAACAATTACTTTAAATTTATATGAGGTCCATTACTCAATTTGCTATAGTGTGCTTTTTTACAGCATGCTTTTTTTGTTGTAAAACAGAAACCAACACGGAAACCAAAACTGAAGCAGACACTTATAATGAGTTTATTTCAAATTTAAAAGCAAAAGGAATTGCAACGGGCAATATTTTAGTTTACAAAGATGGGAAAGTGATTCATAAAAGTTCCAATGGATTGCGATCCATAAACCCCATGGATTCATTGGACTTTAATTCTCAGTTTAGGTTAGCATCAGTAAGTAAACAATTTACTGGTATGGCGATTATGAAATTGAAAGAAATGGGAAAGCTCGATTATGATCAAAAAGTCAATACCATTTTAACAGACTTTCCTTATGATAATATTACAATTCGTCAATTATTGCACCATACTTCTGGACTTACGGATTACGAACGTTTAATAGCTGAAAATTTTGTTAAAGCAGATACTGCCAAAACCTATACTTTGGGTAATGACGAGATATTAAAAGCGTTTTATAGTGTAGATCCAGAATTAGATTTTGAACCGGGTGAACGCTTCGAATATAGTAACACAGGTTATTTGGTTTTAGCCTCAATTGTAGAAAAACTATCTGGTCAGCATTTCAGGGATTTTTTGAAGGAACAAATTACGGATCCAGTGGGTATGACAAATACAGTCTTGTATAAATATCAAATACAGTCTGACCCAAAGATGCCAAATCGTGTTTTTGGACATCAATTAGCATTGAACCAACAAGATTTGATACCTAATGATTATAACATTGTAAATGATGTAAGAGGTGATGGTGGTATATTTTCAACTTTGGAGGATTTATACAAATGGAATCTAGCATTGGCTAATCACACGGTAATATCAAAAGACTATTTAGATGAAGCTTGGACGCCTGGAACTTTAAACAATGGAGAACAAACAAATTATGGTTTTGGGTGGTTTATAGATAACGAATCAAATAAGCCAAAAACTGTGTTTCATTCTGGTGGTTGGGTTGGTTTTATAACGTTTTTGCATAATGAAATAGACACAAAGAGTGGATTCATCATATTAACGAATAATACATCAAATGACTTTGGAACTATTATCAGTGGAATTTCTAATATCAGGGAAGGCAAACCTTATGAGCTGCCCAAAACACAGATTGCTATGGAAATGGCAAAACGAATCTTAACCGAAGATACTTCTAGTGCGATTAGCTTCTTTCAATCTAAAAAAACGGATACGCTTAATTACAAAATTTCAGAGAATGACTTGAATGTTTTAGGTTATCGACTATTAAATGAAGATGAATTAGATGCTGCTTTAAGTGTTTTTAAATTAAATATTGAAGAGCATCCCAATTCTGCTAACCCATACGATAGTTATGGTGATGCACTGTTGATGAAGGGCGATTCTGTTAAAGCGCTTGAGAACTTCAAAAAATGCTTTGAAATGGATAGTACTTTAGTCTATGCAAAAGACAAATCCGAAAAATTAGAAGCGGCTCTTAAAAAATGACATTAGCAGAATTGTTTATGACGATTAAAGCCCATCCTTTGGTTGATCCGTCAATTCCTATCAGCGCTTACAAACCGATAGACTTATCTATTCACAATTCTGAACTCAAGGCTATCAATGTGTCATCTTCTAAGGATTTAGAAACCTTTATTTGGAATTTTAGGAGTCAAAATAATGCAAAAGTCGTTTATGGCGGTTATTTAGAACAACGCGGCATTTATCAGCGCAGCATTTATTTCAACCAGCAAAATACGGAACTAGAACGCAATATTCATTTAGGTTTAGACCTTTGGATAGAGGCTGAAACCCCAATTTTTGCACCTTTGGAAGGCAGCATTCATAGTTTTAAAAACAATACCAATCATGGCGATTATGGCCCAACGCTGATTTTAAAACATGATATCTCTAATTGTACGTTTTACACATTGTATGGTCATTTAAGTGTTGAATCTATTGCTAAAATAAAAGTAGGAGCTGAAGTGAAGCAAGGCGAACAAATAGCAACACTGGGAACTGCTGAAGTTAATGGTGATTATCCACCACATTTACATTTTCAAATCCTAAAAGATATTCAGGATTATGAAGGGGATTATCCTGGTGTTTGTAATCAACAAGATTTAAACTTTTATAAAGAGAATTGTCCTGATCCTAATTTGCTTTTGAAATTGTAAAAAAGTGGCACTAATTGCAGTATGCAACAAGCTCTTAAAACAAGCTTTTTCAATCGCTAAATCAGGATTTATATTTGACCATGGATATAAAAGCACGCTAGTGAAAAATTGATGGAGTATTACCTGTTTTTTAGCACAGTGCTTTGTTGGCAACTTGCTTATATATTACTATAAAAATTTCTAATAAATTCGATGATTTCATTATCATGCTCATAAATCAAATATGTAATAAGAAAAATAAGAAAATTTCTAAGCAAGTTAAACCACATCTTTACATCAACAAAAAGATTTAGTTTTAATTTATTGATAAATTCAGCTTTTTTAAATTTCGAAATTGATGTACTATCATCCAAATTTGAAAGTTCGTTTTTAATTGCTGCATTAAATTGAACTTTAATTTTATTGCTTAATTTAAGTATTTTGTAAATGTTATAAAATTCAAAAAAGATGAATAAACAAGTAAAAACGACTATCAGAATTGTTTCAGTATTGTGTTGTTTGGATAAAACAAGAAATACCAAAAATGAAAACATAAAAATGTTGACTAGTAGAAAAGATAAACTATTTCTTAAAAAAAGCCTCAATTCATTAATACCAGATAGTTCATTAAGTTCATAAAGTTTAAATTGAATTTTATTTTTACTTAAATTTGTAATAGAAGTGTGCGATAGCATTCGAATTTGTGTAGTTAAATGTGCGTTTAAAGTACTAAATAAAAGAACAATACCGATTATAAAAATAAATGAGACCACAAAAAAACCTTTTTCCCAATTTTCGTAAATAGATTTTCCAATTACTAATAGAACAATACCAAAAGTAAATCCTAAATTGTTTGCAGTTAGTTCTCCTCGATTATTTATTTTATTTATTCGTGGTAATGACAATCGTATAAATTTTTCATTTTTTTTCTTTTTCTTTAGTAGTTTATTGTCATATGCTAGTTTGAGAATATTCTTTAAATTGACTATAGATTTTGAATTAAAATACCAGTATACCGATAGAAAAAGCATAAGAAATATTAGAACAGATATTTTTGAGTTACTAAATTTATCTGGCATATATGCAGATAATAGAATATAAGCTATTGTTATAGCGAATGAGCCTATTGAAAAGTATTTTGGGACTAAAGGATTATTTTTTTTATATATAAAATCTTGCAAGGGTTTATCTGCATCATCAGTTTTGAAAAGCGTTTTTAAATATTGAAGTTCAATGTTTTCATCAAAATTGAAATCTTCAATAAATTGTTCTTTTGTATAATTTCGATTTTCTTCCTTTAACACTTTATTGCGATGAAATAAAAATAAGCTTTCTAGTGGGAAATGTTCTATATAAAAGATGTGAATTGTGGTAGTATAATGAATGAAAAAATTAAGAATATATATTAGTTTATCTTTTAAATTTAGTTTTAAGAAATTATATTTATAAACTTTAGATTGAATAGCATGAATTTTGGGACTAATTATATATTGCTCATAATGATTTTCACATAGTAATAAATCATAATGCTTTCTTTTACAGTTTTTTATGTTGCAGGTTTTTATTGAATATTTAAAGTGAGTAGAAATCTTTTTAAAAAAAAACATTTTTATTAATTTTCTATGCAATATAAATTCTTTAAAATTATTTTGATAAAAATTTATCCTTATAATATTTATGACTGTTTTTCAGAGCTTGTTGCCAACGTGTTTGTGTATGATTAGTGGCGAGTTAAAGCACCTAATTTAGCAAATAAAAACCGAATAGAAAATCCGCGAGGATTTTCGTAAGTAGGCGAGAACCAGCCATTAATTATACACGTTGTATGCAGTTGTTTCATTCAGTTCCTGTTTTTGATTTAAATCAACATTAAATTCATAACTAAGGGTAAAATAACTAAATACCCATATCATAATTATAAAAAAACGATAGGATTTTTTATCTAAGTATTCATCTGCTGCCATAAATTCGTGAATGATAGTCGAAATTAAAACTATAATAAACACTATAAATTTTGAATATTCTGTATGTGTGTTTATGAAACTTAATAAGAATATTAATAAAAGTGGTTGAAATGAATATCGAAAGATAATTTTAAAAATATCTTCATAAGGTAAGTCTTCATCTACTTTTACATTAATATCTCCTAATTCGTGATAATTGCTAATTCCTTGATAATAATTATATTTTTGTTTCCTTAAATTGTGTTGTCTTAGAAACACAATAGTCACTCTAATTGCTACTGCAATTATTGCGCCCATAAACTGGTAAAAAATATTGATGCTAAAGAACAAGTCTATGTATGTTAGTACTTTCTCCATTAAAACCTGTTTTTAAGCCAATAGTTAATTCTGCGAGATTTTTCCCTTAAGAATGTTTTCCATAGATTATTAGTTTCTATTCCGCTTAAATCTGAATCATTTTTATAGTATTCTAATTGAACTCCAGGTGTTAATAACGGAATGAAATAATTATCCAAGTGCTCTTGTTCTATTGAAATAGTTATTTTGCATAACAAATTTATTTCGAGTAATCTTTTTAATTGACTGTGATATTTTTCGTGTTCTGTATATTTTTTTTGCAATAAATAAATTGCATTTTGTGGGTTTACTTGATAGTTCCAATCAATAATAAATTCATCGTAAAGAACTTTATCAATATCTAAATCATTTTCATTTGAAATACTTAAATCCATCCAATGAAAACATAATAAGATGGACTTCAAAGCTTGCATTTCATAAAATGATGAGTTTTTCCACCTGTCGAAGCCATTTTTTATAAGATATAATTGAAATTCGTTTGGATTTAATCCTTTTGTTTTTTCAAATAAATGATTCAATTCATTTCTCGTATCAAATGTAATTGTTGTTTGCCCACTTCTAATTGTAAAACTTGATGGATATATAAAAGTTCCCTCTAAAGAAATGTTTTTTATTGCCGGACTTTCTGTAAAAGAATTATCATTATAAGTAATATTAATCCGTTTCATTATTTAATAGTTTTCATATGATTTCAATGTTTTTTCTCAATTGCATACAACGTGTTTGTGTATGATTAGTTGCGTGGTTAAGCACGTAATTTAGCAAATAAAAACCGAATAGAAAATCCGCGAGGATTTTCGTAAGTAGGCTTGAACCAAGCAATTAATTATACACGGTGTTGCCATACGTTTTTTATCCTTTTTTCATTATCAGCATACTGTACGAATAACGTCCATTCGGCAGTCGGTTTAAAAAGTTCTGAAATTGTTCTTTCAATTCAAATTCTTTGTTGATTATCGAAATCAGTTTTCTTGCTTTTATAACTTCAGCTGGTAATTTTACTTTATTTTGATTGTAATAATAGTCAGATTCTAATTCCCAATAAGATGCAGTATTTATTTTTCCATCTTTAATTGCTTTAAAAAAAGTCGTTGTTCCATCTAATCCGCTAATACAGTTTTCGACTTCGTTGCAGTCTTTTAGGTTTTCAAATCCGTGGTTATTCAGTTCCGAAATCAGTTTTTCCGCCATAGAATTCGGAATCGCAATTTTTTGAATTATGCTATCTTTTCTAATTCCCTTTCTATTCGTAGTCCAAACCGAATGAGTAAGAGTTCCGTTAAATTCCCCATTTTTGAAATCAATCAATTCTACATTTTGATAATCCTCAATTTGAACACGATAAATTCGGTCGTGTTTCTTTGCGTCAAATTCGGTCAATCCAAATCGTTTTTCAGATTTAGTTTGAGAGAAGCAGAAATTAATTCCAATTCCTAAAAATATTAATATGTAAATCGTTTTTCTCAAATGTATGGCAACACCTAAATAAAGTTACTTTAACAAGGGAAGTAACGTTATTTCGCTATAGTATTATCCTCTTGAGTGTTTTCAGTAAAGTTAGCATATTTAATTTGTAATGCTGAAACTTAATATGATCAAATCTCGTAAGTATAAATATGAGAATAAAATTAATCTGGTTACTCTTTTTACTTCCGTTGGGTCTATTGGCTCAAAAAATTGATAACACTGCTTCATTTCGAAATATTGAAAAAAATAGCTATTTCAGGTTTCATTACGATAATGATTATTTTGCTGCTACAGATGAAAACTACACACAAGGTTATAATTTTGAATTGGTTTTACCTAGTTTAGAAAAGAATCCAATCAATCATCTGTTTTTTAAACCAAAAGCTGTTTCAGCCAAATACGGACTCTCCATTGAACATATTGGTTATACACCAAACGATTATGTGAGTGAATCCATTCAGGTTGGAGACCGACCATTTGCTGCAGCAATTATGCTTAAAAGTTTCACCATAGCCACGGATAGCATCCGAAAAACCAGAATATCACAAGCCTTGAGTTTTGGTTTAATTGGTCCTGGTGCTTTCGGAAAAGAAATGCAAGTCGGAATTCATGAAGCTACAGGGAACAAAATACCTAAAGGTTGGGACCATCAGATTAAGAATGATGTGATCATTAATTATAGAATAGATTATGAGAAACGTGTATATCGTTATCATAATTTAGTTGGATTACAAGCTAATGCTTCAGCACAATTAGGAACCTTATTTACCAATGTTTCTGCAGGTTTTAATATGCAACTCGGCATTTTGAATTCAGCTCTTGACGGCCCAAAAAATAAAAAGAATTTTCAGGTTTATTTTTATGGACAACCGGCACTGAATATAATTGCTTATGATGCTTCGCTTCAAGGAGGTCTATTCAACACTAAAAGTCCTTACACTATTTCATCGAACAATTTAGAGCGTTTTACAGCAAGCTACAATTACGGTTTGGTTCTAAAAACCAAAACGCTTTACTTCGAATATACTAGATCTGCAATTACTAGGGAATTCAAAACTGGTGCATCCGCTAAATGGGGAGGCATTAGGATCGGATTTACGTTTTAAGAGGTATCACTCCATGTATGGTTTATAAAATGGTCAATTAAAAGGTTGTCATAAGATTAATCTGGAATTGTTTAAATTTGATATCATCAGTTTTATCATATGAAAAACGTCGTAATCAGAATTGTTGACTTAATCAAAAAACGCGAGTTGAAATTTATGTTTAATGGGATTTCAAAACGTGTTTATTCAAAAAATAAAGCTTTTGGATTAAAACGGGATTTGAATCTTCCGTTTCAAAATCCTAATGCTAAATTGGACTTGTTAATCAGGCCTTTTAAATCTGAGGATTCAGCATACTTTACAATGGACTTACAAAATGATGGACTCATTGAAAAAGAAATTCCCTATTGCTATGTGGCGGCCACTACAGAAAACACACCTTGTTTTAGGCAATGGCTTATTGGTTCTGATCAACAGGATAGTATCAAAGAGTTTTGGGGAGAGACTTTTCCTGTTTTGAGAAAAGATGAGCTATTATTGGAAGGCGGTTTTACGATTCCAAATTTTAGGCATAACGGAATTATGCCAGCGGCAATTACGAGAATAATTGATAAAAGAAGGCATTTAAATGTGCGCTGGGTAATTACCTTTGTTGGCATTGAAAATATACCATCATTAAAAGGTATTCACCGTTCGGGTTTTAAACCATATGTTCTGAGAACTGAAAAATGGTTTTTGTTTAAAAGAACTGTAGTTTTTGAAGACGTGCCTAAGGAAATGATAGATCAGTATTCAAACGATGTTATAAGTTGAATACACACATCATTTACCTGAATTCTCAAATCCCATATGTGATTCGGATTTCAAAACAGAAACACGCATAAAACAGCAATTTTAATTAATTGTTCGGAAGAAGATAATTGCCGTCATAACTACCGCTAATTAATTGACCGTCATTCCGCGTAAATGTAAACGTAAACACAATATTAAATGCTGTGAAATTGGTAATGTTAACCGAACCTGATTGCGCAAATACATCAGCTTCAGGATCATCATTAGATAATAGTAGTGTTCCTGGCGAAAATTCACTGTTTACTATAGATCCGTTAATTGAAATATCATAATTTTCAATATCGGTATATGTGGTAACTTCTAGACTTTCATCTTCAATTTCAAAATTTACAAGCGCAATATCCTCCAAATCGCCGTTGCCAGTAGCTTCTGAACTTGTTTTATTCCATAGACTTATTTTTATTGGGCTTGGATTAGTTGCTGATGTATTTTCGTCAATGATTATTGCGGTAGTTATAGGGTAGGTAACACCATCAAAAATAAATTCATTGGTGTTTTCTGGGATGGTAGTATTGTCCTCTGGCGCACAAGCTGCAAAAATAAGGGCAAGGAGTAACGTGAATACGTAATGGGATTTGGGTTTCATAATTCTCTAATTTATAAGTAGGTATTGAAGGTAAATATATAAATAAAATTTTTATGAATAAATTGGGCTTAGAGCAGCGCACATTTTTGGGATTTATATTTGGCGATGTTTCTCATTTGAGCCTTTTTTAATTTCGAATAATTTATTTCTGTTTTGGTTGAAGTTTTCTCAGCTATAAGAAACCAACTGAGCAATCTCTACTCTCGTTTTTGTTTCATCTTTCGCAACTTCCTGTTGCTCAGTTTTACCTTAACGTCCAGTTTTTTATCCTTATCTTTTTCTTCGGTTTTATCCTGTAACAATTGCACGTAAAATTTAGCACCAGCATCTTCGTAGGTAGTTTTTTTGGGTAATGTTAGACCATCATTGCTTTTGAGGTTTTTCCATGGTAAAGAGAGCCAAATATTAACGTATTCGTCAAATTTAAAGCGACCTTCCGCAAAAAGATGAATAGCAGACGATTGGATCTCGGTTCTAGGAATAATGAGTTCCCCATTGACAATTTCAAAAGTTTGAATAATAGGTCTAAAGGATAATTTCTCAAAACGTTCATCTTTCATCAAAAACGAATTTTCCATCACAGGTTTGTAATTGTACAATTCAAAATCCGATAATTCAAAATGCATTGTGCCATTCAGGGAATTCATGTTCAGGTTGCCATCATTTTTCAATGCGCCAGTTGCATCAATCTTAATATTAAGATGACCCGCAATCTTATCCGTATTTTTTAAAGCGTCATCATTAAAATAATGGAATCTTGTAACCAATTCGTGCAAGTCAATAGCATTGGCGTTCATCACAATATTTACAGGAATATTGGTTTCATTGGTCATTCCAAAATCAATATCCATTGTTAGCGAGCCACCATAAAAATTAAGGTGTGTATCTTTAATTTTAAAATCACCACTGCTGTCAAACAAAAGATCCAAACCAAAATCGGTCAAGTTCAAGTCCTCATGTCTTAAGGTATCAATGGTTACGTTGACCTTTGGATAAAACGAGCTATTGATCCCAACCAAGGCCTCCCTGAATTTTTGTAAGTTCGGTTCCTTATCTTTTGTTTTTTTTGTTTTGGAAGCTGAATTCGATAAAAATTCTTTAATATCTGATGAATCCAAATAGGGCGAATAAATGGAAAAATATGAGCTACGAAGGTTGTCTCCTTGTGCATTATCAATGAAGTTAGAAAATTGATTAATTGAACCCGAAAAATATACCGAACTCTTACCTGGTAAATCGATATCGAGCCGTTTGAGTCTGGCAACGTCATTATTAATTTCCAGATGCAAGCTATCTACAGGGATTTGAAGCGCAGCCGCTTTATAATCGACGAGCGCATGGCTAATTTTTAAATCACCAAAACCAGTGGATTTCAATATATTGAGATTTTCAGACTGTGCTTTATATCGTCCCTTAAATTCAAAATTCCCAGATTTAAATATGAAGTTTCTAGTATTAAAATAGGCATTCAAATCTTCAGATTTACCTTTTACATCTACCAAAAAATCTAAATCAAAAGGATTTTTGCGCAACGAATCTAGTTGGTTGGTGTGCGCATTTATTTTGCCACTAATGTTAGCCGTAGTTTCTTTATAATTAAGATGTAGATTGTTCAGTTTTAAGATGGAATCATTTTCAAAATAGACCAGAGCTTCTACATTTTCAGTAATTAAATCCTTGTATTTGAGCGTGTCAATTTCCAATTCAATTTTAGGATTGAATTTATTGACATCCCTAAAAACTTGGTACAAATCCCTTTTATTATTGGGATGCTTTAACTTTTTTTCATCCTTTAGTGAACTTATGGTGGTCAACAATGTATCGCCATTAATAAAGGGTGCGGAAATTTTTAAAAATATAGAACCAGAATCTTTTACATTTTCCATCAAGAAGCTCGGGAAATTCTTAATTTCTCCATTAAGTCTCATTGGGTAAAGTTCTCCAATTTCTAAATTGAATTTTTTGAGCTGCATATTAGATTTATCAACAAAAAGTGCCAAGGAATCGATATCAATATTCATTTTTGCAGGTTCATAGTAGAGCTTTGTGTTAAGCAAATTGAAATCCCCTTTTGCGGAGTTTAGAATTTCACCAAAGTTCCGAACGTTACCTTTTACATGTCCAGAAAATTGATAAATACCAGCATCGAACCTAAAAAGTTGAATGTTGAACAAGTTCTGAAATATAGTGATATCTCCACGAGACGTAGCTTCGGCATTGATATAAATGGCATCCCGTAAATTGCTTTCGGCTTCCGGGACAGCAACGCTTCCTTTTAAGTTGGTTCGTGCATCTAAATAATTGAAATCAAAATTCCGCAGTTGTATGGTTTTGGAATCAACCAAATCTATTTGGGATTTGAGATTTTTTATGGTCACATTTTTATAAGTTAAATCGTCCACATTAATTTCGAAACTAGGATGAAATTGCAAATAGACCGTCTCTAAGGTTTCATGTAGATTTTTTCGATCATCAACATTTTTCTTGGATTTTGGCATGAATTTTTTCGACAATGAAATAAGATCATTAATATTTAATTGTTTAGAGTCGACCGAAATATGACTTGTAGTTGATGTTTCTGGATTTTTCGACAATAATCCAGAGATGTTTTTAAGTTGGCCTTTAAGCACTAAATCTTCACCATTTGGAAAGTTGACAATTAATTTATTCAAAGTTGAGTTTTCTCTGTTCAAGGCCAAGTCTATGGTCTGGATTGGTAATTGTAGGCCGTTTTTTTTAAGAACGACTCGCGTGTCCTTTAATTTGAAAGTGCCGGTCGCTTTATCTACAAATTGTCGGGTCGTGGGAATGTCTCCAGAAATGACCGCATTAAACTGAAACGTTCCACCTAGAAAATCAAAATTATTGGTTTCAATTAGTTTTGCCAATGCTTCATTGCTTCCGTTTAAATTAATATTGGCTTCTATAAAGTTCAGCGCTTCTGGAGTGCTCTGAAAGTAAGAATTATCAAGATCAACTTTAATATCATCTAAATTGGCTTTAAAATCATCAAAGGTTATTTTCAAATCTTTAGCAGATTTTTTAGCGATTTTTAAACTATCCGATGTATAAATCTCATTGGTTAAATGACCATTTAAAGTGAGGTTTTTAAGTTGTAGTTTTTCCTTAATGATAGCTGCATTGCTTTCGGTAGAAAAGTCGACTTCAATAGTAGGATTACTGCCGTAAGCAAAGTTTCCAAAGAGATGAAGATTGGTTTCGATAGGTTTTTCTATGTCGTATTTTGCTATTTTAGTAACAATATTGTCTGGTAATAAGCCTTTTACAGCGTTAAAATCAGTTTTTGAATTTTGAAGTTGAAAGTCGTATTGATTACCATCTACTAAGTCAAAATTTGCAATTAAATTAAAATTCTGTTCATCGACTCTTAATAGAAATTCTGGTACCGCAATGATATCGTTTTCTAAATTTATTGTAAATTCAGGTGCTCCTAAAACATGTGCTCCATTAAAATAAGTTCCTTTTTTTGTGTTAAACCCTAATTCGTTAACGGTCAAGTTCATGTTTAGGTTTCCTTTCAGTTTAACCCCATCTCTTTTATAAGTCCCTTCAATTTTATGGATATCTAAGTCAAAAGCCTTGTTTAGAATACTGTCTTTAGTAACGTATTTTACATTTTCCAATAAAAAAATGACACCATCGTCGTGCAACCATTTTGGCATTTGTATGCCTTTACGTTGCTCGTTCTCTTTATCATATTTTAATTGCTCATGATAAGCTAAGGATTTTTCGGAAATAACTTCTGAAGCGATAACCGCATTTTTCACCGTTATATTTTCAAACTTAATATGACCACGTAATAGGTTTCCTGCGCCAATGACCACTTTGGCTTCTTCAATTTCAATGTTAGAGAATTTATCTGAAATAGTATCGGTATAGGTATGTTTGATGTCCTTCAAAGTGAATCCGACATTTGGAAATCCGCTTATAAAACTGGTATTCACTTCGCCAATAGTTAGCGTCCCCGAATTATTTTCGAGATACCAATCTTGCAAAACGTCAATAATCGTATCTCTATTGAGCCAACCTATAGTAAACAGTGTCGTTGGGACTAAAACAATAATCAAAACCATAACAAGAATACGCTTCCGCCATTTTTTGGAAGTCGTTTTTTTGTGTTTGGGTTTAGGGGTTTCCAACGTAGAATTTTGAGGGAAATTAAGAAGAATATTTCAATTGAAAATGTAATGGCTCATTAATTAGGAAAAAGTTAAAGTTGAAATCGCTAATCTGATCAGAAATGTTATACAAACACATTGGTTATCAGAGGTCTACTCAAAAGCTAATATTTAGGTTTATAGCTTACTGACACTCAGCTTGAACCACTTGATGTTTCCACTGTATCCAATATTCCTGCAATCCTTCTTTGGTTGTTTTTAAATCGCTGATGTCCAATTGATGCCCTTGCACCACTACATCTTTGAGTTGTGCTTTACGTTGGGAAAGGGCAGGTGCATGGTTCCAACCGCCAACATGGTCAAAAGAAGTGAAGGCCTTACATTTTTGGTTAACGGTTATAAACGGAATGTATAACGTATAAGTCACCTCTCCAGAACCCATACCTTCCGTACTCATTTTTAGGTTTGAAAAATCCACTTTGCTATACGCTCCAGATTTATAAAGTGTTTTTAATTGGTCACCGACAGCAGCAGCCATTTTATTAGAAAATTGGTGAGCGATGTCGTCGCCGTTTGTGAATTCTGCACCTCTATAAGTGCCTTGACAGGCTTTGTTGGTGCAGCTTATTTGGTTGTTCGTAGTTGTTAGGTTTGGTGTGTTTTTAGTTTGGCTGTTACAGTTTGTAAAACAAAGACATAAAAATATTAATATAGTTAGTTGTTTCATATGCTTAAGATGGCATTTGATTTTGCTGTGTAAATTCAAAGCGGTTTATGAATTCATAGGTATCATTACCTATTGAACTGATTCATATGGTAAATATAGCAGAAACTTTTCCTAAATTATCTTTAGGTTTAAAAACAGTTAATTGTTACTCCTTTCCCTCTGGCAAAGGCGAAATCATGATATGTGCTCTATGGGTTCCAGGATTCATAATCCAAGGATGGTTGGACGCTACTGGTGCTTCCGGCAGCCCTGTCGATTCAGCCGTAGCAAAAGGCAAATACACCACATAACGGTGTTGCGCGCCATCGACTTTTGAGGTGTTCGGGTCGTATTGCGTATTTGGTCCGGAATACACGTGCAAGGTTGCTCCCGTAGGCATTTTAAGTTGGCTCGATTTTACTTCTTCCTCACGGATATCAAATATCTCTTGGTGTTTTTTGCCTTCGGCTTTTAATGCTCGTCCTCTTGCCATAAAGGGTTCGAGGTCTTTATGGTAACATGCTGCACTAAAGCCATCCTTTTCAGGATCGTCTGCTAGTACAATAAATTCATTGCTGCCTTCTTTTAGGGTTACAAATTCGCCAGCCATGTTATGACCAATCACTTTGCATCCCGATCTACTGGCTTCTGGAGCCGCTATTAATGCGGTGGCGATTAAAGCTTCGTCAGTATCAATTGGTTTTAAATTTTTAGACTTATCTGTTGTACTGCTTTTTTCTGTAATTTCTATATCAGAGGATGCTTCTACCGTTGTTTCAGTTTTGTCGTTTGAGTTGCAGGATAATAATAGTCCTGTAAAAATGAACGCTGTAACGAGGTGTTTATTCATCTTGCTTTGATTTTTTTTATGGAATTTGTGAATCTTTGATGTCATGGGTTGTTAGCTTTTGTGAGTTTTAAAGTTAATAAAATTCAGGCGTTATTCCATGAGTGGTGCTATGTATATGTAGTTTAAAATAGCTTCTCGATACAAAATTTTCTGAAAAATGAAATTTTCATTCGAAGTGACGATGGTAATGCAGGTTAAACTTTACGGTCAGTTCGATTGAATTTTGAGGTGCGAGTGATGTACTTCGACTACGCTGAGCAGAACTATCAATAATTAAAAGCGAGAAACAGATAAAAAAATGGTCCAGAGCAAAAAAGGAAGCTTAAATTAATGAGGATTTTGATAAATTAACGAATTTGGCTAAAAAAAGTTTTGAAAAATAGTCCTTACCGTCAGTTCGAGTGATTTTCGAAGCATGAGAAAATAGTATCGAGAACTATTTTAAATATAGTGCATTTCGACTGCGCTCAATGTGGCACTTCTCGATACAAAATTTTCTGAAAAGCGAAAATTTCACTCGAAGTGACGATGGTTTTTCATTTGAACCTTTGCTTTCAATTACAGTGATTTGTGAGGTAGGAGTGATGTACTTCGACTACAGGACTAACGAGAACCAATTAAATCAGGAAGTTTATATCTTTATTCCATGAAACTATCTTATGTATATATTTTAAAATGTTCGGACGCTTCTTATTATACAGGTGTGACATCTAATTTAACCAAAAGATTTTCAGAACACCAAATAGGAAAACATAAAGATAGTTATACTTATAAAAGACGACCATTGGAATTGGTTTTCTATGCGGAGTTTACAGATATAAATTTAGCGATTGAAAGCGAGAAACAGATTAAAAAATGGTCCAGAGCAAAAAAGGAAGCTTTAATTAATGGGGATTTTGATAAATTACCGAATTTGGCTAAAAAGAGATTCCACTAATAACCCTTACTGTCAGTTCGAGTGATTTTCGAAGCATGAGAAAATAGTATCGAGAACTATTTTAATTGTAGTGCATTTCGACTTCGCTCAATGTGGCACTTCTCGATACAAAATTTTCTGAAAAGCGAAAATTTCACTCGAAGTGACGACGCATAGTACATCAATTTTTTTCATGATTATAAGTTTTGGATATATCTTATAATCGCAGTGGTCTTAATTTGTCATCATTAAAAAATCCTGATGGGTTGCATCAGGATTTTTAGGTTCTATTATAAGATTCCTGCGTTCGCAGGAATTGGGTTAGTCATTCACCAAAACCCATTCTCCTTTGTCTATCAACGGAATCGCTTGCTTGTATTTTACTTCTTTGGCTTCGCCACTCATCACATGTTTAATAGTCACACGATCGTTACGTCCAATTTTTGGTTGTTCCCTAACAATGGTTTCAACTACTTGCTGTTGCTGGCGAGAAGCGCCTTCTCCAGCCTGTCTGTTTTGGGCAGCACGCTCGTCCATATTAGGAATCTCGTCTTTCTGCGTTTCCAACTTTTCTTGTTTACGTGCTCTGGCTTCTTGAATGGTGTTTGCTGTTTCCTGTGGAATTTCACCTTTAAATAAGAATGATATGACATCTTTATTCACTTGGTCAATCATCAACTTAAACAGCTCAAAAGATTCGAACTTATAAATTAATAGTGGATCTTTTTGCTCATGAACAGCTAACTGAACGGATTGTTTTAATTCGTCCATTTTACGTAAATGCGTTTTCCAAGCATCATCTACAATTGCTAATGTAATGTTCTTTTCAAAATCATTGATCAGCTGCGTTCCTTTAGTTTCGTAGGCTTTTTCCAAGTCTGTTACCACCTGAAGATTTTTTACGCCATCTGTAAATGGTACCACGATACGCTTAAACTTATCGCGCTGTGTGTTATATACATTTTCAATTACAGGAAATGCTAAATCCGCTGCACGTTGCATTTTTTCCCTGTAGTGCTTAAAGGCAGCTTTGTAAATGATACCAGCAATATCCTGAGCGCTCTTTTTTCCAAATTCAGCTTCAGAAAGAGGTGATTCCATTGAGAAGTAACGGATCAATTCGAACTCAAAGTTTTTATAATCGTTAGCATCTTTGTTGGTGAGCGCAATACCTTCAGAAGTATCGTAAATCATGTTGGCTAAATCGACTCTCAGACGTTCGCCATGTAAGGCATTACGACGACGTTTGTAAACCACTTCACGCTGTGCGTTCATTACATCATCATATTCCAATAAACGCTTACGAACACCAAAGTTGTTTTCTTCCACTTTTTTCTGCGCACGTTCAATAGACTTGGAAATCATGCCATGTTGAATGACTTCACCTTCCTTCAATCCCATTCTGTCCATCATCTTTGCGATACGTTCAGAACCGAACAAACGCATTAGGTTATCTTCCAAAGACACATAAAATTGTGAACTTCCTGGATCTCCTTGACGACCAGCTCTACCACGCAACTGTCTATCGACACGACGCGAATCGTGACGCTCCGTACCAACAATGGCCAAACCACCTGCAGCTTTCACTTCGTCGCTCAATTTAATATCCGTACCACGACCTGCCATGTTGGTGGCAATAGTCACTTGGCCTGCATTACCAGCTTGTGCTACAATTTCCGCTTCTTTTTTATGTTGTTTCGCATTTAAGACATTATGGTCTATTTTACGAATACTCAACATTTTACCTAAAAGCTCTGAAATCTCAACGTTGGTTGTACCAATAAGAACTGGTCTTCCCGCTTTAGATAATTCGGTCACTTCATCAATAACTGCGTTGTATTTTTCGCGCTTTGTTTTATACACTAAATCGTCTCTATCATCTCTAGCGATTGGTTTGTTGGTTGGAATTTCAACCACGTCCAATTTGTAGATTTCCCAAAGTTCGCCAGCTTCTGTTACCGCAGTACCCGTCATACCAGACAGTTTACGGTACATTCTGAAATAATTTTGAAGGGTTACCGTAGCGAATGTTTGTGTAGCCGCTTCAATCTTTACATTTTCTTTGGCTTCAATCGCTTGATGCAATCCGTCAGAATACCGACGACCATCCATAATACGACCCGTTTGCTCATCGACAATCATCACTTTGTTGTCCATAACCACATATTGGTTGTCTTTTTCGAAAAGGGCGTAAGCTTTCAATAATTGGTTGAGTGTATGAATACGTTCCGACTTAACACCGAAGTCCCTAAATAAATCTTCCTTGAGGTTGGCCTCTTCTTCAGACGATAAGCCTTTGCTTTCAATCTTAGCGATTTCTGTTCCCATTTCTGGCATCACAAAGAAATCTGGATCATCTTCACCTGAAAGGAATTCAACACCTTTATCAGACAATTCCACCTGATTATTTTTTTCATCAATCACATAATAAAGTTCTGCATCAACTTTAGGCATCTCTCTATTGTTGTCTTGCATGTAGAAGTTTTCAGTTTTCTGAAGTAATTGTTTAATCCCTTCTTCAGATAAAAACTTAATTAAAGCCTTGTTTTTTGGAATACCTCTATACGCTCTTAATAATTGGAAACCACCTTCTTTAGTGTCACCGGCAGCAATTAATTTTTTGGCTTCGGCTAATACACCGACTAAATATTTTCGTTGGACGTCTTCAATTTGCTGAACTTTAGGTTTCAGAGCATCAAACTCATGTTCGTCTCCTTTTGGCACAGGACCTGAAATAATTAAAGGTGTACGTGCATCATCAACCAATACCGAATCGACCTCATCGACAATGGCATAATGGTGTGGACGTTGTACTAAGTCATCTGGCGAATGAGCCATGTTATCACGTAAATAATCGAAACCGAATTCGTTGTTGGTTCCGTAAGTAATATCTGCGTTATAGGCTTTGCGACGTGCATCAGAATTTGGCGTGTGGTAATCAATACAATCGATACTCATACCATGAAACTGGAATATTGGCGCCATCCAAGCGCTATCTCGTTTAGCTAAATAATCATTTACGGTTACTAAGTGAACCCCTTTTCCGGCCAATGCATTTAAATATACAGGAAGCGTTGCGACCAAAGTTTTACCTTCACCTGTCTGCATTTCTGCAATTTTTCCTTGGTGCATAGCCACACCACCAATTAACTGCACATCGTAGTGAATCATGTCCCAAGTAATTGGTTTTCCGGCTGCATCCCAAGAGTTTGACCAAATCGCTTGATCACCTTCTAAGGTTACATAATCATTTTCTCCAGAAATTTCACGGTCAAAAGCATTTGCCGTTACAGGAATTTCTGTGTTGTGTACAAATCGCTTAGCGGTTTCTTTTACAACGGCAAAGGCTTCAGGAAGTATATCGTTTAAAACACCCTCGGTGACATCATAGATTTCATCATCAATTTTATCGACTTCAAGATATATATCTTCACGTTCGTCAATATCTTCCGTGACTTTAGCTTTTTCTAAAAGTTCTTCTTTTTTTGTGTTTAGCGGTTGCCTTGCTTCTGCTATTATGTTTTTGAACTCAGCTGTTTTTGCCCTAAGTTCATCATGTGATAAGGCTTCTAGCGCTTTTTCGAAGGTCTTTATTTTTTCAACAATGGGCTTAATTGCACTTACGTCTTGTTTGGATTTATCTCCAACAAACACTTTAAGTACTTTGTCTAAAAAAGTCATATTATATATTTTGTAATGGATTGAATGATTTCAATCCTTAGTTGTTATTTCAGTTAATTGTTTAATATTTACTCGATGTCATGCTGAGCGTCGTCTAAGCGCTTCCTATATCGAAATACAAATGCACTTCGACTGCGGTCAGTGAGAAAGTATCTTATATTTCAGATCAGATAAAAAAACCATCTTAAAATAAAAAAAGTCTCCCAGTTATGATAACGCAAGAGACTTTTTTGTGATAATTTTATATGTTAGTATTCATCCTCATTCCAGAGGTAATCTTCATCTGTTGGATAGTCTGGCCAAATTTCTTCAATAGAATCGTAAGAATCTCCTTCATCTTCTATTGCTTGTAAATTTTCAACAACTTCTAGAGGCGCTCCTGTTCTAATTGCGTAGTCAATGAGTTCGTCTTTTGTTGCCGGCCAAGGTGCATCACTTAAATAAGATGCTAATTCTAATGTCCAATACATAATTGTGTGTGTAATTTAATTTTTGCAAAAATAATTTTTTAGTTGAACAATTCAAGAAAAAATTAAATTAATTAGCTCATGACTTAAATAAATTCATTTATCGGTCTTGCTGAACATTTATAGTTAGGTGTTTTGAATCCTTCAAATTTCACTTATAAATGTTTATTCATTAATAAAAAGAACGTGTAATTTTCAACATATTTAGAAGACATATTGCATTATTCACCTTCTAAAGGCTTCAGATTTAAGAGGTCTTTTCAGGAATCCACTTTATCTCTTCAGCTTGCAAATCATGTGACAACTTCCGTGCCAATACAAAAAGATAGTCAGATAGTCTATTGATATACATGAGGGTTTCGGGTTGAAACGGTTCTAAATCATTAAGATGTGACGCCAAACGTTCCGCTCTACGGCAAACGGTGCGTGCAATGTGACAGAATGACACAGTTTGATGTCCTCCTGGTAAAACAAAGTGCGTCATTTGTGGAAGACTGTCTTCCATAATGTCCATTTCTTTTTCTAGTTTATCAATGTCTTCGTTGGAGATCTTCGGAATTTTTAAGCGTTGCTCCCCATTTTTTAAAGTTGCTTTTTCAGGATCTGTCGCCAATATAGCGCCAACTGTAAATAGTCGATCTTGAATATGCATCAAAGTGTTTTTGTAAAGTTGATCAATGTCTTGATCCCTTATGAGTCCAATGTGCGAGTTAAGCTCGTCAATAGTGCCATAGCTTTCTATTCTTATATGATGTTTTGGAACACGGGTGCCACCGAAAAGTGCTGTTGTGCCTTTGTCTCCTGTTTTTGTATATATTTTCAAGGTTTGTTGTTTAAAGTTTGGTATTCAAAGTTAAGGATTTATGATGGGAAACATTACTTAAATATGCAGAGTTCCAAATAAAAAATAAGGAAATGTGCTTTATTATAAGTTTGCTTTCCAATTCATATGGACGTAGAACATGTGAATCTTTTTTCTGTTTAATAGTTCATTTTGTCTTGATACAAAACGAACCAAAAAATCACAATCAAAATATAGGAAATTGCTAAAGCACCATTCTCTTTCGAAACTTCATGCTTGAAGCTGCGCTTCGCAATTACGTTTCTTCGTTCATTATTTCTGAATTTTGATGTTTTTCGACGTTGTCGAAATTTGGGACTTGAGTATAAACTATTGTTATGTTCTAATTCTTAGAATATGACTTTCTAAGAATATTACTGTATAGTTTGTGTCACTGCCAACTGGCGACAGCTCATTGATGACTTTGTTACACATTAAAAGTATCACTCTCAATAACACCATCGCGTAAACGAATAACACGTTTAGCATGAGCTGCGATTTCTTCTTCGTGCGTTACCATAATAACCGTATTTCCAGATTTATGAATTTCATCGAAGAGGGCCATGATTTCAGTACCTGTTTTAGAATCGAGATTCCCGGTTGGCTCATCAGCCAAGATGATGGATGGTTTGTTAACTAAAGCTCTACCGACTGCAACTCGTTGTCTTTGACCACCAGAAAGTTGATTGGGTTTGTGATCCATTCGGTCTGCTAGTCCAACATCAGTGAGTACTTGTGAAGCGCGTTCTTCTCGTTCTTTTTTGGATGCTCCAGCATAGACCATCGGTAGCGCTACATTATCTAAAGCGGTTGTTCTTGGCAGTAAATTAAAAGTTTGAAAAACAAATCCAATTTCAGTATTTCTAATGTCTGCGAGTTCATCATCAGTCATTTGGCTTACGTCATTTCCGTTTAAGTTATAAGAGCCAGCCGTTGGTGTATCTAAACAGCCTAATAGGTTCATTAGTGTGGATTTTCCAGAACCAGATGGTCCCATAATTGCCACATATTCGCCACGTTTAATGTCTAAATCAATGCCTTTTAAAACATGAACAATTTCTTGTCCTAATTTAAAATCCCTAATGATATTTCTAATTTCAATGACGTTGCCGTTCATAGTTAAAGTGTCTTGGTTGTGAAAATGTTCCTGCAAGATACAGGATTAAATAACTTCATACAATAGGACGTCAAAGTTTTGAGGTTGTTACAATCTGATTTTAAAATGTTCTTTTTCTTGTTCTTTCCTGAAGAATACGAAGCCTAAATGAAAGCCATCTACAGTTACGGTTACGGCATTATGGTTTTTTATATATTCCCAGGCTTCGGTCATGCCTTTGGACCAATAAATATCATCGAAAACGAAAACGGTTTCATTATGGGTTTTGGGCAATAAAGTTTCAAAATATTGAATGGTTGCTTGTTTATTATGATGGCCGTCGAAGTAGATGAAATCGAATTGGTTGTTTTTTATATTTGGAATAGTATCGTTAAAATTTCCTATTAAGAATTCTACATTTTTAACACCTTGATTTTCAAGTTGGGATTTCGCAAA
Organism: Winogradskyella forsetii; assembly: GCF_013394595.1. GTDB lineage: Bacteria > Bacteroidota > Bacteroidia > Flavobacteriales > Flavobacteriaceae > Winogradskyella > Winogradskyella forsetii. The sequence continues at coordinate 1,260,069 of NZ_CP053348.1, forward strand.
TGCCGAGGTATTTGGACAACCCTCAATAGTTGTAATTGTGGCATTGGAATTCGCTAATGACAAGGCGTAAGTTCCCATGCCTAAAGAGGTCCCTAATTCTAAACTGTTTTTAAAGTCGAAATATTTAGAAACTCTAAATAAGAGTTGAGCATCTTTTTTTGAACTACTGGATGTTTTGGCCATTTTACTGACTCTTCTTTTATGAGCGTCAAGTGTTTTAGAGCCTTCTCCAAAATCTGTGATTTGTAATATCGTCTTTGAGTTTTCTAACGTTTTCTTATAGTCAAGGAGTTTAGTGTAAGCTTCGTATGCTGTTTTATCATAAAGACATTTAGTTATGAAATTATAGACAAAAGGGGAGTGGACGCCGTGTTGGTTTGTGGAGTTTAGTAGAAATTTTATGTATTCTTTTATTTGGTACATATGTTTCTCGCACGGTTTTTTATTCGCGCAAAGGGGCAAAGTGTTACGGTTAAAAAAAAGGTAATGCGTTTAAAGACGAAATTAAACACTAATATTTTTATAATCTTTCATCTTCTATAAAAAATAAAAAAAGATAGTATTGATTATTTTTACTTTGCGCCTTTGCGCCGTTGCGAGAGACTTTAGTTTTCTAATTTCTCAGATAACTCAAACCAACGCATTTCCTTTTCTTCAATCGTATCCATGATTATTTGAAGCTTATCGGAGAGTTTTTTAATCTCGTCTTGTGATAAATCAGGATCAAGGAATTTCGCTTCCAATGTTGTTTTATCTAATTCCAACGCGCGAATCTTAGATTCTAAATTCTTGTATTCTTTTTGTTCGTTGTAATCTAACTTATTGGCTTCGTTTTGTTTTACAGCTTTGGTATTATCGATTTTTTCGGCTGGCTCAATTTCCTTTGTTTGGCTATTGTCATAAGCCCTAAAATCTGAATAGTTTCCCGGAAAATCATCAACCACGCCTTCGCCTCTAAAGACAAACATATGATCTACAATTTTATCCATAAAATAACGGTCGTGCGAAACGACAAGCAGGACGCCTGGAAAATCCATTAGAAAATCTTCTAGTACATTTAATGTGACAATGTCTAAATCATTTGTAGGCTCATCGAGAATCAACACATTAGGGTTCTGAATTAAAACGGTACATAAATAAAGTCGTTTTTGTTCTCCACCACTTAGTTTTTCCACAAAATCCCATTGTTTTTTACGGTCAAATAAAAAGCGTTCTAGCAATTGTTGGGCACTAATTTGTCGGCCTTTGGCCAATGGAATATAATCGCCAAACTCCTTGATGACATCAATGACCTTTTGGTTGGGTTTTGCTTTAATTCCGCCTTGCGTGTAATAACCAATTTTAACCGTTTCTCCAATAACAATTTTTCCAGCATCTGGTTGTAAGCTTTGGGTTAATAAGTTAAGAAATGTGGATTTTCCAGTTCCGTTTTTTCCAATGACACCAATACGTTCGCCTTTTTTAAAGGTGTATTCAAAACCATCTAAAATAGTTTTGTCTTTAAATGATTTAGAGACATTATGAAATTCAATAATCTTGCTGCCTAAACGTTCCATATTGATTTCCAACTGAATTTGGTGATCATTTCGACGTTTATGGGCTTTCGATTTTATTTCTGAAAAATCATCGATTCTACTCTTGGATTTTGTTGTACGCGCTTTTGGCTGGCGACGCATCCATTCGAGTTCTTTTTTAAAAAGTTGCTTGGCTTTACCAACTTCGGTCGCTTCGTTTTCGATTCTGGCTTCCTTTTTTTCTAAATAATACGAATAGTTTCCTTTGTAGGTGTAGAGTTGTCCCTGATCTAATTCTATAATTTCATTACAAACCCGCTCCAAAAAATAGCGATCGTGTGTGACCATAAACAAGGTTTGTTGTGTTTTGGCAAAGTAGTCTTCCAACCATTCAATCATTTCTAAATCGAGATGGTTCGTCGGTTCATCTAAAATTAGAATATCTGGTTTGCTCAACAGGGATTGTGCTAGTGCCAAGCGCTTTTTTTGCCCACCGGAAAGTGTGTTCACTTTTAAGGATAAGTCATCTAGCTTTAACTGCGAAAGTGTTTGTTGATATTGCGTTTCAAATTCCCAGGCATTGTTTCTGTCCATAGCCTCAAATGCTTTTTGATACCCTTTTGTGTCTTCAGGGTTTTTCAGCGCATTTTCGTAAGCTTCAATAATTTTGATGGTTGGAATATCTGAAGCAAAAATGGTTTCTTCGAGTGTGAGATTAGGGTCCAAATCGGGTTCTTGGTCCAGAAATGCCAGACGAAGCCCTTTTCTAATGACAATTTGCCCTTCATCAGGTGTGTCTTTGCTAGATAAAATATTAAGGATAGACGTCTTTCCACTTCCATTTTTAGCCACAAAAGCAATCTTTTGATCTTTATGGATGCTAAAGGATAAATCTTTAAATAGAACGAGTTCTCCAAAAGATTTTGATATGTTTTCTACGTTGAGGTAATTCAAACTTTTTTTTGCAAAGAACGGAAATAAACCAAAAATAATAGTATTAGTTTTGATATTACTATTGATACATTATATTTGTCTCTAAAGATCCATTATATATATGAAGCGGATAAAGCTTTTGATTATTTTGTTGAGTTGTGTCATTGTTAGTTCTTGTATCCCTCATAAGGACACTATATATCTACAAAATAAAGAGAATGCTAATTATGATAGCATTCCAAATAATTTAACCGAAATTCAGAAACCTTATAGAATTCAAGTTAATGATATTCTTAATGTCAGAGTAAAGGCATTGGATCAAGAAACAGTATCTATTTTAAACCCGGCAGGAGATACGAATTTAAATGCTGGTAGCGCTGAGCGGGCTTATTTTGATGGGTTTACAGTAGATGTTCATGGTAATATAAGGATACCGACCTTGGGTTACATAAATGTTTTAGGGTTTACTACTGAAGAAATTGAAAAAAATATTGAAAAAAAATTACTTGAAGAGCAGTTTAAAGAAACGGCTAATATCTTTGTCACTGTAAAACTTGCTGGTCTAAGATATACTGCCAATGGGGAAGTTGGTAATCCTGGAAGTCAGGTGTTGTTTACTGAACGTGTAAACATTTTTGAAGCTATTGCCAATGTTGGTGAAATACCTGTAACTGGGAATAAAAAAGATGTCAAAATTATTAGACAATATCCTCAAGGTCAAAAAATACATAGTTTGGATTTAACCGATGTAAAGGTTATGCAATCACCGTATTATTACATACAGCCTAATGATATTATTTATGTAGAACCTTTAAAACAGAAGTCTCTCGGAACAGGAACAACGGCAATTTCTAGTATTACAACAATAGCTTCCATTCTTTCGCTACTTACTACTGGAATCTTACTTTATTCAAGACTATAATTTATTATGAGAGAATACGAAGAGTTCGAAGATGCAGAGTCTCAAAGTATGACATTTGACTTTAGGGGTTTTCTTTTTAAAGTTTTAAATTTATGGAAGTTTGTTCTGGTTTGTATTGGAGCGGCCTTATTAATAGCTTACTTTGTTAATGTACGCAAACAAAATGTCTATAGGCTAGATTCCTTAATTTCCATAGATAATGATCAGAATCCCTTTTTTACGGCGAATACAAGTATATCATTTAATTGGGGTGGAGTTTCAGGTAAAGTAGGTAAGGTAATGACAGCTATTAAAACCCGTACCCATAATGAAAAAGTAGTGGATTCTCTTCAATATTATATGGAATATTTAGAAGAAGGGAAGTATCGTAAAATCGACATTTATAAACGCGCTCCTTTTGAGTTTATTATTGATAAGTCTAAGAGTCAAATTCTTAATTACCCTGTGGGAATAAGATTTTTAAATGAGAATGAATTCGAAGTATTTACTGCATTTGAAGAAAGTAGTGCGGCAGGTCAAAAGTTTGGTGATAAATCAAAGACTAGAGTTGAGGTTCCAATCGGCGTTTTTAAAAAATCGTTTAAAAGTGGAGAAACCATTAACTTACCGTTTCTTAACGGACAAATTCTAGTTAAACCGCAACGTAATATTAAGAAAGGAGCAGAGTTTTTTCTTAAGTTTAGTAATTTTGATGGCGTTGTAAATGCTTATAAGTCAAATCTTGCAATATCAACTTATTCGGAAGCTTCTTCATCTGTTTTGAAACTGCAATTGTCTGGCCACAATAAAGCTAAGATTGTAGATTTTCTCAATGCTACCTCTGCTATTTTAAGTGAAGCTGAGCTAGAACGTAAAAATTTATATGCCACCAATACCATTAAATTTATTGATAGTAGTCTGGCAGCTGTAAATTTGAACCTCAAGGATTTTAACGATGAGATGAATCAATTTCGAAGAGATAATAAGGTGTTTAATGTTAGTGACGAAATTGCTCAGATCTCAGATGAACTTCGACAAATTGAATTGGAAAAACAAGATGAAGAATCAAAATTAGACTACTTAAAGAATCTTGAGGTTTATTTGAATACCAAAACCGATTATACCGATATTGCCGCACCAACAAGTGTCGGTATAGATGAAAACAATATTCTCAATAGTGTTTCTAAAATTGTTGCTTTAGCTGCTGAACGCCAAAATCTTGAGTACACAACTAAAGAAGGGTCAGGTCTTTTTAGGGAGTTGGACAGACGCATCGACTCTGAGAAAAATGTGCTACTTGAAACAATAGATGCAACAAAGGAAACAATTGGCGTAGGAATAGCGAATTTGATTCGTAAAATTGCTAATCTTGAGTCCAAATTAGGGGAGTTGCCTGAAGACGAACAACAGTTTTTAAAGATTCAACGAAAATTAGATATTAGCCAAGAAGCGTATAATATTTACTTAGCTAAGCGTAGTGAAGCTGCCATTGTAAAAGCTGCAAATGTTTCTGATCTAAGCATTGTTGATGAAGCTAAAGATATAGGTGGAGGTTTAATAGGTCCTAATAAATCCCTCAATTATATGATGGGGCTAATGTTAGGTTTTTTTACGCCTTTACTTTTAATATTTATTGTATATCTTTTAGATAACACCATTCATGGTTCGGATGAGGTAGTCAGATTGTCCAATATTCCTATTTTAGGGTTAATTGGTAAATACCGTTATAAAAACAATTTGGTAGCTTATGAGAAGCCAAAGTCTGCAGTAGCCGAATCCTTTAGGGCGATTAGATCGAGTTTACAGTTTATTTTTAATAAGGAAGAGCAGAATACAAGAGCAAAGACTTTAATGATAACCTCTTCAGTTAGCGGTGAAGGAAAAACGTTTACATCTATTAATATTGCTACAGTTTATGCACTTTCTGGAAAAAAGACCATTTTGCTAGGACTTGATTTGCGAAAACCAAAAATCTTTGGTGATTTTAATATTACCAACGATAAAGGTGTGGTTAATTATCTTATTGGAGATAGCACTTTAGATGAGATTTCAACGCATACTCATATTGATAACTTAGACATTATCCCTTCAGGTCCTATTCCTCCTAATCCTTCAGAATTGTTAATGAGTAGTAAGATGAAGGAAATGATAGCGACGCTTAAGCGAGAGTATGACATGATTATTTTAGATACGCCGCCATTAGGTTTGGTTACTGATGCCTTAGAATTAACACAGTATGCAGATGCTACTGTTTTTATGGTGCGTTTAGATTATACCAAAAAAGGCATGCTTCAACTGGTTAATGCTAAGCATCGTAGTGGTGAATTGAAAAACGTTAGTTTTGTTCTTAATTTCTACAGACATAAGAACAATCACAATTATGGTTATGGTTATGGCTATGGTTATGGTTATGGTTACGGAGTTTATGGGAATACCTATCACGAAAAGGATAATATTTCAATATTAAAAAAAATTAAGAATTTCTTGAAAAGAATTTAATCGGTTTTAATTCCTATATTTTGATTACTAAAACTCAACTTCAGGTCAAACACTTATTTGATGTGGTTTTGGTAATTATAGTAATGCCATTAATTATAGTTCCTATTCTAATACTTGTGATTATTGCGACTATAGATACGAAAAAAATTGGCATATTTTCTCAATATCGCGTTGGTCAACATGGCAAATTGTTCAAAATATATAAAATAAGAACATTAAAAGACGGCGAGCATCAATTAGGTCATTTTGATCAGTATGCATCACCGATCGGAAAATTCTTTAGACGTACAAAACTAAATGAGTTTCCCCAGCTATTTAATATCTTAATCGGTGATATGAGTTTTGTGGGCCCAAGACCTGATTTGCAAGGTTTTGCTGACGAATTAAAGGGTGATGATAGAATTATTTTAAAAGTCAAACCAGGGATTACCGGTCCTGCATCCTTAAAATACAGGAATGAAGAATACGTATTAGAACGGCAAAAAGATCCGGATCACTACAATAGAACGATTATTTGGGTAGATAAAGTGAAAATCAATAAAAAGTATGTTATGAATTACAGTTTTTGTTTAGATTTGAAACTCATTTTAAAATCTACTTTAAACAAATGACACATTCAGAAGATAAAATTGCAATCATAGGTTTAGGCTATGTCGGTTTGCCCCTTGCCGTAGAATTTGCAAAACAATATTTTGTTATTGGTTTCGATATCAATAAACAGCGTATCAGTGAATTAAATAATGGTGTCGATAAAACATTAGAAGTCGAAAACGATAATTTAAAATCAGTATTAACTACAGATTTGAATGCTAACAAAGGACTTTATATAACAGATAATGTAGAGGCATTGGCAGTAACAAATGTTTATATTATTACCGTACCAACACCAACGGACGCTTTAAATAAGCCCGTGTTTACACCATTAATAAAAGCAAGTGAAACTGTTGGGAAAGTATTGTCTAAAAATGATATCGTTATATATGAATCAACTGTTTATCCTGGAGCAACTGAAGATATCTGTGTTCCGATTCTAGCAGAATTTTCTGGATTAAAATATAATGAAGACTTTTTTGCAGGTTACTCACCTGAACGCATAAATCCAGGTGATAAAGAGCACACAGTTACTAAAATTTTAAAGGTAACTTCAGGTTCTACACCAGAGATAGCTCAAAAAGTTAACAATTTATATTTAAAAGTTATAACAGCAGGAACGCATTTAGCACCTTCCATTAAAGTAGCTGAGGCGGCAAAGGTGATTGAGAACTCACAACGCGATATCAATATTGCTTTTGTCAACGAATTATCAAAAATATTCAGACTATTGGATATCGATACTAAAGCTGTTTTGGAAGCTGCTGGTACCAAATGGAACTTCTTAAAGTTTTCGCCAGGTTTGGTTGGTGGTCATTGTATTGGCGTCGATCCATATTATTTGGCACAAAAGGCAATTGAGTCTGGTTATAATCCTGAAATTATCTTAGCCGGTCGAAAAATGAACGATAGTATGGGAAGCTATGTTGCCACGGAAACGGTAAAGATGATGATTAAAAAAGGAGCTACCATAAAAGGATCAAAAGCTTTAGTTTTAGGAATTACTTTTAAAGAAAATTGTCCAGATATTAGAAACTCTAGAGTTATTGATATTATAGAAGAATTAGAAACTTATCATGTCAATGTAGATGTTTATGATCCATGGGCATCGAAAGAAGAAGTAAAGCATGAGTATAATTTAGACCTTATCAACGATTTTGGTGATTTAAGTTCAGATTACGATGCCGTTATCTTAGCAGTTTCACATAACGAATTCTTAAAACTGGATATCACTAAGTTGAAAAAACAAACCAGTGTTGTTTTCGATGTAAAATCATTACTTCCAATAGACACTATAGACGCAAGATTATAATGTATTCAAACCCACATCACACCACAGACCTATCAAAGTTAAGTTTTTTAATCACAGGAGGTGGAGGCTTTATTGGCTCTAATCTTACAGAATACTTACTGAAGTATAACGCTAAAAAAGTTAGGGTTTTAGATAATTTTTCTAACGGTCACCGCGAAAACTTAACAGAGTTTATGGACCATCCTGCTTTCGAATTGATAGAAAGCGATATTAGGGATTTGGACACTTGTAAAATGGCAATGGATGGGATGGACTATGTCTCTCACCAAGCCGCTTTAGGTTCTGTACCACGTTCTATCAATGATCCAGCTACAACGAATGAAGTTAATATTTCCGGATTTTTAAATATGATGATTGCTTTGAAGGATAGTCCAACGGTAAAACGTATGGTATACGCAGCGTCAAGTTCAACTTATGGAGATAGTAAAGCATTACCAAAAGTCGAGGATACCATCGGAAAACCGTTGTCACCTTACGCTGTTACAAAGTATGTCAACGAATTGTATGCCGATGTATTTGGTACTACTTATGATACTGATGTTATTGGTTTAAGATATTTTAATGTTTTTGGACCAAAGCAAAGTCCTAATGGCGCATATGCAGCAGTGATTCCTTTGTTCATGCAGGCCTTGAAAGATAATAATTCGCCTAAAATAAACGGCGATGGAGAGCAAACTAGGGACTTTACCTTTATAGATAATGTTGTTCAAGCTAATGTAAAAGGATTCTTTGCTTCTAATGATGCAAAAAATGAAGTCTTTAATGTGGCCTGTGGTGAGCGTATTACCATCAATTACTTATGGGAGTCGCTTCGGCTTGCAGCAGATTCAGACTTAAAAGCCATATATGGTCCAAACAGACAAGGTGATGTTAGGGATTCTTTAGCAGATATTTCTAAAGGCGAAAAACTATTAGGTTATAAACCAAAATATACTGTAAGGGAAGGTTTGAAGATTACTTGGGACTATTTTAATTAATGATCACAATTTAGCTGATATCAAAATAAGTTGATTTTTGTTTTTTTTACGATACTTTTACCATTGAAACTAAAGTTAAAATGTCATAAATTATCATAAATCCTTTTAAGATTAAGGCAAAATAAGGGTGTTTCTTTCGTAGTGGTAAATAGTTGCCAAATTTAATTCCTGTCCATAATAAATCTGTAAAACCCTATGTTTTAATCCATTTTAGGGCAACTTAGTAGTAATTCACAGGACGCTGATTCTAAAGAAAAATCTAAAATTGATATATAACTGTACATCAGAATATTAAAAAAGATAGTATATTTCCCGAGAATTACAATCAACTCGTTTAAACTTTTTTAATTTACTGAGACCATTTATCTTTTGAATCACATTTTATCATTACTAGCTTTCATAGTTTTTTATAGCTTCGATAACAATGGATATTTTGGCAAAGTTTAAGTGTGATTCTGCATAAATTAAAATTGGCACTAACAAGTCAAATTAATTTTAACACGATATCTATCGATACACTAACATTCAAAAGGGTTATTCGAGTTTAATCTATAAATTAAATAGTTTTTAATTGATGACAAATATTTTGGTTACTGGCGGAGCAGGTCAGTTAGGAAGTACATTAGCGTCTAAACTGGCGTTAAAAAAAAATGTTACAATTGTTATAATAGATAACTTATCCACGGGTAGCAGACTCAAAGTTCCCGTTCGGGATAATATAAAATTTATTAAGGCAGATGTCAATAACTACAAAGACATCATGTCTATTTTTGCCACCTTTAGATTCAAGTATGTATTCCATTTTGCAGCAGTTGTTGGCGTGGAAAGAACATTAGAAAATCCAATTGCTGTATTAGATGATATTGATGGCATTAAAAATATATTGTCATTATCGAAAAACTCTGGAGTAGAGCGCGTATTTTATTCAAGTTCATCCGAAGTTTATGGCGAACCGTTCGAAATTCCGCAAAATGAAAATACAACACCATTAAATAGTAGATTACCATATGCCATTGTTAAAAATGTGGGTGAGGCATTTTTTAGATCCTATCAGCGGGAATATGATTTAGACTATACTATTTTTCGCTTTTTTAATACATATGGGCCTTCGCAAAGTGATGATTTTGTGATGCCGAGATTTATAAAATTGGCCATGAACGATCAACCTATTCCAATTTATGGTAAAGGAGACCAAACTCGTTCGTTCTGTTACGTTGATGATAATATAGATACCTGTCTTAGTGCCTTGGAGGATGACAATTACATCAACGAAGTGCTCAACGTAGGAAATGATGTAGAGATTAGCATATTAGAGTTGGCGCTTAGGATCATAGAGCGAACAGGTTCAAAATCTCAAATCACTTTCCTTTCATCTTTAAAAGAAGGCGATATGACAAGAAGATGTCCTGATATTACTAAAATGAGGGATCTACTGGGTAGAGATTTGATAAGTCTGAATGAAGGCATCGACAAAATGATACAGCACTATAATATATCCACATTTCAGAAAGCTTAGAAATGAAGTTATATGTTTTTATTTCATTTCTTATATTCGCAAGCATAACTAAAAACGCTAAGAATTGAAAAACACCGATGAACATTGGTTATATGTGATTTCTTCTCAAAAGAAACTGATTGATTTTAATTTCAAAGAGATTTGGAGATATCGGGATTTGTTGTTTTTGTTCGTAAAAAGAGATATAATTACGCTTTATAAACAAACGGTTCTTGGGCCACTTTGGTATTTAATCCAACCTTTATTTACGTCATTAATATTTACATTGATATTCAACAATCTGGCAGATATTCCTACAGGAGAAGGCGTTCCAAATTTCTTGTTTAACCTTGCTGGTATTACTTCTTGGAACTACTTTAAGGATTGTTTGGTTGGTACTAGTGATACCTTTAAAAAGAATGAAAATATTTTTGGAAAGGTATATTTTCCAAGAGTCATAATGCCAATGTCTGTTGTGGTTTCAAATTTGTTGAAATTTGGAATTCAGCTTCTTGTCTTTATTGGCTTTTATATATATTATCTCTATTTTACGGGAGAAACTTATAGTGTTTTGCCACAATCAACCATTGTGTTCTTACCATTATTAATAGGTTTAATGGCACTCTTGGGATTAGGGCTCGGTATGATAATTTCATCCATGACCACCAAATACAGGGATTTAACATTCTTGGTTCAGTTTGGCGTGCAATTACTAATGTATGGTTCTGCGGTGATGTATCCGATGTCTTATTTTAAAGATAAATTACCCAATTATTATTGGTTCATAGAATGGAATCCAATAGCCATAATTATAGAGTTGTTTAGAACCATGGCATTGGGCATCGGTAGTTTAGATATTTACAAATTAACATACGCAGTAATTATAAGTTTCATAGTATTTTTAATTGGATTGGTTATTTTTAATAAAACAGAAAAAAGCTTTATCGATACAATATAATGGGTTCTGATATAATATTAAAGGTAGAAGGAGTAGGTAAGCAATACAGATTGGGACTTGTTGGGACAGGTACAATCAGTCACGACCTCAACCGTTGGTTTAATAAAGTTAGAGGGAAGGAAGATCCATACTTAAAAGTTGGGGAATCTAATGACAGGAGTTCTAAAGGAAATTCAGATTATGTCTGGGCAATAAAAGATATAAATTTTGAAGTCAAACGCGGTGAGGTACTTGGAATTATTGGGAAGAATGGAGCGGGCAAATCCACCTTATTAAAAATTTTATCTCGTGTAACCGGACCAACAGTGGGTAAGGTAAAGACAAAAGGAAGAATAGCTTCATTGTTAGAGGTTGGGACAGGTTTCCACCCAGAAATGACAGGGCGGGAAAACATATTTTTGAACGGCGCCATCCTAGGAATGACCAAAGCCGAAATCAATTCTAAAATTGATGAAATTATTGAATTTTCGGGCTGTATGAGGTATGTGGATACGCCCGTAAAACGCTATAGTTCTGGTATGAAAGTCCGGTTGGCATTTGCCGTTGCTGCTCATTTGGAACCCGATATTCTTGTAGTGGATGAGGTTTTGGCAGTTGGGGATGCGGAGTTTCAGAAGAAAGCTATTGGGAAAATGCAGGATATCAGTAAAGGTGATGGTAGAACGGTTTTGTTTGTGAGCCATAATATGGCTGCGGTTAAAAGTTTGTGTACGAGATGTGTTGTTTTAGAACATGGGACGTCTGTTTTTGAAGGTAACACTAGTGATGCCATAGATTTCTATTTGAGCCAAAATAAAATCCAAGCGAATATACCATTAGAAGAACGTAAGGATAGATCAGGAAAGGGAAGCCTACGGTTTAAAAATATCTCTATATTGAATGAAAGAAATGAAGAACAGACTAATTTACTTTCAGGTGAACTTTATAGTGTTAAAATTGCATGCAAGACCATTACAAAACAGACTAATGTAAAAATAAGAATTCAGTTTGTTGATAGTAAAGGAGCAGTGCGGTTTTTATGTAATAATTATTTTGTTGATACTGAAATGTTGAATTTAGAAGTTTCTGATTATCATGTAATAGAATTTGTTATTCCTAAATTTCCATTACCTAATGGTAATTATATGGTACAATTATCTTGTTTTAGTACTGAAGGCTTACAAGATGATGTGGAGAACGCCATAAGCTTTAATGTTGTAGGAGGGGATTTTTTCAAAAGTGGTAGAGAGCAGGTGTCAAAGAATGGAGTTTTGGTGGATTACAAATTTAAATTTATCAATTAAATGCTAAAACTGTTTAAAAAAGAAGAATATAATATAACTTTTATTTTTGGCTGCCCAAGAGGAGGTACAACTTGGTTGTGGTCTTTGTTAGAATCACATTCTGAGGTTTTACCTTTTACTAATGGTGTGGAAAAAGATGCTAAAGGCTATTATTCTACAAGTGAATCCGGTATTTATATCAAGGAACCAAAAAGGGCAAAAAAAATTATCACCTCATTCTGTAAGCATAATAAAAACAAGCATATCATTGAAAAAACCCCTTCGCATACACTAAAGTATAATGAGATTAAAAAAGATTTCCCTTACAGCAAGGATATTGTAATATTAAGAAATCCAATAGCTATCGTTAACTCTATGTACAGTTCTACAATGGTTGCATTTGAAGATTATGACGTCAATCATGCAATATTAGAAGTTAAAAAATATTATAAAGAATTATCTATTATTATCAATACAGATGACGCATATATTATTACATATGAGAATTTATTAAAAGACACTAAAAGCAAATTTTCTAAGGTCTTGAATTATTTAGAAATTTTCGACGAAAATATTGACGTTATCATTTCTGAAAATCAGAATACAACTAAAGTTAGCGTTTCTGGTGCATTTAGAAAAGGGAAAGTAGATTCTTTTAAAAATGATTTGACTGAAAAACAAATTAAAACCATAGAAGAGGAGTTAAATATAGAGATTGCTTTATTTAAGAGCTATCTTTAAAATGATGAAGAAGGGAACAAAAAAAATATTAGTGGCTAATGCTAGGTTAAATAAATTAGGCGGTTCGGAAACCTTCACATATACACTTATAGAAGAATTAAAAAGTAGGGCAGATGTCTTTGTCGAGTATTTTACTTTTGAAAAGGGAACAGTTTCTGATAAAATCGAAAATGAATTAGGTGTTTCATTTCAATCACTAAAATCATACGATTTAATTTTAGCAAATCATTACACCTGTGTTGCAGAATTGTACAAGTATGGATTTATTATTCAAACTTGCCACGGTATATATCCAGTTTTAGAGCAGCCTTTTTGTTTGGCGGACGCCTACGTTTCTATTTCCCAAGAAGTTAAAACGCATCTTTCAAAATTGGGTTACGCTACCACTTTGATTTATAATGGGATTAATACAAATAGATTTTACAGTAAAAAAACAATTCATAAAAAATTAAATACGGTACTTAGTTTGTGTCATTCAAAAGCGGCTAATAACCTTATAAAATCAATTTGTGAAGATTTAAATGTGGAATATCTCCAAGCATATAAATATAAAAATCCGGTGTGGAATATCGAAGATAAAATTAATGAGAGTGATTTGGTTGTAGGCTTGGGTAGAAGTGCCTATGAAGCCATGGCTTGTGGCAGACCAGTTGTGGTCTATGATAATAGACCTTATTTTGAATCTTGCGGCGATGGGTATATTAAAGATAAATTTGAATTAAGTTTGTTGAATAATTGTTCAGGTAGGTATTTTAAAACGTATTATGATAAAGAATCTTTAAAAAAAGAGTTTTTAAAATATAATAATGAAGACGGTGATTTTTTTAGAGAGGTAATATTAAAAGACTTTAATATTAAAAATGCAGTAAATCAATATATTGATTTATGGGATTCTACAATTCAGAATGATATAAACAAGAATAAGGGTTTTATTAAAAAAATGAATCGAGGTGTTGTGTCAAAATTTGCATTTTTCAATTTTTGGAAAAATCTCTCAAAAAAACATAAGAAAGAAATCATTTTAGACAAATATCCTGGATTATACGCATGGGGCAGAATTAAAAAGCGATTTCTGCAGTAAATTTAAATAGCTATTTTTTGGGTTTGGAATCATTAATTATATTAACCTTTCATAAGATTAATATGAAATAATAATGTCAATTTTAGCAGTATAAACTTAGAGAAACGCTATTTTAAAAAACATAAATAGATTGCAAAATCAACTAGCCATCATAATTCCATACTACAAGCGTACTTTTTTTGAAGATACGTTGTTGTCGTTGGAAAATCAAACCGATAAACGGTTCACGGTATATATTGGAAATGACGCTAGCCCAGAGGATTGTGAAGATTTAGTGTTGAAATATGGGGATGCTATAGACATTCAATATTTCCGCTTCGATTCTAACCTAGGAGGCACTAATCTAGTTGCCCAATGGAACCGTTGTTTGGCGATGGTAAAAGCCGAAAGTTGGATTCAAATTTTAGGTGATGACGATATAGTCTCTGATAATTTTGTAGCTGCTTTTTATAAATCCTTACAAAGTATAGAAACTAATAATTGCGATGTAATTAGGATATCCACTTACGTGATTGGAGCAGAGGGTAAACGCACTTCAAAACAATATACACATCCAGAATTGGAAACAGCAGCTGCTTTTTTTGAACGAAAGTTCAGTAAAAAAACAAGGAGTTCCTTAAGCGAACACATATTTAGGAAATCCGTAGTGGACCGCATCGGGTTTAGACAGTTTAGTTCGGCATGGCATACAGATGACATGGCTTTGTTTGAATTTTCTAATGCCAAGCCGGTATTTTCAATTAATGAGGCCTATGCATCCATTAGAGTTTCTGAAATAAACATTTCGGGAAACGCCCAACATCATGTCTCTAAAAATGAGGCTACATTTCAGTTTATGACAAGTATTTTTAATACTTATTCGGATCGGTTTTCAATAGCGCAAAAAAAATTATTACTGAAAAAATTAGAAATGGCTTATTATAATATCCCGTCTGTTGGGTATTGGTTTCAAGTTGTAAAACTTAATTTTAAAGAATTGGGACTTTCTGCTGGTTTTAACTTTATATATAGAAACTTCAAAAATAGGTCCGCAAGGGTGCTAAAAAAATTATATTTGTTTTAAACAAGTTCAAAGAACAACGAAAAAATATTTTGTCTTGCAATGAATAACTTTTTTCTGGTCATACCCACAAGAGAACGTCTCGAATGTTTATCTAATTTATTAAGGGATTTGAACGCCTTCAGTTCGTGTATCTCACAAGTGGTTATTGTAGACCAAAGTGAACCTCCAGTGACTGAGGCCCTTAATAAAATAGATTTAGATTACGAGTATAGAGTGGTTATAGGCGATAAAAACAAAAGTGTGAATCATTCTAGAAATTTGGCCTTAAATTATTATAAGGATGAGGAATGGTTGTTTTTTTTAGATGACGATTTACGAATCTCTAAACTAGCCTTTAAAAAGATCATTGAACATTTAGCACCTAATGTTATTGACGTTTTAATACCTGGTATTTTTGCCGATGATTTGGAAATTAAAACAGTAGAATATGATTCTATTTTGGATATGATTGCAAAACCAAAAAATTTTTCTAAGTCAAGGTTTCGTTTACAGGTAAGTTCTGGTTTGAATATTGTAAAAGCTCAAACATTTAAGGAGGCAGGATTTTATTTTGATGAAATGTATACGATTTGGGGTGACGATTGGGATTATGGTATGCGATTGTTACAAGCAGGAGCAATTATATATTATCAACCAGATATTTTAGTAGAGCATTTGCAAGTTGGTACAGGTGGTCAACGAGATAAATCTAAAACGTTAAATATAAAATTGGAAAAGAAAAAACTTTATTTTTATTTTATTAAAAAGCATTTTTCAAAAGCTGTTTTAAAGAAAGAGTTTTATGTGTCTGTTATTTATGGTTTTAAAGTACTGTTGAAGAGAGCTAATTATAATGATGTAACTAATACAATAAAGGCGTATCGTTACATTAAGCGAAAGAATTGATACAATAATATATGTGTCTCTTAGTGCTAATTTAGAAAATGATATTGCCAAATTTATAATATATATGTAAATAAGCTTTTCTAAATCTGATTTATTAAAGAAATGGAATATAATGAAATGAATGATCATAATCCCTATATTATCGCCGAAATAGCACAAGCACATGATGGTAGTTTAGGTATGGCTCATGCCTATATTGATGCAGTTGCCAAAACAGGATGCCATGCCATAAAGTTTCAAACACATATTGCCGAGGCAGAAAGTAGTGTCCATGAACCGTTTAGAGTGAAATTTTCCAAACAAGATGCCACCCGGTTAGAGTATTGGAGACGTATGGAGTTTTCCCTAAAACAGTGGAAAGAAATTAAAACACATTGCGATGACGTCGGTATTGAGTTTATGAGTTCGCCATTTAGTAATGCTGCTGTGGATTTATTAGAGGAGGTCGGTGTGCGACGCTACAAAGTAGGATCTGGAGAAGTTAATAACTTGGTGTTATTAGAAAAGATTGCACAAACAGGTAAACCAGTAATCATATCTTCTGGTATGAGTTCTTTTAAAGAATTGGATCAAACCATAGCATTTTTAAAAGATAGACAAGTTGATGTTTCCGTTTTGCAATGTACTACGGCATATCCCACAAAACCAGAAGAGTTTGGTCTAAATGTAATTTCAGAATTAAAAAATAGATATAATATTCCCGTTGGGTTTTCCGATCATTCATCTTCCGTAGAAGCTTGTATCGCAGCAGTTGCTTTAGGGGCTGAGATTTTGGAATTTCATGTGGTGTTCGATAAGGATATGTTTGGGCCCGATGCAAAGGCGTCTTTAGATTTTAAAGAGACAACCCAATTGGTAAAAGCAGCACGGAATATTGCAATATCAATTGAGAACCCCATTGATAAATCAGACAATACTAATTTTTCAGAATTAAAAAGTATATTTGAAAAATCGTTGGCTATTAATACCGACTTAAAGAAAGGTCATGTAATTTGTTTTTCAGACTTAGAAACAAAAAAACCAAAAGGATGTGGTATTGATGCCTCATTATTTCATGAAGTTATAGGTAAAAGTTTAAACAAAGATCTTTTGCAGTGGTCTTTTTTAAATAGAGAAGATTTGGTCTAAGGGAAGTGGTAATAGTCTTAATTGAAAATTTAAAAATGATTACATTATAATTATTAGATTATTAAACATGAATGATAAAAAATTTTGTATAGATAGTTATAAGTATTTTAGTGATAAAGAAGGGAATCAACATATTGCTTCGCTTTATGCCCTTGAAAAAATAATAGATATTGTTAATATTAATAAACCAAAACGGATACTTGAGATTGGTTTGGGAATTGGCAGCATTGCATATACAGTAATGAAATATACTGAGGTTTCTGCATTAAATATGACTTATGAGGGAACTGAAGCAAATGAGTTTTGTTTAAATGCCATAAAGGAAAATTTGGGTAAGTATTCTAAAGATATTAAGGTTTACCAAAGTTTAGATGAGTTAAAACCCAGTAAAAAATATGATTTGGTAATTATTGATGGATCGGATGATTCTTTAAAAAAGGTAAAAGATATTATTTCGGAACATGGTGTTATTTTTATAGAAGGATGTCGAGCTCTACAGTTAGAAACAATCAATAACCTTTTTCCTAAGCATAAATATGCAAGTTGCGTTGCAGACTATAAAAATCCTGATTTCGGACCATTCCCCTCCAAAAATTGGTCAGGTGGAGGGCAATTAATATATATAAACCCTAACCTCTTGCAAGCTAAGCATTACGTAAAAGAAAGAGTGAAAACTTCATTTACATATAAGTTTACAAGAAAATTCTATACTGAACGAAAAATAATTTAACCAAATAGCATCGACTTGTTACACACTATATTTATTTCAATTATTGAAGTATTTAAACCTATAACATTAGTAGTTAATTTTTAAAACCATTTATGTCTCATCGAAAAATAGCTGTAGTTATTACAGCTCGTCCTTCATATAGTCGTGTTAAAACAGTATTAAAAGCTATTCAGGATAACCCTAGTTTAGAACTTCAACTTATTGTGGCAGCATCTGCCTTGTTAGAACGTTATGGGTCAGCAGTGAACTATATTATTAATGATGGCTTCGAAATTGCGGCAAAAGTGTTTAATGTTTTGGAAGGTGAAAATTTAACCGCAGCGGCCAAAACAACAGGTATTGGTATTTTGGAATTATCCACTGTATTCGAAAATTTAAAGCCAGATATCGTAGTGACTGTTGCAGATCGATTTGAAACTATGGCAACAGCAATAGCAGCTTCCTATATGAATATCCCTTTGGCTCATATACAAGGAGGGGAAGTTACAGGAAACATTGATGAAAAAGTAAGACATGCCATTACAAAATTGGCGGATTATCATTTTGTTGCATCAGAGGACGCTCATAATCGTG
Organism: Winogradskyella forsetii; assembly: GCF_013394595.1. Lineage (GTDB taxonomy): Bacteria > Bacteroidota > Bacteroidia > Flavobacteriales > Flavobacteriaceae > Winogradskyella > Winogradskyella forsetii. The sequence continues at coordinate 1,278,712 of NZ_CP053348.1, forward strand.
TGCTAAAATTAGGGGAAGAGCCGAAAATGATTTTTAATACGGGCTGTCCTTCAATTGATATTGCGAAAGATATTGCCAATTCAGATAAGTTACCTTTTGATCCTTATAAAATTTACGGTGGTGTTGGTGCCTCTCCAGATTTGTCAAAGGGTTATGTTGTTGTTATGCAACATCCTGTAACTACGGAATACAAAGATTCTAGAAGGCATGTAGAAGAAACCTTAGCTGTGGTAAGCCAGTTAAACTTACCGGTTTTATGGTTTTGGCCTAACGTAGATGCAGGAGCCGATGGTACGTCTTCGGGAATCCGTTCTTATAGGGAACATCATGAGTTGAATCACGTCCATTTTTTTAAAAATATGAAAGGTGATGATTTTTTGAATCTTTTAAATCACGCGTCCTGTTTGGTTGGTAATTCTAGTGTAGGTATTAGGGAATGTGCTTACTTAGGTGTGCCTGTAGTTAATATTGGTACGAGACAAAATAGAAGAGAACGCGGTGAAAATGTAATTGATGTGCCTTATAAACGAGATGCAATATATAAAGCCATACAAAATCAAATTAAAATAAAAAAAACATCGAAGTCCTTAGTTTATGGAGATGGTAATGCGGGTGAGAAAATAGCAAACCATTTAAGGCAATTGCCTCTCAAATTTCATAAAACGATAGTCTATTAAATGAGGGTTTTAGGAATTATACCAGCTCGTGGAGGTTCTAAAGGTGTGCCTGGTAAAAACATTAAAATGTTGGGCGGTAAACCACTCTTACAATATACAAGTGAAGTGGCATTGCATTCAAAATACCTAAATAAGGTTGTATTAAGTTCTGATGATGATGCTATTATAGAAAAGGGGAAAGCGTTAGGATTAGAAGTGCCGTTCAAAAGACCACAGGATTTAGCAACGGACCAATCACCTACATTGCCCGTAATATTGCATGCATTGGATTTTTATGCTGCTCAAGAAGAATTCTTTGACGCCGTGTGTTTATTACAAGTAACATCTCCTTTTCGTAAACTTGAATTTTTGGAAAGTGCTATTCAAAAGTTTATTCAAAATAAAACAGATTCTTTAATTTCAGTATTGGAAGTACCACATGAGTATAATCCGCATTGGGTCTTTAAAGAGGATAAGGAGGGTGAGTTAAAAATCGCAACTGGTGATACAAATATTATTTCCCGAAGACAAGATTTGCCAAAATCTTTTCATAGAGATGGAAGTATATATTTAACCAAAACTGAGGTGCTTAGAGACGAGTCATCACTTTATGGTGATAGTATTTCTTTCATAGAATCTCCTAAAGATTTTCATGTTAATATAGATACTTTGGCTGATTGGAAAAAAGCAGAGAAACTAGTTACGTATTTCAACAAATAATTTGAACTTTGGGTAATTAACATATATCAATAATACTAACGGTTTGGAAAAAAAACAAAAAAAAATCCTATTAATAATACCAGACGGTGTAAGTCTAAGAAACTTTGTTTACACATCGTTTTATAAACAGGCACAAGCCATGGGTTTGGAATTTGTTTTTCTGAATTTAACCCCTTTACCTCTTACAGATCTAGGATTGAAAGAAGTGGTGCCGAACCAGATGAGACAGCATCCATTAACAGATAGCTATAAGAATGCTAAAAAGCGAGTGGAACTGAATCAATTTATTAAAAGATTTAATGATAAAGTATATCATAAATATTGGTTTCCGTTAAAAAATTCAGGATATAAAAGTGTTATAAAAAATAATATTACCAAGATATTAATTGGAATTTTCAATAGCGAAAAAGGGCTGTTAACCATTCGCAGACGTATTAAAAATTTAGAAAGTAAAACGGCTTATTATAAGTCTTGCTACGAAATTATTAAACAAGAGCAACCTGATCTTGTGTATTGTGCAAGTCAGCGTGCAGTTCTGGCTATTGCACCTATTCAAGCTGCAAAAGAGTTAGACATTCCAACCGTAGGTTTTGTGTTTTCATGGGATAATTTACCTAAATCTATGCTCGATGTAGAAACCGATTATTACCATGTTTGGTCGGAACACATGAAACAAGAGTTGCTGAGGTACTATCCATTTGTAAAAGAAATTCAAATTACGGTTACGGGAACACCGCAGTTTGAACCTCATTTTAATTCTGACTTGAAAGTTAGCAAAGCAGATTTTTATAACTACCATGGCTTAGATAAAAAAATCACCTATTTCTGTTTTAGTGGAGATGATATCACAACATCGCCTCAAGACCCTTTGTATTTAAGGGATGTTGCTTTGGCTATAGAAAATCTGAATAAGGATGGGTATCAACTGGGAATAATATTCAGGCGGTGTCCTGTGGATTTTTCGGATCGATTTGATGCAGTTTTAGAAGAATTTAAAAATAGTATTGTACCCGTTGCACCTTTATGGAAAGTTGTGGAAGATGGATGGAATGCCAAATTGCCAACTCCAGCAGATCAAAAGTTATTAGTTTCTTTAACAGAACACACAGCAGGCGTCATCAATTTAGGCTCGTCTATGGTATTCGATTATGTGTCACACCTAAAACCTTGTGGCTATATGAATTACCATTATACGGCGAATAATGTAGTTGAAAAAGGTGTCCATGTCTATGACTATGTTCATTTTAGATCAATGCCTAAGACCAATGCAGTTTACTGGTTAGACAGCCCGGAGCATATAAAGGATAGTTTACTAAACATGCTAGATACATCAACGAACGGAATAATTAAAAACGGAACACAGTGGTTTCAATATATAAATATGCATCCTGCAACTGAGGCGTCAAATCGTATTTTGCACAACATTTGTAGCTTGGTTGATAAATAAGATGTATGAAAATTGGTTTTATTACTCCAGAATATCCTCATCCTAAGATTAAGCAAGTTGCAGGTCTTGGGACAAGTATCGGGAATTTAATACAAGCTTTGGAAGCAAAAGGTCATACGATTTATGTTTTCGTTTATGGTCATAGTGAAGATGATTTTTTTGTAGAACGTAATATTCATTATTATTTAATTGGAGATATATCTTATACTTTTGGAAAATGGTATAGATATAGAAAGCATATTCAAAATGTCGTCCAGGATATTATTCGAAAAGAATCTTTACAGATTATAGAGGTGCCGGACTGGACCGGTATTTCAGCTTTTATGAAATTTTCAGTGCCAATGGTCATGAGATTTCATGGTAGCGATTGTTATTTTTGCCATTTAGAAGGGCGTCAACAGAAATGGAAAAATAAGTTATTTGAACATTTGGCAGTTAAAGGAGCAAATGCATATATCGCACCGACAACTTTCGCAGGCCAATTAACGAAGTCCTTATTTAAGATTTCAGATCAGAAAATTATTGAAACCATTTGCCATGGTTTACAAATAAACGAATTTAAGAATTTAGAACCTTCCATATTTGAGTCACGAACAATGCTCTATATGGGTACCATAGTCAGAAAAAAAGGAGTACTAGAGTTGTCCTCAATATTCAATTTAGTAAAAGTGCAGATTCCAGATGCTAGGTTGATTGTAATTGGTAGTGATGCATCGGATATTTCAACAGGAAGTTCTTCAACGTGGGAATTAATGAAGCAAGAAATTAAGGACAGTTACTTGAAAGATGTTGAATATATAGGGAGAATTCCCTATAACGAAGTGCAAACTTTCATTAAAAAAGCACATGCTTGTGTTTTTCCTACGTTTGCTGAGTCTTTTGGTATGGTCACAGTAGAGGCCATGGCTTTACAAAAGCCTGTTGTCAATAGTAATATTGGTTGGGCCCAAGAATTAATGGAGGATGGAAAAAGCGGTTTTTTAGTCGATCCGAAAGCACATCAAGTTTATGCAGACAAAATAATTACCTTGTTCCAAGATGAAAACTTATGTCAAAGAATAGGGAAGGAGGCAAGACGTTATGTTGAATTGCATTTTAATATGAAGAATCAGGCCGTTAAAAACATTGAGTTTTATAATAAAATACTTGAATTATGATTGTACTGCTTCATAATGAAAATAAAGTAATTCGAGTTTATAATACCGAAGGTTTAAATGCCATAGAGATATCAACACATTTATCTATTATTAGGGTGTTGTATGATTTAGCCGAAACATTTCCAAATAACGTTTTAGTATGGAGCCATATTTCCCATGAAAAAGCTATTAATTTTCATAAGATAGAAAATACTATTGTTCTGAAAAATGAAATGTGTTCGTTTTCTACTGTACCATACTTACCAGACGCCATAGGTTATGTAGATCAATCACCATTTATTAGTGTTAACAGAAAAGTAAAATATCCAACTTGGGTGATGAGTTCCCAAATAGGTGCTATACATGCTAGTCAGATGATTAAGTTTAAAACTATTGTTGAAGACAATGACTTTGGTTATGCTTTAAATTCAATTGCAAAATTAGGAATGCCAAGAGGATTATTTTGCTATTCTGAGCCAGGATTATTCATAAATGACACTAACATAATAAATCAGAGAGCATCAATAGGAACTTTATTCAAATTTGTCAAGCAACATTATAAAATACAGTGGATTTTCTTTTTGTTCCTAACTTATTTATGGTACGAAAAAAGGATTAAAATAATAGGGTTGATAATGTCTTTATTTTATTCACATCGCTATTTTCAGGAAGTTATTGAGCCTGTTCCCAATTCAAATGGGTCATTACAAATTGAGAAACCCTCTATGGATGTTGTTATCCCGACTATTGGTAGAAAGAAATTTTTATATGATGTATTACAAGATCTAAGGCATCAAACTGTTTTGCCAAATCGTGTTATTATCATTGAACAAAACCCTCTAGAAGATAGTAATTCTGAGTTGGACTATTTAACCACAGAAACTTGGCCTTTTATAATAGACCATACATTTACGCATCAGGCAGGTGCTTGTAATGCTCGAAATATTGCTATAAATAAAGTGACAAGTGATTGGTTGTTCTTTGCAGATGATGATATACGAATAGAAAAAGGATTTGTTGAATCGGTTTTTTACAACCTGAAAAAATATAACGCTAACGCCTGTGTTCTAAGTTGTTTATTGGAGGGACAAATACAAACCTACACAGAGTTTCATCAGACTTCTATATTCGGATCCGGTTGTTCAGTTGTAAAAACCAACTTTGCTAAAAAAGTAGATTTTGATGAAAAACTGGAATTTGGCTTTGGAGAAGATTATCTATATGGTTTGGAATTAAGAAATAATGGGGCAAATGTTGTATATTTTCCTAGTCCAGCAATAATTCATCTAAAAGCATCCATAGGTGGATTTCGAACAAAATATGTGCAGCCATGGGAAAATGAAAAAATACAACCAAAGCCATCTCCAACAATTATGTATGTCAATCTTAAATATAAAACTGTAACACAATTATTGGGTAGTAAAGCCTTATTATTCTTAAAAATGTTTGCGCGGACTGAGCTTTCTAAAAAGGTAACTTTATACAAACAGTTTAACTTGAGATGGAAGGCTTCTAAATCTTGGGCCAAAAAACTATAAGATATGTTAAATGTATATACATATACTTCATTTCTTACTCCGGAGCACAGAGGTCGAGTATTTCCTTTATTATTGGATCTTTGGTATAAAAAGGACACTAATATTGCAAGATATTATTCTATAACTGACCGCATAAAGGACGCAAATATTATAATTCTACCTCTGGAATATAATTATATAAAAGCTTTACAACCTCAATTAAAATTTAAGTTTTTACAGTTGGCACAAGCCTATAGCATACCTTTGTGGATATACACTGGTGGAGATTTTGGTTATTCGTTTAAAGAAAAGGAAATTTATAATTTCAGACTCGGAGGTTTTCATTCTAAAATGAATGATCAAACATTTATAATGCCTTCATTTATAGTGGATCCCTATCAGTTCGTTTTAAAACGTGAATTTAAGCCCAATACCAAATCTATCTTGCCTAAAATTGGTTTTGTTGGTCATGCCGATGGTGGGTTCTTAAAACTTATAAAAGAATATGTGGCTTATTTAAAAGTTAACGTCTTTGGAAGATTTATAAAGCAACAGCATATAGATTATCAATCATTTTATCCATCGAGTATAAAAAGAGCTCAAATTTTAAATAAATTAAACAATAACGAAAATCTTCATTCAAACTTTATATTCAGAAGTCAATACAGGGCAGGAATTCAAACAGAATCAGATAAAGCTCAGTCCACTATTGAGTTTTTTGAAAACATGGAAAAATCAGGTTATATATTTTGTTTACGTGGCGTAGGCAATTTTTCCGTACGCTTATATGAAACTCTGGCCATGGGAAGAATACCTGTATTAATAAATACGGATTGTAGGTTGCCAATGGATTGGAAAATTGATTGGCTTAAACATATAGTGCATATTGAAAGCTTTAAAATTAAGGATATAGAAACAAATATTGTAGATTTTCATAAGCGGTTAAGTATTTCGGAATTTGTTAACTTGCAATTCGAAAATAGAACCTTGTGGAAAAAACACATGAATAGGAATGCCTTTTTTATAGAAATATACAATGTGTTTAAAGAGCAATAAAATATGAAGTTTTCTTTAATTGTATGCACATATATGCGACCAATTGCGCTGATGGATTTATTAAAAACTGTGGAAACACAGGATTTGTATCCAAATGAGATTCTGATTATAGATGGCTCTTCTAATAATGAAACTAGGGATATGCTCGTTGTAAATGAATTTAAGAATCTCAGCTATTTTAAAGTCGATGACGAGGACAGAGGGCTAACCAAACAGCGCAATTATGGAATCTCTAAGGTGTCCGACAAAAGTGAGGTGGTTTGTTTTTTAGATGATGATATTACTTTAAGTACATCTTATTTCAAAAGCCTCATTGGAACTTATGAGCAAAAACCTGAAGCTTTAGGTGTTGGAGGTTATATTATTAAGGAAGTATGTTGGGAGAATTCAAATGTAGAGGCATCTTCAAATTATTTCTGCATTGATGGTTGGAAAAGAAAAGAACCAAGCAGGTTTAAAGCCCGAAAGGCATTGGGCTTACACCCAGATGTTTGGCCGGGCATATTACCGTCGTTTTCCCATATGCGAGCGATAAGTTTTTTACCGCCCTCAGGGAAAGTTTATCCGGTGGAACTATTTATGGGAGGCGTGGCTTCATATAAAAAATCAGTATTTCAATCCTTATCATTTTCAACCTATTTTGAAGGGTACGGACTTTATGAGGATGCAGATTTCTGTTTAAGATTATCTAAAATAGGGCAATTGTATGTAAATACTGCAGCAACATGCGAGCATCATCATGAGGCAGAGGGTCGTCCTAATATGTATAAATATGGTAAAATGGTCATTAGAAATGGATGGTATATTTGGCGCGTTAAATATAACAACCCTAAATTGAAAGCCAGATTAAAATGGCACCTAACAGCTTTTTTATTGATGAATTTGAATTTTATAGGAGGTATTAAATCTATGAATAAAAATTTTGAAATACAAGAAAGTTTTGGACGGGCAGTAGGATGGTGGAGCTTGCTATTTGATAAGCCGGAAATTAAACATCATGATTAGTAAATTTAAAAAAGACTTACGTAAATATAAGGAATACGGCAAATCCAATACTTTAGTTTTGTTGCTTACACAGCAGGGGCTTTGGGCTTTGTTTGTGTATCGTATGTCTAATTCTATATATGTTAGTCCAATGCCTCGTTTTCTTAAACGCTTACTATTGATACCATGCCTAATGGCTCAAAAATGGATAGAGATTCTCACAGGAATTTCGTTGCCTTATGCAGCCAGTATTGGTGAACGGTTTTATATTGGGCATTTTGGAGGCATTATTATAAACGCCAATGCCGTTATAGGAAATGATTGTAATATTTCCCAAGGTGTTACCATTGGTGTCAGTGGCATTGAACAAAAACGTGGTGTTCCTACCATAGGCAATAATGTTTATATTGGCGCAAATGCGGTTGTAGTCGGTAAAATTAATGTTGGTGATGGAGCTGTTATAGGAGCCAACTCATTAGTGACGAAAGATGTATTAAGCAACACAACAGTTTTGGGCGTTCCGGCAGTAAAAATAAATGAGCATAATTCAAAAGGGTATATATGAAGAATAAAACGAAAAATTTATTAATCATATCGTTAGCTCCAACCATATTGAAAGATGGGAAATATTGGTCGTATTCACCTTATGTTAATGAAATGGATGTTTGGTTTAAGTATGCTGATGAGCAGCGCATATTAGCACCATTTTCATATCCTGAAGATGTTTTAATCAAACCATTTAGTACAGCCACTATTGAGCGGTATTATATTCCTTTTTTTGCATTTAATTCTCTTTTTAATATTCTGAAAGCATTACTGTTTATGCCTTTTATTGTGTTTCAAATGATTAGAGCTATGGCTTGGGCAGACCATATTCATTTACGATGTCCTGCAAATGTGAGTTTAGTAGCTAGTTTTGTTCAAATATTATTTCCATGGAAAAATAAATCAACAAAATATGCGGGAAATTGGGATCCAAACAGTAATCAACCATGGACTTACCGTTTACAACAAGCCATCCTAAGAAATACGTTTTTAACGCAAAACATGAAAGTTTTAGTTTATGGCGATTGGCCAGGAGAAACTGCTAATGTATATCCTTTTATTTCTGCAACGTATTATGATTCGGAACGTGTTCCATTACATGCGAAAAATTATTCTAAAGAATTGGTGTTCGTATTTGCAGGTATGTTGGTGCCGGGAAAACGTCCACTGATGACAATTCAATTTATAGAGCAATTGAACAAACAAGGTATTTCATCACGTTTGGAGATGTTTGGTGATGGACCTTTAATGTCAGATATGAAAACCTACGTAGAAGAACATAGCTTAGGTAAACATATCATATTGAGAGGCAACCAAGATAAAACTATTGTGAAAGCAGCCTTGTTAGATTCACATTTTAATATTTTATTATCTAAGAGTGAAGGTTGGCCTAAAGCTGTAGCCGAAGGCATGTTTTTTGGCTGTATTCCAGTAGCAACTTCGGTATCCTGTGTGGGTTGGATGATGGGTCATGGTAGTCGCGGAATTATCGTTAAACCAAAATTGGAATCTGCAATTAATGAGTTTATTAAGGTTTTTAATTCCGCCGATTTAAACGAGATGGCAAGGTGCGCTATGGATTGGTCCCAAAAATATACGTTTAATCGTTTGGAAGGGGATATTAAAGATGTTTTAAACGGGACATTTGAGAGTAGAATATAAGCTATTCTCATAATTGAACTGAAATATTTCAAAAATCGTTGCCAATATTGATGTTATGAATTTTCCTGAATTAAATAGGTTTGAGTTAAATAGTATGAAGCCTTCTACTGAGTTTCTATTAGGACTTAGAAGGCGGCTTTTTTCAAAACCTAAAACTAAAGTATTTGTAATTGGCTTTCATAAAACAGGTACATCGTCAATGGGTAGGGCGTTACAATTATTAGGCTATCGCGTTTGTGGTAGTTTAAAAGAGGGCATAGATTTAGATAAGATTAAAATAGCACCGAAATCCTTTTTATTGAAAAATACACATGGTGTTTTAGAAACGTATGACGCTTTTCAAGATACGCCATGGTTTTTAATGTATAAAGAATTATATTATACATTTCCAAATGCTAAATTTATACTAACAATAAGAGATGAAGATCAGTGGATAAAAAGTGTTCAGAAGCATTTTGGTAAGAATTCATTTCAATATCACGATTACATTTATAAAAGTAACGATGCCTTTGCAAATGAAAAACATTACAGGGAAATCTACAACAAACATAATATTGCCTGTAAAGCATTTTTTTCCGAAAACAAAAAAAATCTTTTAGTCATAGATTTACAAAAGGATGTTAATAAATGGGAATTGATGTGTAACTATTTGAATGTGAAGCAACCTATTGTTAATTTTCCTTATGCTAATAAGGCTAATTACAGTTCTAAATGGTCTTCCAAATTAAAGAAGAAAATTAAAAAATTTTATTACAAAAAGTAATGCGTGTATTGCAATTGATAGATAGTTTGGAAGCTGGTGGAGCCGAACGCATGGCGGTGAACTTGGCCAATGCACTGCGAACAAAAATAGAAGCCTCGTATATATGTACGACTCGGGCAGAAGGTCTCTTAAAAAACGCATTGCATGATGAAGTTGGTTATTTATTTTTAAAGCGTACTAAGACTATAGACTTTTCGGCGTTAAAACGGTTGATTCGCTTTATTAAAAAGGAACAAATTACAGTGGTGCATGCTCACGCTTCTTCCTATTTTATGGGGACTTTATTAAAATTGGCATACCCTAAAGTGAATTTCGTTTGGCACGATCATTATGGCAATAGCGAATTTTTGGATCAACGACCAAAGCAGATTTTAAAATGGTGCTCAAGGACTTTTAAAGCTATTATTACAGTTAATGCAAAATTGGCGATTTGGGATAAACAACATTTAAACTGTAAAACAGTTGAATTTTTACCAAATTTTGTAGTCTCTAATGAAGCTAAACCTCAGACAAAACTCAACGGTAAGCAAGGCAAGCGTATATTGTGTTTGGCGAATTTACGTCCACAAAAGGATCATAACACATTATTGAAAGCTTTTAAAAAAATCAATGAACAGTTCCCGGATTGGACCTTGCATTGCGTAGGAAAGGATTTTGAGGATAGTTATTCCACAGAAATTAAAGTATTGGCTGAGGAATTAGAGTTGGAACAGAACGTATTTTTTTATGGGAGTTGTGAGGATACCCAACAGATAATCTCGCAAGTGGACATAGGCGTCTTATCCTCTAAATCCGAAGGTTTGCCATTAGCCTTATTAGAATATGGACAAGGTGGATTAGCAGTGGTGGCAACCAATGTAGGGGATTGTGATTTAGTGATCAGTGAAAAAGCTTATGGCTGTTTGGTTCCTGCAACCAATATAAATGCCTTGGCAAATGCAATAACTTCATATATTGAACATAATGCAATAAGAATGCAGACTGGAGTTGCTTTACAATCCATTGTTGCAAGTTCCTTTTCAGAAGAGGCTAGTGTAAAGCGCATATTAGCAATATATGCTTAAATTTGCATTTTAAGAATGACCAGAACTCAAACCCATAAAAAGCGCTATCATTTTACTAATGACCTGTACGTCGCTTTGGTATTGCTTCATCTACTTATAGGTGTGGGGATTTATTCCATTCCTCAATTTTCTAAGCTTTATTTTACTATAGTTTCTATATTTTTCATAGGCAAGGTATTGTTGTCTTCGAAGGCCTCAAAAACAATGTGGGTATTATTTGGCTGTGCGTATATGGCGGCTGCCGAGTCGTTATTTAGGATGACAGGTGGTGGCTTGTTCTATGAATTTTCTAAATATTACATCATTTTATTGGTGCTTATAGGAATGTTTTTTACAGGAGTATCAGGTAAGAGTTACCCATATTTTATCTATCTTATTTTATTGGTGCCTTCAGTATTGGTAGCTTCTACTACCTTAGGCTATGATTTAAACTTTAGAAAATCCGTTGCTTTTGTATTGAGCGGTCCTGTTTGTTTGGGTGCTTCAGCCTTATACTGTTATAGTAAAAAAATAACACAGGAACAATTATTACAGATATTGGCTTACATGACTTTTCCAGTACTTACCATGATGGTGTATCTGTTTTTGTATAACCCGAGTGTAAGACAGGTACTGCAAGGTACAGGTTCAAATTTTGAAGCTTCAGGAGGCTATGGACCTAATCAGGTTGCAACTTTATTAGGTTTGGGCATGGTCGCTTTAATAGTGCGCTATTTTTTGAAGTCGCCAACATTATTTTTAAAAGTCTTTAACTTAGTATTATTAGGCTTAGTAACTTTTAGGGGTTTGGTTACCTTTAGTCGAGGTGGTATATTTACTGCTATAATAATGATTTTTGGATTTTTGGTAGTACTTTATGGTACCTCAAAATATAAAAGGCGCCAACAAATTATAGGTTCAGTTTTTATATTAGCTATTGGTGTTGTGATTACTTGGTCAATAACGGCCAACCAAACGGATGGTTTAATTGAAAATCGTTACGCTAATCAAGATGCAACAGGAAGAGAAAAATCCGATCTTTCTACAGGTAGGGTAGATTTATTCATGAATGAAATCGAAGGTTTTTTAAGACATCCCTTTTTTGGCGTTGGTGCAAACGGTATGAAACAAGTGCGACTGGAAGAAGAAGGGAAAATAATTGCATCTCATAATGAAGTAAGCCGATTGTTTTCGGAACATGGTATTTTTGGTGTTATCATTCTGATATTACTTATTTTTACACCACTGGTGTATAGAAGCAAGCATAAAGGGAATTTATTGTTTTATTCGTTTCTGATTTTTTGGTTTGCAACCATTAATCACTCAGCCATGCGTATCGCTGCTCCTGGATTTATTTATGGTTTGGCTTTATTAAATGTAACTCATGAAAAAAAACGTCTTATATATAGGAAACGCACTATCCAACAATAGAAATACGTTAACTACTATTGAAACGTTAGGTAAGCATTTCAACGAAATTCATTCCGTAAAAATTGCATCAAAAAAATCGAATTAAATGTTACGTTTATTGGATATGTGCAAGCTAGTCCTAATCAATAAGTCTAAAACAGATTTTGTTCTCATTGATACCTACAGTACTGTAAATTTCTACTATGCCTTAATAATTAGTCAATTATGCCGATTTCTAAATCTTAAATATATTCTAATTTTCCGTGGCGGAAATCTTGCAAACCGTTTAAAGGATAGTCCAAGATCCAGTGCTTTAATATTTAAAAATGCTTATAAATTAGTTGTACCTTCAAACTTTCTGAAATCGATCTTTGAATCTTATGGGTTAAAAACATTGTATATATTCCAAATAATATAAAAATTGCCAATTATGAATTTCGCCGAAGAGACATTGATACCATAAAGCTATTTTGGCTAAGATCTTTTTCTTCCATTTACAACTCAGAAATGGCCATTTTAGTTTTAGAAAAATTAATAGAAAGAAATTATGATGCTGAACTCACCATGGTTGGACCTGATTCAGATGGCTCATTGATAAAAGTTAAGACCTTAGCCGAATCAAAACAGTTAAAAATACATTTTACAGGAAAATTAGCGAAGTCAGAATGGTTAGAACTTTCTAAAAACTCCAATGTTTTTATCAATACTACTAATTTAGATAATACACCACTTAGCGTTATTGAAGCTATGGCACTCGGTTTGCCAGTGGTATCAACCAATGTCGGTGGTTTGCCATATTTAATTTCGGATCATAGAGATGGACTATTGGTTGAACCAGAAAATGTTAATGCCATGGTAGATGCTATTATTGAGTTAAATTCAGACGAAAACCTTAGAAGTAATTTAGTTAATAATGCACGTTCTAAAGTTGAAAATTATGATTGGAATATCGTAAAACACAAATGGGAAACCCTTTTGTCTTAGATAAATTATAAAAATCGTTTCATCTTATTATCTTTACGACATAGTTTTCCCACACAATGGCTAAAAAAAAAGGCATTCATTTCGAAGTTTCCGAACGCAAGATCTTACTTAGATTAGTAGATTTAGGGATGGTGTTTCTTGGCGTGTATTTTTTGAGCCTTTTTTTTGACTTTGAATATATTGTTGTTAGTGCAGATAATAGTGTGGCTTTAATTTTATTGGGAATTTATGTTTCTATCTTTGCAACCATTTTTGAACTGTACGACTTACAAAAAGCGAGTAGGCTAGATAGTACCTTTCAAAATATTATAATAACGGCTTCTACGGTTGTTTTATTTTATTTATTAACACCAGTACTCTCTCCTTTTTTACCTGAAGATCGAATTCAAATTTTATATTTTTATTTAACGGTGATTGTCTCTATACTTTTATGGAGAGTGGCATATATCAATTTAATTGAGTCGCCACGATTTTATAAGCGTGTACTTTTAGTTGGTGAGGTATCTAATATTGATGGTTTGATAAAGGCTTTGGATACATCAGATCCTAATTATAAAATTATAGGTTTTATTAATAGCGAAATTTCGACACCTGACTCTGTGAAATTTAAAGGTTTAAAAGAATTTGAAGCCAGTGATTTTTTACAAACTATTGATAGAGAAAGAATTTCAGAGATTCTAGTCGCTAGTTTTAATACGGAAGCTATAACGGCTGAAGTTTATCACGATCTAATGTTGTTACTAGAGCGTGGATTTAAAATAAGGGACTACACACAAGTTTATGAAGAAATGCTTCAAAAAGTTCCTATTCAGTTTGTAGGTAAGGATTTCTATAAATATTTTCCCTTTAGTCGTAGTAACGAAAATAAACTCTATATTTTTTTACATCGCGCCTTCGATGTCATTTTCTCGTTAATAGGGTTGATATTGGGATTAATAATTATGCCGCTTATTTTAATAGGAAATGTAATTGGAAATAAAGGTCCTCTGTTTTATACGCAAGAACGTGTTGGTAAAAACAATGAGAGTTTCAATATTATTAAACTAAGAACCATGGTGATAAATGCCGAAGAGGAAGGCGTAAAGTGGGCAAAAAAAAACGATACCAGAGTTACAGCATTTGGTAAGTTATTAAGACGTTCACGATTAGACGAGATTCCACAGTTTTACAATGTTTTGAAAGGCGATATGAGCATCATTGGACCAAGACCAGAGCGGCCATTTTTTGTGAATGAACTTTCACGTATCATTCCTTTCTACCAAACGCGTCATATTATAAAACCAGGCTTAACGGGTTGGGCACAAGTAAGTACCAGATATGGAGCTTCTATTGATGATAGTCTCACAAAACTTCAATACGATCTCTACTATATAAAACACAGAAGTGTGTTTTTGGACTTTAGTATCGCAGTGAAAACCCTCAGTACCATTCTATACTATAGAGGTCAGTAATTTGAATTCTTATTAAAGAATTGTACCAAATAAATATACCTGATCATTAAAGCCATAAGTATAGGAATTAATCCAATAGCAAATACTTGAACGCCAATAAGCCAATGTAAGGTCATTAGACAGAGTATTATAATCAGAAACTTCAAATAACCCTTAAACCAGTTCTTTATTTGAGATTTCAACAATTGTCCAATCACAAGTAGATTTAAAGGGAAAGCCCACAACAAATTATAATTTTGGGCTGTTGCAGAATGATCAGTTGCAAACCATAGTAAAAGAATAAGAATACCAATAACACCTGTAATTCCAAATATTATAATATCTAGCCATTTACTTCTCGTGTTATTTCTATAATCCTTATAGGTTAAAAACAAAATCCCAAGGCCTATTAATCCCATAATCATTAATGGACTAAATAGAAAATTAGAAGACGAATCAGCTTCTTTTTTTTGATAAATCGTCGTCGATTTTTTAATTAAATTTTCAGTACCATTTAACTTTGCATTTTTAAACAAAGTATGAATATATTGTGGTAAAAACATATGCTCCCAAAGAGAGGCTTTTTTGTCAATGACACTTCCCAAAGCAATATCAATACCAAAACTGCCCCAAGTATTTAAGCCAACATGGTCATGAATAAGGGTTCTAAACGTTTTAGGTTCAAAATTTTCAGGTGCATTGAATTCAATCTTCCGATCTGTTATTTTAAGTGTGACATCCCTAATTCGTGTTGCACAATTATCATAGAAAAAATCATATAAATAACGTCTGTTCTCTGGTTTGTAATTGTTCTCTAAAAAGTCGAACAATTTTTGTTTTTCCGCACTGGTAAGGTTTAAAACCTGCTCATTTATTGTTCGGTTGTAGTAGGTGTAATGATTTTTAAAATCGGAAAAATCATTTCTGCTTATCAGATAGTTTAGTTTCCCTTGTGCAAATTTTAAATAGAAATTTGGTGCATCAAAATCATAGGCGCCGTAACCATAAACCACATCTATCCCTTGCTTACTGTCTTTTATCCTGAATCCATTATGACCAAAGGCATCATTCAGAGATTCCCCAGGGCCAATGGTTAATACGGATATTTCAGAATTTGGAGAAAGTTGAATTTGTTGTGCAAAAGGAGAACCTAAGACAAAAAAGAATAATAAAAAAAATAGTAAATATTTCTTCATAATTTGTGATTATCGAAAAACGCTAAAATCTATCTTTAAAGAAAACACGTTTGAATACAAAGCCGCACTCTGGTCGCCAATATCAGTAAAGGCATAGTCAATATGAATGCCCTTGTACTTAAAACCGACACCAAAATTAGGTTGAAAAGACACTTGCTCGGAATCGTCAACCTGTATTTCATTCTGGAAATTACCAACGCCTGCTCTTAAAAACACCAGACCTGTATAACCAAACTCAAAACCCAAGGCAGGATTGATACTCGCAAAAGAGGTTGAAATAATATCGTTATTTTCAGCAAATCTCATGTTCAAGTTAAAAGCCGCTAACAAAGTATAATCATAATGAAAAATCCATTTTTTGGACATTCCTAACTGTAACTTCGGAATTGTTATTTCTGTGGTTTCTGGTAATTCCTGGTTTTCCCCTTCAATTGCACCACTGATTTGTTCAAATTTTTCTTCGTCTATGGACCAGGCATTATAAGTCGTCGTAATGTCCCTAGCCATAATGCCAAATTTCCAATCATTTTTACTCTCAAACTGAATACCTGCATCCAAGCCAAAGCCCCATGATGAGGCAAAATCACCAATAATCCGACGTATTATTTTAGCATTGACACCAAAGTTTAAGCCATCTAGTGGTAATTTTTTGGCATATGAAAATGTGAGTCCGTAATCTGCTGTGGAAAATGTGCTTATTCTATCGTAATTAATGTTACCTTGATCATCTATTAATTGTGTGGTGTCCAAAATATCATCGACACCAAATCTAATCAACGAAATTCCCAATGCACTTTTAGAATCCAGAGGCATAGCATAAGCGATATAGTTATAGTTAGCAATATTCGCAAAATAACTGGAGTGCATCAAGGCCAATTGGTTGTCTTCAAGATGTACCAATCCTGCTGGGTTCCAATACCCAGAATTAACATCATCAGTTTGAGACACAACAGCGTTACTCATACCTAATGCAGCAGCATCAACGCCAATATTCATAAATTCGTTTGAATATTTACGCGCAGTTTGTGCCGAAGCAAGAAATGTGGTAAGTGTTAAGAGAATTACATAGTAACTTTTCAACAGCAATATTTTTTTACAAAGATGCGCATTATTTTTCTAAATAGCATATACGTCTTTAACTGTTAAAAGGCGTTCTTATTGTTTTCAATGCATACAATTTCAAAAAATAAATCTAATAAGACGCAATTACTTTTATATTTTTACAAAAATTAACTTTATGGGTTTAAAACGACACATTCCGAATATAGTAACACTACTGAATTTGTTTTCAGGCTGTATAGCCCTAATATTTGCAGTCTATGGCAACTTTGTTGCAGCGGCTTTATTTGTTTTTCTAGGTATATTTTTTGATTTTTTTGACGGTCTTTTGGCAAGAAAATTAAATGTGCAAAGTCCTTTGGGTATTCAGCTAGATTCTCTTGCAGATCTGGTAACGAGTGGTGTAGTCCCAGGAGTGATCATGTTTAAGCTTATTTCATTGGCGATTGATGCACCAGATTTTGGCGCTTACACGGATAGTTGGAACTCTATGTTTCATTGGCAAGGCTTTAAAATGTCTGTTTTGCCGTTAATTGGTTTGTTAATAGCGTTAGCTTCGGCATATCGCTTGGCCAAATTCAACCTAGACGAAGATCAGCAAACCTATTTCAAGGGGTTGCCAGTACCAGCAAATACTTTGGTGATATTGTCCTTACCTCTAATTTTAGAATATCAGAATAGCGATGTAATGAATTCTATAATTATCAATAAATGGTTTTTAATTGGTATCACACTTTTAAGTTGTTATTTATTGAATTCCAACATTAAGTTATTTGCATTAAAATTTAAAAATTACGGTTTTAAGGATAATTCAGTACGATATGTTTTCCTCATTTTGAGTGTAGTGCTCTTAATTGTGCTTCATTTTGCTGCGATACCTTTAATTATTGCTTTGTACATAATTCTATCTTTATTGACAAAGTCTAAAATAGCTTAACCCATCATTCAATTCATAGAACAAACAATTTTAACAAATGGCTTCAGGATTTTTTGCATTACTAGATGATATTGCGGTTTTAATGGACGATGTCGCTGCGATGACCAAAATAACAACTAAAAAAACCGCAGGTATTTTAGGTGATGATTTAGCTGTGAATGCTGAAAAAGCATCTGGTTTTGTGTCCTCCCGGGAAATTCCTGTGCTATGGGCAATCACAAAGGGGTCGTTTTTGAATAAATTGATAATTCTACCACTAGCTTTTTTGATGAGTGCTTTTTTACCATGGGCTGTTGTTGTGGTTTTGGTTATGGGCGGTTTGTACTTGGCTTACGAAGGTGCAGAAAAAATCTATGAGTTTTTGGTGCCACATCCAAAAGAAGTTACTGTAGAACTAAAGAAGGATTTTACCGAGGAAGAACTGCTGGAGTTAGAAAAAACAAAAATAAAATCGGCGATTGTAACCGATTTTATCTTATCTGTAGAAATTGTTATCATTTCGTTAGGGACTGTTGTTAACGAGCCTTTAACCACGCAAATAATTGTGGTATCAATTGTAGCTCTAATTGCTACAGTTGGTGTTTACGGTATTGTAGCATTAATTGTTAGGATGGATGATTTTGGTCTAAAGCTGATAAGTAAAAGTAATGGTAAATCTGGGTTTTTATTTTCAATGGGTACCTTTTTAGTTTGGGCCTTACCAAAAATTATTAAAGGCTTATCGGTTATAGGCACCATAGCCTTAATCTTGGTTGCTGGTGGAATCTTTGTTCATAACATAGCCTTTTTTCATCATTTTTTAGAACAGATACCGTCCATACTGAGGGATTTTATCATTGGATTGGCAGTGGGTGCTGCTTGTCTACTTTTCGTTAATTTAATTAAAAAGTTATTTTTTCGTAAAAGTATAAAGCATTAAAAAAATATAATTGTTATTTTTAAACGCTTGTTAAATTTGCAGTTGGTTAATAGCAGAAACCTAACCGACCACTACGATAGAGATATTGTATGGTTCTAAACTAAACGAGTATTGAAATGAAAAAATTTAAACTTAAAGAATTCGTAATCGTTTTCTTGGTTCTGATAATAATTCAATTTATTATCGCTCTTTCTGAAGTTCTGCTGTCCCGAGCCAATAATGATCTATCTTCTGTAACATCAAAATTGTTAGACATATGTAGTTATCCTATTAGTTTAATTAACGGTAGTTTACCCTTTTATGTTTCCGAAGATTTATTTATGGTTGGCCTATATTGGGTTATAAATGTCATAATTCAATCTGCATTTGTATATGGTTTTATAATTGTCATTAGAAAAATACGAAGCGAAAAATAAGTTTAATTGTAGTTTCTGATTTTTAGAAATCAATTTTTGAACTATAGTGCTAGGGAAGTAGTTCAAACTAAGGGACAGCCAGTCTTATTAACACTTCAAATAATTAAAACAAATAATTAGTAAATTACCAGGTTTAGAATTCCAATTTCTTCTTACGTAATTCAAAATTTTGGCCTAAGTACACCTTACGTACCATTTCGTCACTGGCCAGTTCTTCGGGTTTACCGGCTTTGAGAATTTTACCTTCAAACATCAAATAGGTTCTGTCCGTAATCGCTAAAGTTTCTTGTACGTTATGGTCAGTTATTAAAATACCAATATTCTTTTTGGTCAATTTAGCAACAATACGTTGAATATCCTCAACAGCAACAGGGTCAACACCTGCAAAAGGTTCATCTAAAAGTATAAAGTTAGGGTCGGTTGCCAAAGCACGTGCAATTTCGGTTCGGCGTCGCTCTCCACCAGAAAGCAAGTCGCCTCTGTTGGTTCTGATATGCCCTAAACCAAATTCTTCAATCAGGGATTCCATTTTATCGGTTTGTGCCTTCTTACTTAACTTAGTCAGCTGAAGTACACTTAAAATGTTATCCTCAACACTTAATTTTCTAAATACCGAAGCTTCTTGCGCCAAATAACCAATACCATTCTGGGCACGTTTGTACATCGGAAACTTGGTAATATTGGTGTTATCCAAAAAGATATTTCCGCCATTGGGTTTTATAATCCCAACAATCATATAGAAAGAGGTAGTTTTACCAGCACCATTTGGACCTAATAACCCAACAATCTCACCTTGATTAACTTCTAGTGAAACATCTTTTACCACTTTTCGTCCACTGTAGGACTTCATTAAATGTTCTGCTCGTAACTTCATATCTTTTATATATCCTTCATAATAATGAAATCGCAATAATAAAACGCCCTTTCCTGCCTGTCGGCAGACAGGTTTCCTTTCTTCTTCAACATAAAAATAAACCGTAACTAAGGCTATGCTTTATTTTTCTATTTTGAATAAATAAAAAAATCATCATTTTATTTTATTCCTATTTCATCATTAAAAAGGAATAAGAACGCTAAAATTAATAAAATCATATAGATTCTATTGGCTTTGGCAGTCATTTATTAAAAGTTTAACCTTGTTGGTTGTGCTGCTCAATGGCTTCCCAATATTCATGGGCACGCCTCAAATGAGGAATCACAATGGTGCCACCAATTAAGGTTGCAATACCAAGCGCTTCACTGATTTCTTCTTTGGTCAAGCCTTCATTATAGGAGGCTTCCAAATGATATTTAACACAATCATCACAACGTAGAACGGTTGAAGCCACCAATCCTAGGAGTTCTTTGGTCTTTTTATCTAAAGCGCCAGCTTGAAACGCATTGGTATCAAGATTGAAAATACGCTTTACAATCTTGTTGTTATCTGCTAATATTTTATCATTCATTTTAGCACGATAATCGTTGAATTCCTCTACAATATCAGACATAATTTAAGACTTGACTTTAGATTTTTTATTTGCTTTTGCCGTTTTTCTGGCTTGATTTCTAACCACAACAGCAGAAATATAAATACTTACTTGGTACAACAATAATATTGGTATCGCTACAATAACCTGACTCGCAATATCAGGAGGTGTAATAACTGCGGATAATAACAACACAACAACCAAAGCATATTTTCGGTATTTTCTCAAAATTAAAGGAGTAACCAGTCCGACTTTAGTTAAGAAATAGATGACGATTGGTAACTCAAAAACACAACCTGCAGCTAAGGATGATGAGCGAACAATAGAATTATAGGAACTTAAATCAAAGGCATTAGAGACTTCTTCAGCAAACGTATAATTGGTTAAAAAGTTTAAGGATAGCGGTGTTATTACATAGTAACCAAAAGCAACACCCAAAAAGAAAAGAAAAGATGCGATAATTATAAAGCCTCTCGAATTTTTGCGTTCATTATCTTGTAATCCCGGACTTATAAAACTCCATAATTGATATAAAACATAGGGGAAAGCAACTACGATTCCAGCGTAAATAGAGGTCCAAATATGTGCAGAAAACTGACCTCCAACAGATCTGACTTCAATCACAAATGGTAATTCACTGGCACAAAATGACATATCCATCCCAAAAAACTTAGACATATTGCAAAGCGCAACATAAGTTGGGAAATCCATGTGTTTTGGGGCCATTATAATTCCAACCACAAAATCTTTAAAAATAAAAGCTAAAGTTGCTGCAATTATCACACTGGCAACAGCTCTTATTAAATGCCACCTTAAATCTTCGAGATGGTCTAAAAAAGACATCTCATCCATTTGTTTTTTTACCATTATATAATGCCTTCTTTTATTAAATCGTGAAGATGAACCACGCCTGAAAATTTACCATCATGTTCCACAAGCAATTGGGAAATTCCAAATTCTTCCATAAGTTCTTTAGCATCAACTGCCATAGCATCTTCCGAAATCCGCCGTGGATTATTACTCATAATATCCTTAGCTCTTAAACCTGAAAGATCATCACTTTTGCTCAACATGCGTCTTAAATCGCCATCAGTAATAATGCCCACAATTTTCTCGTTTTCCACAACTGCTGTTACACCCAGCATTTTTTCGGTAATTTCTACAATCACTTCTTTTAATGAGGCTTCAAGACCAACTTGTGGCTTTTGATTTTGGGACGATAAATCATTGACGCGCAAATATAGACGTTTACCAAGTGCGCCTCCTGGATGGTATTTTGCAAAATCCTTACTCGAAAATCCGCGTAAATCCAATAAACAAATCGCTAAAGCATCTCCCATAACCAATTGAGCAGTCGTACTAGTGGTTGGTGCTAAATTATTAGGACAAGCTTCTTCTGCAACGTATGCATTCAAAATAAAATCGGATTGTTGCCCTAAAAATGACTCTGCATTGCCAGTGATAGCGATCATTTTATTATTAGCGTGCTTTATAAGTGGCACTAAAACTTTAATTTCTGGTGTGTTTCCACTTTTAGAAATACAGATGACCACATCATCTTGAAGAATTAGCCCAAGGTCGCCGTGTATAGCATCTGCAGCATGCATAAAAACAGCTGGAGTTCCAGTGGAATTTAAAGTGGCAACGATCTTATTGGCGATGATAGCACTTTTACCGATACCAGTGATAATAACACGTCCTTTAGACTTATAAATTAGTTCTACGGTATCCGCAAAATCGTTCGTTAGTAAATCTGCCAAATTATCAATAGCTTTACTTTCTAATTTTATGGTTGCTCTTGCAATTTTTAGGATGGATTCCTTAGTGTTCAAAACTTATTATTTATAGAGTTTTCTAAGTTTAAAGAATTTGTTATCTTTAAAGTTGTTGCAAATGTATATAAAATACCAATAGGGATTAATGAGTATTGCAGAAATTGACTTACACTCCGCATTAAAAAAGTACTTTGGGTTTTCGGGATTCAAAGGCCTTCAAGAAGAAGTAATTAAAAACGTCGTAGCTGGTAATAACACTTTTGTTATTATGCCAACTGGTGGCGGGAAATCGTTATGTTATCAACTACCAGCTTTGATAAAAGAAGGTACTGCCATTGTGGTATCTCCATTGATAGCACTGATGAAAAATCAGGTAGATGCTATTAGGGCAGTGTCTGAAAACGAAGGTGTCGCACACGTTTTAAATTCATCGTTGAATAAAACAGAAGTAAAACGCGTAAAGGATGATATTACAAATGGAATTACAAAATTGCTTTATGTAGCCCCAGAATCTTTGACCAAGGAAGAATATGTTGACTTTCTTAGAACGGTTAAAATTTCTTTTATGGCTGTGGATGAAGCACATTGTATTAGTGAATGGGGACACGATTTTAGGCCGGAATACAGAAATTTAAAAACGATTATAAAGCGTATTGGAGATGATATTCCAATCGTAGGACTGACGGCAACGGCGACTGAAAAGGTACAAGAAGATATTTTGAAGAGTTTAGGCATGCCAAACGCCGTTACTTTTAAAGCCTCATTTAACAGACCCAATCTTTATTATGAAGTACGACCAAAAACGAAAAATGTAGATTCAGATATCATTCGTTTTGTGAAACAGAATGAAGGGAAATCCGGAATTATTTATTGTCTGAGTCGTAAACGTGTTGAAGAATTATCGCAAGTGCTTCAGGTTAATGGTATAAAAGCGGTGCCTTATCATGCAGGTCTCGATGCTAAAACCAGGGTAAAACATCAAGATATGTTCTTGATGGAAGATACAGATGTTGTGGTGGCAACCATAGCTTTCGGAATGGGAATAGATAAACCAGATGTTCGCTTTGTGATTCATCATGATATTCCTAAAAGTATTGAAAGTTATTACCAAGAAACAGGAAGAGCTGGTAGAGATGGAGGCGAAGGGCATTGTTTGGCTTACTATGCCTATAAAGATATTGAGAAGCTTGAAAAATTCATGGCAGGGAAACCTGTTGCTGAACAAGAAATAGGGCACGCCTTATTGCAAGAAGTAGTGGCTTTCTCTGAAACGTCTATGTCCAGACGAAAATTTATCCTTCATTATTTTGGCGAAGAGTTTGATAATGCAACAGGAGAAGGTGGCGATATGGATGATAATGTACGCCATCCTAAAAAACAGAAGGAAGCTAAAGATGACGTTCAGATTTTATTGGATACAGTACAAAAAACCAATGAAAAATATAAGGCCAAAGATTTGGTGCAAGTCCTTGTCGGCAATTCAAATGCGCTCATTTCGTCTCATAAAACCGATACCCAAGATTTTTTTGGTATTGGAAAAGATAAAGATAAACGCTATTGGATGGCGTTGATTCGTCAGGTTATAGTCGCTCGTTTATTAAAGAAAGATATTGAAACTTACGGTGTTTTAAGGTTAAGTAAAAGTGGCTTGGATTTTATAAAAAATCCAAAATCCTTTATGATGGCAGAAGACCATGTGTTCGATGAAGATACAAACGATGGTATTGTAACCAATACTAAAGGCGGTGGAGCAGTAGCCGACGAGAAATTGATGAAAATGCTTAAGGATTTGCGGAAACGTAATGCCAAAAAATTAGGCGTACCTCCATTTGTGATTTTTCAAGACCCATCCTTAGAAGATATGGCGCTGAAATATCCTATTACGATAGACGAATTGTCTAACGTACATGGTGTAGGCGAGAGTAAGGCCAAAAAATACGGTAAGGATTTTGTGGGTTTAATTGCAGATTATGTTGAGGATAACGACATCATGCGACCAGATGATATGATTGTAAAATCTACAGGAACAAACTCTGCTATAAAACTATACATCATACAAAACGTCGATAGAAAATTACCTTTAAGTGATATTGCCTCTTCAAAAGGCATGGAAATGAAAGCATTTATTAAGGAAATGGAATCTATTGTTTTTTCAGGAACCAAGTTGAATATCAACTATTGGATTGATGAGATTTTGGACGAAGACCAGCAAGAAGAAATCCATGAGTATTTTATGGAATCTGAAAGCGATAAAATAGATGATGCCATAGAAGAATTTGATGGTGATTATGATGACGAAGAATTACGTTTGTATCGCATTAAATTTATGAGTGAGGTTGCTAACTAGTTTCCCTTTGTCCTGTGGACATTTAATTCAGTTGTTTATATTTTATTTATTTTGATTCATTGAATCTTCGATGTCCCCAAAGTGGAAAGTTTGAAGTCGCAGTCTCTCTCGACAGCTATAGGGATTAGGAGATTAGTTGTCCATTTAAAAATTTAGTTTTTAAAGTATCATTTGAACCACGTCAAGCCTCTGAGAATCTCTGCGTAATAACTCTTTGCCAATGATCTAAGCCGCAAAAAATTTGTGAAAATTAGTGAAATTCGTGTCAGAAAAATAACGAACACATTATTTAGAAAACTCTATTCTTCCTCATCGATAGCGTTGTCAACAACATACTTACTAAACAAAATATCATGCTTCTTAACGTTAAGCTGAATGCTTTTTAGTGTAGCATTTTCCAACTTTTTTACTTCACTTTCCTCAACCTGAAAATCAATCTTAGTCACATTTCGGCCTTTTATATCAGAACCTTCAGATTCAAATTCTGGCATATCAGATTTAAGTTTTAATTCAAAATTATTGCCAGCAAAATAAAGTGTGGCACCAGTTTTACATTTTACTTTCAGTTGTCCAACAATAACCGTTTGAAAAAAGAAATAACCGCCCAATTCATTCAAACCAGCAAAAAGCACATTGTTTTCAGAGACTCCAAACGGTCTGTTCTCTACGTCAGTTATAATTGCCTCAACGGTATCCTCGGATTTTGTTTCAGAGCCGAAGAGTTTAGATAAAAATGCCATGTCGTTTTTTTTCAAAACTAACTTTATTAATTCGAATTTCAAATATTTCAATGTTTAAGTGGCGGTTTTTCTTTGGCTATCGTCAATAAGTATTTTATTTCTTTGGGCAGTTTTGAGACTTCTTTGTGGAACTTTGTGTTATAGCTTTTTAAGCACGAAGCACGAAGCACGAAGCACGAAGCACGAAGCACGAAGCACGAAGCACGAAGCACGAAGCACGAAGCACGAAGCACGAAGCACGAAGCACGAAGCACGAAGCACGAAGCACGAAGCACGAAGCACGAAGCACGAAGCACGAAGCACGAAGCACGAAGCACGAAGCACGAAGCACGAAGCACGAAGCACCAATCCGTCATCTGTCATCCGTCTTCCGTCTTCCGTCTTCCGTCATTTTCCCACTAACCATCCAAATCTTCAATCTAAATTCGTAAATCATAAATCATTGACTATCTTTGCACCTTCAAACAAAAGAAAACACAATGCAAGACGGTTTATACGCAAAATTCAACACCACCAAAGGTGAAATATTAGTAAATTTAGAGTTCGAAAAGGCTCCAGGAACAGTTGGTAATTTTGTGGCACTAGCAGAAGGAAACTTAGAAAATTCAGCTAAACCACAAGGAAACCCTTATTATGATGGTTTAAAATTCCACAGAGTTATCCCAGATTTTATGATACAAGGTGGTTGTCCACAAGGTACAGGAACGGGAAACCCTGGTTATAAATTTGATGATGAGTTTCATCCAGATTTAAAACATGATGGTCCTGGTGTATTGGCTATGGCAAATTCAGGTCCTGGAACTAATGGTAGCCAATTCTACATTACGCATGTTGCTACGGATTGGTTAGATGGAAAACATACGGTTTTTGGAAACGTAGTTGAAGGACAGGATGTTGTAGATGCTATTGCGCAAGGCGATAAAATTGAAAGCTTAGAAATTATAAGACAAGGCGACTCGGCTGAAAAATTTAACGCCATTGAAGCGTTTAGAACTTTTGAAGGCTCTCGTGAAAAGCGTATTGCAGCAGAACGTGAAGCGGCAAGAGCAGAGTTGGATAAGTTAGCGGAAGGATTTGACGAAACAAAATCTGGTTTACGTTATAAAATCATTCAAAAAGGTGATGGTAAAAAAGCTGAAAAAGGACATACGGTTTCTGTTCACTATAAAGGTCAATTGTCTGATGGTACAGTTTTCGATTCGTCATACAAAAGAAATTCCCCTTTAGATTTTCAAGTAGGCGTAGGTCAAGTGATTCCAGGTTGGGATGAAGGCATTTGTTTACTTAACGTTGGTGATAAAGCACGTTTGGTAATTCCTAGCGATTTAGCTTATGGTGCCGCTGGAGCAGGAGGTGTAATTCCACCAAATGCAACCTTGGTTTTCGATGTGGAATTAATGGATGTGAAAGCCTAGATTTATCTAATTTAAGTAACAAAATAGTAAAAGAATCGTCTCACTTATAGTGGGACTTTTTTTATGTTCAAAATTAAACGCAACCAAACCATTTTCAAAATGAAACTAAAAACACTTCTTTTAGCACTATTACTTTCATTCATAGTTTTTAATTGTTCAAAAAACATCGACTATTCAGAAGCCTTTAAAAAAGAGACCTCAGGAAGTTACATTTATAATCCAGATGATTTAATTGAGGTTTATTATGAAGATAACACACTGTATCTAAATTGGAGAGGTGGAAAAATTAAACCCGTTGCATTAGATACAAACGAATTTTTTGTGGCAGATATGTATAAGAAATTCCGTTTTGTGCAACATCCAGAAACTAGACAGCGCTATTTGTCTGTAATTTCAGAAGAAAATGAAAATCAAATGACCTACGATTATCTAAAAGCACCAGAAGGTTATAAAACACCAAGCGCTCATCTAAAAGAAGGTAATTATGACAATGCACTAGCTGGTTATTTGGAAATTAAGAAACAAGATTCAACAAGTATCTTTATAAATGAACGGGATTTTAATCGCATGGGTTACCAAAACATACGAAAACATGACTATGAAAAGGCGATTGAAATATTAAAAATAAATGCTGCTTTACATCCTGAAAGTGCCAATGTATATGATAGTTTAGGAGAGGCTTATCTATTACATGGCGATAGTTTACAGGCCTATACTAATTATAAAAAGACGTTAGAAATTAATTCTGAGAACAGACAGGCTAAGGAGTTTGTAAATGCCTATGTAGCTAATAGTAAAGAATGATCACTCTCAACTTATGAGGTTTTTTGGGTCTTTTATACTGAAAATTCCTAACTTTGCGACATGTTAAGTATAAGGCATAGCAATTTGTATTCGGAAGTTTTAAAAGAACTGAACTACGAATTTGGCGATGTTTTTATTTTTGATGGTTTTGTGATATCAGAAGTAAAGGAAGGTGTAAGCTATTCTTGGGAACTACATGGAAAACCTACCGTTAAAGCTGTAGTTGACTTCTTAAAAACCGATGGTAGCGATGTAGTTTATATATCCCATAGAATTAATTCTTATTCTGTAGTACCAATGGATTGGCTTAAATTTTATAAGCAAAGTCTTAACTTAAAAGGTTACGGTATTGTCACATATAATAATGTTAGTACGATAAGTTCTGTAATTGAAAACCTATTTTTTAAAAAGCAAATAAGACGATTCATTACAATTGAATCCGCTATACAATGGGCAAAACTCATTGATCTAGTAGAAGCGAATGATTGACCAATGTATCATTTCTTATTTGTGTTCTTTTAGTCAACTTTGACATAAGCCTGCCTATATTTTAGAAGTCTATTATACTAGATCATAAACCATCCATCCAATTTTATTATTGTAAACAATTTTATTCAAGCTCTAAAGTTGTCTTAAAATTCAAGATTTTTCTATTAAAGTTCTTTTTTTAATAGTCATACCAAGCAATATTTTATAATTTTATCGAAAATCAAAAAACACAACTTTATGAAACGACTATTACTTAATTTATTTACTGTTCTTGGCTTTGTCGGTATACTTTCTGCGCAATATACCACGCCAGATACAGGTATGACCTATAGCTTGGATGATCTTGTTGCGGCAAGTCCTGCGACTATTTCAGTATCAGGCACTACCTATACTTTAGTGGAAGACCTTACCATTTCTGCGACGGATACGTTTCTTATTAATTCTGATGCAACTTTAGAAATTGGAGCAGGTATAAGAATTACCATTTTTGGAACCTTTAACGTCGATGCTAGCAGTGTAATGTTTACTGCTGTAGATACAAACGCACCTTATGATGGCTTTCGTTTCGAGGAATTTTCAGATATTAATATTCAAAATGCTACCATAGAGTATGGCGGTGGTTTGAGAGTGTTAACAGAAACCTTCACTATTAATAATTGTTTAATTACCAATAATGTTTCTGGTGTTTCTACGGGAGGCGTTATTGGACTTTCTAGAGGAATGCCTCAAATTACCAATAACACTATTACCTTTAATGAAACTACAGGCATTGGATCTGGAGCTACAAATCAAGTTTCTCCTTATATTTTTAATAATTATTTTGAAGGTAATAATCAAGCCAACTCTAACCGACCACAAATTAATTTAGGACCTTCACTTACTGATCAGCCGACTCAAATTATTCAGAACACGGTAAAAGGTGACCGTAATTTAACATTGGTAGGCGGCATTTCTGTTTCTGACTTATTGGGTTCTGGAGGTGTGAACGCCATCATCGATGACAATATTATAACTGATAATCGTTATGGCATGGTCATTCAGAGTAACAATGTGACTGCGTTTATTAGAAATAATGTAATTGAAGACAATGATACGCAAGGTGCTCCTTTTCAAGGTGGAAGTGGTATTTCATTGGTGGCCTCTGTGGAAGGGAATAACATTATTGCCAGTGGTAATGAGATCCGAAGAAATTTATGGGGCATTACGCTTCAAGGTGAATCCATGATAAACTTGGGTGACAATGTTGATAATGTTGGGCAAAATGTATTTTCTGACAATGGTAATGGTGGCGCAACCTATGCGCTTTTCAACAATACAGACAATCCATTGACGGCAATGCACAATTGTTGGGATGAAAACAATGTTCCTAATACACTTGCAGATGCAGAAGCTGTAATTTCACATCAAAACGATGATAATACTTTGGGATTAGTGACGTTTGACCCAGTTGATTGTGCATTTTTAGGTGTTGATGATTTGGCTTTTAATGGGTTTAGCATTTATCCGAACCCTACAGATGGCCAACTGAACTTTGATAATAATACGGCTTTTGAACATTTAAATGTTTATAGCATCGATGGGAAATTGATAACCGAAAAAACGCTTCAATTAGGAGCCAATGCCTTACACCTTGATTTGAATTCTGGTATTTATATGTTGGAATTTAATGGAGAAAGCGCTAGAGTGATTAAAAAACTGGTGATTAAATAGTTTTTTAATAGATTGATATGGAAAAGCTTCATCTTTTGGATGGAGCTTTTTTATTTAGTCATGTTGGTCATTAAATTTGTTGTAAGCCTGTTTGCCTGTAGGGAGGTACAACAAAGCTTGCGGAGATTAATATGAGCGAATAGTTGCCAAAGGAAAGAGTAAAAAATGGCGTTGATAGGCTTTTGTAATAAGCTCTTGAAACAGGCTTTTGCAAAAGTAAAATCAGGTTCAATATATGATGCAGAATATAAAAAAAGGACGTAAGTGAAAAATTAATGTGATTTTAGTTGTTTTTTAGCACAGTACTTTGTTACCTGTAGTGCTTTATTTTTCAGCTATTATTTTGTTTAGTCGTGGTTGTAAAATCCAAATTCCAATGATGAAAAAATAGATTAAGAATATTTCTGCAACTAAATCAGCTGTTTCATATTCTTTACTTAATTCTGCTCTTTTTATTGTTTTTGCAGAATATATTGTAATTTTTGCAATTGCTATAAATCCGATAAATATACTCAGAATTATAATCCACGTATCAATTCTGTCATAAGTTCTCATTATACTATCTCGATAATTTATTGCTAAAGGAATTAGTGAAAGCGAATATAAAATCCACCAAATATTCATACGCTTAATTAATTCAAGATTGTTTTTGTTTAGAACTTTTCCAATAGAATAAATCCAGAGTAAAAAAAGTAAGAAGTATATACCAAATGAAATAAACCAAAAGTCAGATTTTATAAAAAGCGACAATTGAATAGCTCCTAAAATCCAAATTAGAAATAGTTGCCAATGTTTTAATCTTAGAAATATTTTCATTTATTTCCTTTTAAAAGATGTTTTACAGCAAGTCTATATAAAAATATTGCAACTCCAAATGTTACAAAAATATGAACAACATCTAAGACAATCTCATTTCCAATTAAATTGCTCAAAAGAGGAATGACCATGGCAATTGCTATCGTTCCACCAATTATAAATCCAATTATTCCAAATAAAATTTTGAGTAAGGTTATTTTCATGCGTGGTGTTTTTTCAGCATTACAGGTAACGTGATTGTGTAAGCGTCAGTAACGGCAAAAAGCGTTAGTATTTTTCCGTTGACGCAACTA
Source organism: Winogradskyella forsetii (assembly GCF_013394595.1). GTDB lineage: Bacteria > Bacteroidota > Bacteroidia > Flavobacteriales > Flavobacteriaceae > Winogradskyella > Winogradskyella forsetii. The sequence goes on from NZ_CP053348.1 coordinate 1,309,947, forward strand.
AGTTAGTTAAAACGGCTGAATTTCCGATAGGGAATTCAGTAGTTATTGCGTTTACACGTTGTTGTGTGTAGTGTTTAATTCAGTCATTTTCTTTTTTCATTTCAGCTTTTATTCGGTCAGCTGATTTTGCTATGAACAATAACAGAATTATTGCTACAATATTTATATTCAATTCAATTATGTCAGGATTTGCATTTCGAGATAAATTCCAATTTGCAAATCCAAAGTCAAGTCCAACAATAGTGTCATTAGTCAATTCAGTCGTTATTCGAAGATAAATTCCGATTGCAAAATCAAAAATGTAACCAAATAGGACAAAACTAATAACTTGAGTCGCTTGTGAAAAAAGAGATAGATTTAAACCTTTCTGATATTTTTTTTGAATGAGTAAAATTCCGCTATAAATTGAAATTCCGCATAGAGTAATAAATAGTGAAAGTGAAAAAATGAAAAATCCGTTTGAATTCAACTTATCATAAACCCTTAAATAAATGAGTAATAATCCGAATATTCCTCCGATAATTTCATAGTATGCTAAATATTCAATTCGTTGGTAGATTTTTTTCATTCACGCTTTTTTTACATTACACACAACTCGTTATATAGTAACCTTTATAATACATATCCTGTAAACAAGCCAGGATAACAACACTTTTCTATTTTTATTTCTAATTTTATAAAATTAGTCAAAACTCTAAAGACCTATATAGTTAGTCCCACTCACTTCTTCAAAACCAAACTCAACTGCTTCCCAAAAACACCAGAAATACCAGCAGCCAAACCGCCAACAACTCCTGTCACTAACATCAATACATAAGGATTGCCACCTAAAGGTAAAAGCACCGCAATACGTTTCGCCAATATGTAATCGTTGCCACTACTCAATACAAAACTATAAACAAACCATAAAACTAGAATGGCAAAAAAGGGTACAAAAAATACCGCTACTTTTTTAAGCGGCATAAATAAAGCGGTCGCAAAAGCCGCAACCATAACTGACCACCAAGGCAGTACTAATGATAATACATAGGCTACTATAATGGTCACTATAAAATTGAGAATATTTTTGCTCATTACTTGGTTGGTGTTAGTATTTGTGTGCTAATGATAGCCTCTGTGGCTTTATCGCTTTGCAGAAAATTGAGACTGTGGTATTCGCCAGCAGCCCAAGTGTCTATAAAATTATCGTAGTATTTACTGCCAGGATTACCCGATTGTCCGCCAGGATAAATGCCCAATGCGGTAGGAGGTGAGGTCATTTCTACAATCATGCGCCAAGAGGGTCCCCAATTTTCGGAAGTCGCATTGACAATATTTTTACCGCCTCCAATAGGAATATCAAATCTTGAAAAGGCTGGTAAGGCTTGTAATAAATGACCAGCAAATGTGCCTTTGTAATTTACCCAGTTGAGGTCTCCGTTTATGGCTTTCCAATCATTTAAGTTTTTAACCGCTTTACTAAAACTGAGTTTGAATAAGTCTCTAGCTGTTTCTTTTTCAGGTGTATCTTTCATGTCCATAAAGTCATCATCGCCTTTATTTTTTAATAAATAAATGGTTTGGTAGGTGAACGGCGTTTCTAAGGCAGTATCCTCAACTTCAAACTCGTCCCAAACCATATCGTAGAGAACGTCCCACCAAGCATTCCAGATACTTGGGCCTTTTTCGTCTTTATCATTATTGTATTGCCATTCTTCAGCAATATCATAAATTTCCTTTTCTTCCTTGGTTAAGTTAGACACATCCATGGTTTTTAACATATAGGGCATCAATTCATCTGCTTTAAGGTTGTAATTATTGTTGTGTAAATCCTTAAAGTCTTGAACACTAAATTTAGCCTTCGAATTAAAAAAATCATTTATCACACGATTTCTATAGGTTTCATAACCATCATTAAAAACATAATAGGGATAAGCTTCATCTACAGGAGATTGATTGGCAGAACTCACAAAACCACGCTCCGGATTTTTGGTGTGCGCGTTGAATTGCTGCGGAATATAACCTTGCCAATCGTTTTCAGGTTTAGAGCCGTCCATTACAAATTTGCCTTGGCCTTCCCATTTATTAGGAAATAGACCTTGAACCCACAAGGCAATATCGCCATCGGTGGAAGCAAAAACGATATTTTGGGCAGGCGCTACCCAATACTGTAATGCCTTTTCGTAATCATCATAACCTTTTGCCTTGTTCAGTTCTGTAAATGTTTTTTGACCATTCCCAGAAATATGTCCTGCCCATTTCATGGCATAACCCGATAATTCATTATCAGATTTAAAGTTTTTGTCATAAACAACTGGGCCGTGATGTGTATAAAGCACGGAATCTTTATAGCTTTCCTGACCTTTAATTTTGATTTCTTCAACTCTAACAGAAACCGCTTTCCATTGGTTATCAAATTTATATTGCGTTCGGTCGTTGTTAAATTCAATTTTATACCAATCAATCACATCGCGTGTAGCATTGGTTTCGCCCCAAGCAATATGTTCGTTAAAACCGGAAATTACAGCCAATGCGCCTGGTAATGTGGCACCAAACGCATTATGATTTGGTGTGCTTAATTGCATCACAAACCATATAGAAGGTAAGTTGAGACCCAAGTGTGGATCGTTTGCTAAGATGGCATTTCCTGTTGCTGATTTTTCGTCCGAAATTGCCCAATTGTTACTGCCATAATTAGGATCTGGTTTATCAATGGTTTCGGCGATGGAATCTAAAACGGGTTCGCTATTTGGATCAGGTGTTTGCGGCACATCGATATAACTCCAATCGGTTTCTTTTGGAATGATGGGATCCGTAATGTCAAAGAAATCCGGAAACAATAAATCAAATCGTTCTTTTCCAAATAGTCGTAGGGCATTGGTGTATTCCATATCTTCATCGCCACCAGCCAGCATTTTAGTCATATACATTAAGAGCAACGCTGTTTTTTTAGGCGTCCAAGCTTCAGGTTTGTAATCCAATAATTTATATTCAACAGGATAAGTTTTTGAGTTGAGTTGGTTGATATAACTGTTAACGCCATCGGCATAGGCCTCAACAATAGCCATCATAGTTTTATCTTCCGACATTTTACTCAGTGTTTGTTCAGCGCCATAGACCATGCCTCGTCTGCGTTCTTGTCGGTCGTAGTTCAGGGCTTTTTCTCCAATAATTTCAGATAAACGACCCGCTGCTGCATAGGTCTGGAATTCCATTTGCCAAAGTCTATGTTTAGCGGTTATATAACCTTGTACTCTGTATAAATCGAGTTCGTTTTGTGCGAATACATGTGGAATCAATTCCGCATCATAATATACTGTGACTTTATCTTTTAATTCGGGAATGGAGATATTTCCAGAAATAGCTTCATCGGTTTCATTTTGCCAGACGCCTGAGTAAGGGTTAAGGAATTTTCCAATGGGAGGAATTGCGCCGAATTTGGTGTTTAAAGCGAAAAAAATGCCTACCGTTAATAGGAAGGACAGAATGAGTTTAAAATACGTCATGTAAGTGAATTATTGAGACTCTAAAAATAGGGAAATATATAGTAATCCTTAACACGAATTATAACAAATCATTGGTTCTAGAACATGGAAGAGATACACTGTCGTAAATTATGAACACTGAACACCGAAAACCGAACACCGAACACCCTACACCTAACGAAGCACCAATTTTTTGACCACCTCTTTTCTAAGGGATTCATTGAGCATTTTTATGATTTTTTCGGTACCATAACTCAGCTCTTCTCGCAGTACACTGCTACTTAATTGCACATAAAGCGTATCGTGTTTTAACTCTATGGCAGTCGTGTAATTGTTGACGCCATTTCCCATCAAATTTGCCCAAGCTTCGCGCACATCTACTTTGTCTAAACCCGATTGTAAATTGTTGGTTTCTACAAACTCTTTTAGAATATCTTGAATGGGTTGATTGTCGTTTTTTCGTTTTGCCATCTTTAGTTGCCGCAAAAGCGGTCATCTATTTAATAGGATTACACTTTAGTTAGAGTTTACTAAGTTACAAATTTAATAAGTTATTTAGGTATTGAAGCTGTTACGAATTGTTGCTTAATAAACTTATGATGACCTATTACTCTTCTAAATCTAATTTTATAGGTGTATAGCGTTTATACACATAAATGTTCTCATCTTCATTTAGGATTCGAAGTTGGTCTGAAGTCGCTTCCAAAACCGTTTCTTTCCAATTGGCATAAGGTGTAGAATAATAAATGTTTAATTTATTATTTTCAATTTTCAATTCTAAGGTCTCAGCATCAGCAGAGGTGAAGTAGGTGTCATTTATACCTGGTTTTAGTTTTTTCCGAAAACCTTTCAAACTATCGTTCACACTTATATAATCTATGGTTTCATTAAATTTATATTCTTTTTTACGGCCATCTGCCATGGTTACTTCTTCAATTTCCCAATAACCTTCTACATGTGGAATGTAAGTTTCAGGATTCTCGGAGCAGCTGAAAAAACCAAACATAATAACGACCAGAAAAATACACTTGAAATAAAAAAGATTGCCACAGCCACGCTTTTGGCGAGGCTTCGCAATGACAATAATGTTTTTCATAACTTGAAAATTTTATAAGATTGATGAATTTGTTTTACAACTTCTTCAGTACGTTCTGCATGCGTATCACTGATAAAGATTTGCCCGAAATGCTCATCATCCACTAAACTGATAATTTGTGCTACTCTGTTTTCATCCAACTTATCAAAAATATCATCTAAAAGGAGGATAGGCGAGACGCCACTTTGTTGTTTTATAAAATCGAATTGCGCTAACTTCAAAGCTATGAGAAATGATTTTTGTTGCCCTTGACTTCCGAATTTTTTAATCGGAAAATCATCAATCAAAAACACCAAATCATCCTTATGTGTACCAACACTGGTGTATTGCAACGCTTTATCTTTATTGATATTTTTGTTCAATAAATCCTTTAATTCAGCATCAAACAAATCACTTTTGTACTTTAAATCTATTACTTCTTTGCTTTGGCTAATGGCTTCGTAACGCGATTTGAAAATCGGAATAAAGGTTTTTAAAAAAGCATCTCTTTTTTTAAAAACTTCACTTCCATAGGTGTGGAGTTGTTCGTTATAAATAGCCAGTGTATCTTCATTAAACGTATTGTTAAGCGCAAAATATTTTAAAAGTGCATTCCGTTGCGCTAACACTTTGTTGTAACTGATAAGTTCGGTTAAATAACTTTTATCACTTTGCGAAATTACACTGTCTATAAATTTACGGCGCGTATCGCTACCTTCAATAATTAAATCGCGATCAGCTGGCGAAATAATAACCAAGGGAATAAAACCAATGTGCTCACTGAATTTTTCGTAAGCTTTAGCATTTCGCTTAATGATCTTTTTCTGTCCTCTTTTTAAGGAGACGATGATTTTTTCCTCGCGGTCATTTTTAGTAAAATGCCCATCGACCACAAAAAACTCAGCATTGTGGTTGATATTCTGAATAGCGATGGGATTAAAGTAACTTTTTCCGAAAGCTAGATGGTAAATGGCATCAAGCGCATTTGTTTTTCCGATGCCATTAGCACCAACAAAACAATTGATTTTAGCGTCGAAATCGAAAACCTGACTTTCAAAATTTTTGTAATTAATTAAAGATAGTGTGTTTAGATTCATAAAAAACGAATAGTTCCCCTGATTTTATTGCTGTAACAAAGCTTTTAGACTTGAATTTAATTATTCAAAAATAACGAATAAATAGGCTTTTAAATCCCAATAAAAATTTTATTTTTGCGCACGCACAAAATGACAAGTAATGGCAACATATAAGAAAAGAGGCTACAAACCAAAAACCAAAAAAGAGAAGGAAGAAATTGTTGAAGACGATTCAACAACAGCTGAGGTATTTAATACCTTGGACGAAGGCGCTTCCAGAACTGAGGAATGGGCGGTTAAAAACCAAAAATACATTATAGGTATCGTTGGAGCAGTAGCTTTAGTGGTTTTAGGATATTTAGGTTACAATAAAGTAGTCGCTGAGCCTAAGGCAAAAGACGCTATGAATGAAATGTACACGGCTAAATCCTATTTTGACGAAGCGGTTAATGGTGCCTCAGCAGATTCACTTTACAGAATGGCTTTAGATGGTGGTGAAGGTAAGTATGGTATGTTAGATATCATTAATGAATATGGTGGAACACCAGCAGCGAATCAAGCGAACTATTATGCTGGTATGGCGTATTTGAATCTTAAGGATTATCAGAATGCCATTACGTATTTACAAAATTTTTCTAGCGATGATAAGATGTTAAACCCAATCGCTAAAGGTGGTATCGGTGATGCATTTGTCCAATTAGAGCAACCAGAAGAAGCTTTGGGATATTACGAAAAAGCATTTAAGGCGAACGTCAACGATTTTACAACGCCTTTATATTTAATGAAAGCGGCTAGAGTTGCTATCGATTTAGGTCAAAATCAAAAAGCTCTTGATTATTTAACACGAATTAATTCTGAATTCTCTTCATCAAATGAGGCGAAAGATGCGGATGTATTAATAGGAAAAGTAGAAGCAAGCTTATAGCCTATGGCAACTGCAAATCATAATTTATCGAACTACGATAAAGCTACAATCCCAAACGCGAAAGATTTTCGGTTTGGGATTGTTGTTTCTGAATGGAATGATAAAATTACCGAAGGCTTATGGCAAGGTGCTTTTGATGCCCTAATTGATTGTGGAGCAATTAAACAAAACATTATACGTTGGAATGTGCCAGGCACTTTTGAGCTCACTTATGGCGCAGCCCGAATGGGTAAAAGTATTTATGCAGATTCTGGTATGTTGGATGTCATCATAGTAATAGGTTGCGTAATTCAAGGGGAAACCAAACATTTCGATTTTGTATGTGAAGGTGTCACCCAAGGCATAAAAGATCTGAATCTTAAAGGTGATATTCCTGTGATATTTTGTGTGCTTACCGATAACAATATGCAGCAATCCATTGACCGTTCTGGTGGTAAACATGGGAACAAAGGTACGGAAGCGGCAATTGCGGCGATTAAGATGGCGGCTTTGCGTAAGGAAACTATGTAAGTGCTAAGTCCACAGTCTTCAGTTGGCAGTCACGTTGCCATCAAAAAATTCATAATAATATTTGATAGTAAGTTAAAATTTAATTTTGCTTACTGCTTACTGCTTACTGCTTACTGCTTACTGCTTACTGCTTACTGCTTACTGCCAACCCACTCTGGCATCCTTTTTGTTTATAATTTTAAGGAATCCTTAGGCTTTGTTTTCTTGTATTTTCAGTACTTTTGATGTTAATCAAGTTTAATTTACAAGTCACTTGTTTAATCAAAGAAAAAATAAACGATTTACATATAAATCTCGACTTCAGGATTCCGATAACAGAAAGTCGAAAGACGACTTGGAGGCTAAATGGAATGAAATTAAAGGAAATAGTAAGCGACGTGGAAATTTTTTAACGTCTTTACCTTTTTTAATTATCATGTTAGTTTTGCTTTTTGTTTTAATTTATATCCTCGAAGGATATATTAAATAAGGATATTATGGGATTAATGAAATTGAAGAAGAATCGAAAGTATAATTATAAACCTCGTTTTTACAAAGGTGATGGAAGCCCTTTTGAGCTAAAACATAAATTCGATGACCAAAGAACAACAGTGAATCCTGCAAAAGGAATTAAAGGTAAATTAAACGCGGCAATAGATGATTATAATCACAATCCTGATACAAATGTTAACAGGCGTGTTCTTATTATCATCGCAATTTTAGTGTTTTTATTTTTGTTCATTATTGGTTTTGACCTTTCTATTTTTCTCCCAAAAAGCTAATGTCAGATATTATTCAACTTTTACCAGACCATGTTGCGAATCAAATTGCGGCTGGTGAGGTGGTACAACGTCCAGCTTCGGTAGTTAAGGAACTATTGGAAAATGCCATAGACGCCAATGCCACTGAAATAAAACTCATTATTAAAGATGCTGGTAAAACACTGGTGCAAGTTATAGACGATGGCAAAGGTATGAGCGTTACCGATGCACGACTGAGTTTTGAGCGTCATGCCACTTCAAAGATTAGAGCTGCTGAAGATTTATTTCAACTGAATACCAAAGGATTTAGAGGAGAAGCTTTGGCAAGTATTGCTGCGATTGCGCATGTAGAATTAAAAACCAAACAAGACGATGACGATTTAGGTACTGCCATTGTTATTGAAGGTAGTGAGGTAAAATCCCAAGAGGTTTCCGTCACGCCTACAGGAACTTCGGTGGCCGTAAAGCATTTATTTTTCAACATTCCGGCGAGACGAAATTTCTTAAAGTCAGATACCGTAGAATTACGCCATATCACGGACGAATTCCATCGTGTGGCCTTAGCACATCCTAATATTGCTTTCGCCTTTTATCATAATGGGAGTGATTTGTTTAATGTACCCAAAGAAAATTACAGGCAACGTGTGGTTCATATTTTTGGTACAAAAACGAATGAAAAATTAGTGCCTGTTGAAGAAGACACTGAAGTATTGAAGATTTCAGGGTTTGTAGGCAAACCTAATTTTTCCAAGAAAACAAAATCCGAACAATTCTTTTTTGTGAATCAACGGTTTATAAAGAGTCCTTATTTGAATCATGCCATAAAATCGGCATTTGAAGGGTTGCTGAAAGACGGTTACCATCCCAGTTACTTTTTGAACCTTACGGTGGACCCAAAATCGATTGATATCAATATTCATCCGACAAAAACAGAAATTAAGTTTGATGATGAGCACACACTTTACGCTATTTTACGTTCGGCCGTTAAGCATAGTTTAGGGCAATTTAATATTGCTCCAGTTTTGGATTTTGAACACCAGAGCAATTTAAACACGCCGTATAATTATAAAGATAAACGTGCTTCTACACCAGCGATTGAGGTTGATCGGAATTTTAATCCTTTTTCGAACGATTCAAGTGGCAGTCAACAAAAAACGAGTCGCAATACAGGATTTAAATCTGCACCTGCAGCATCTTGGGAAAGTTTGTATGTAGGTTTAGAGTCTAAAGGCAATACGTCGCCATCTGATTTTAGTGAGGTCACATTTGAAAGTGATTCTAAAAATGAATCTATTTTTACAGATTCGTCTATTGAAACTAGGAAAACAACCTTTCAATTGCAACAAAAGTATATTGTGAGTACATTGAAATCTGGCATGTTGATAATTGACCAAAATAGAGCACACCAGCGGATTTTGTATGAGAATTTTCTGAGGCATATTACGATTAAAGAAGCCACAAGTCAACAATTATTGTTTCCATTGCAATTACATTTTACACCGAATGAAACAAAAATTATTGACGATTTAAAAGCTGACTTAGAACATACGGGTTTTGTGTTTTCAGAATTAAATGGCAAAGGCGTTACCATAACAGGCGTGCCTGTAGGTGTGCCAGAAAGTGAAGTGTCGATTATTTTAGAGCAGTTAATTAGCGATGTAGAAAATGATGTGCCAGACACCCATTTTAGTGCTGCAGATTTATTGGCAAAATCCATGGCTAAGAGCTTGGCCATAAAAAATGGACAATCGTTAAACAGTACAGAACAAGAACACATGGTAAATAGTTTGTTTGCCTGTAAGGAACCTAATGTATCACCAACCAATAGACCTACGTTTATCACCATGGCAGTTGATGATATTGAGAAAAAATTTATGTAGCATATGAGACAAGGGATAACAGATGCGGTTAAGCATTTATTGATTATAAATGTGGTAGTGTTTATTGGAACATTAGCTATTGGTAATGGTGAAGCCTTTTATCAGTGGTTTGCGCTTTATTTTCCTCAAAATCCGGCTTTTCAACCATGGCAAATTGTGACACATATGTTTATGCATGGCAACTTTATGCATATTGCATTCAATATGTTTGCTTTATGGATGTTTGGCACGGCTGTAGAGCAGATTTTCGGGTGGCAGAAATTCATCATATTCTATTTGCTTTCAGGTTTAGGTGCTGCGGTTATTCAAATCGCTTTTTTATATTTTCAATTTAATACAGGTTTATCCACGTTGGTTGAGTCTGGTTTATCCCAAACCGAAATTATTAGTGTACTAAGTGAAGGCAAATACAATACGGCTTGGGTACCTCTTTTAGGAGATAATTTTGATGGTTTTGTAAGTGCATTTAACAGTACCATGGTTGGAGCATCTGGCGCCATTATGGGTGTTTTAGTGGCTTTTGGAATGTTGTTTCCTGAGAATAAATTAATGCTGATTTTCTTACCAATACCAATAAAAGCGAAGTACTTTATACCAGCAATTATCGCTTTAGATTTGTTTTCTGGTTTAACAGGTCAATCTATATTTAGTCCAAGTAATACGGCTTATATGGCTCACGTTGGTGGTGCACTTACGGGATTTCTGTTAATGTATTTTTGGAAGAAAAATGAAAAGGATAAATACCGTTGGAATTAATCATGAGCACTATTCAAGATTTAAAATATAAGTTCAATAACCTCGATGTTTTCGGTAAGATCATTGCCATTAATGTGGTGATCTTTATCGTTGGTCTCATTTTCGAAGCTCTGTTACGTATCGATTTGTTTACGTATTTTGAGTTGCCTTCTGATGTCATGGATTTTCTGTTTCAACCATGGTCTTTAATTACTTATGGTTTTTTACATAATGGCATTTTTCATGTGATATTTAATATGTTATTCCTTTATTATTTATCACGTGTCACAACCAATTTGTTCCGATCGAAAATGATATTGAATATTTATTTATTAGGGATTATTTGTGGTGGACTGGCTTTTTTGGCCTTTAATAATCTTATGCCTGCATCATTCTTCTCTGGAAAGGGAATTTTAGTAGGTGCTTCTGCAGGTGTTAGTGCGCTGTTACTTTTCGTAGCCGCTTATATGCCTAATAGTGAAATACGTTTGTTCAATGCATTTAACGTAAAGTGGAAACATATTGCGATGGTTTTTGTGGGTTTTGATTTGATTAGAATGCTATCTGGTCTCAATCAAGGGGGTTATGTCGCTCATTTTGGAGGTTACCTATTGGGTTATATTTATGCTACCCAACTCACAAAGGGCACAGATATAGGAGCAGGTTTTGAGCGGATGATGGATCGTATTGTAAGTTGGTTTAAACCAAAATCGAATCTAAAAACAGTTCACAAAAATAAAACTAAAAGGACAACGTCTCGCAAGACTAAAACAGGGTCAGAAGCGTTAAGTAAGCAGAAAAAGATAGATGCTATTCTCGATAAAATCAGTAAAAGTGGTTATGAAAGTTTAACAGCTGACGAGAAGGCATTTTTATTCAAAGTAGGTAAGGATTAGTTAAAATTCCTCCAGAATCGTCGGGATTATGGGAAATAAGTATGAAAGGTTTAAAATTTAGTAGTAAAATCATATTTGCACTCAATTCGTTGGTGGCATTTTTATTGCTTATATCTTACATATTGCCATACATTCCTCCCAAAAGCTTTGCTACATTATCTGTATTAAGTTTAGGTGTGCCTTTGCTTATTTTGTTAAATGTTATTTTCTTTATTTATTGGTTGCTCAGAGTAAAAAAACAAATGATTTTATCTTTAGTCGTTTTGTTATTGGGTTGGAACTATATCAATTCCATGTACAAATTTTCATCTTCAACAAAGGTGAACGATGATGGGAATTTTACAGTAATGTCTTTTAATATTAGGCTTTTTAATAAGTATGATTGGCTGAAGGATAAAACCGTAAAAGATAGTATTCTAAACTTCATAAAAAAGGAACAACCAGATGTGTTGTGTCTTCAAGAATATCCTAGAAGCGAGCAGGTAAGATTAGAGGGTTATCATAATTTTAATGCCACTTACAATAAAGGGGTTAGAGGTGGTCAAGCCATTTATTCTAAGTTTCCCATTGTTAATTCTGGTTCATTAGAATTTCCTAATACACTTAATAATGCAATTTTTGTCGATATTGTAAAACAACAAGACACAATTCGGGTTTACACTTTGCATTTACAATCTTCTGGAATAAACGCTGATGTGGAAAAACTTAAAAAAGAAACTTCGAGTCACTTGTTTAAACAAGTTGGAACAACATTTAAAGCACAACAGGACCAAGTCGAATTGTTCTTAGCGCACAAAGCAAAAACTAATTACAAAACAATTATAACAGGCGATTTTAATAATACAGCCTATTCCTATATCTACAGAAAAGTGAAAGGCGATGATTTTATAGACACATTTGAAGAAGCTGGTAACGGCTTTGGAAGAACTTACGATTTTAAATTTTTCCCGATGCGCATCGATTTTATTTTGGCGGACAAAGATTTTACCGTCAATGGTTTTAAAACCTTCGATAATTTACTTTCAGATCATTACCCTATAAAAACCACATTAAAATTACCGTAATTTACATCAATCCACAATCGGCAATGTCTGCAATGATGTGAATAACTAACCCCAAACCAATCAATCGTGTTTTTTTTGGAATCAACAACAATACATAAACAGCTATTGCATAATAGGAGTGGAGAGGATGGAAATTGATACTACAACGGTTAGGATCAAAAATAGGATTAGCCAATAAATGATCTAAATCTATCAACATGCCTAAAATCATGATGCCATAAGCTTTAAGCCAATAATTTTTGTAAAACGCAAGGGCAACGACCAAGGGTAAGCCGAAATGAATACCGTAATGGGTAATGGATTGAATCATTTTTTGTTTAGTTTAATAGCACTGACATCTCTTTTTGACATTCCACCTAATTGGATTTCTAGGATTATCGCCTTGAGTCCCGATAGTTATAGGGATTAGGGGTGTTTTTTCAAGTTTTTAATTTCTGCCTTTTCAAATACAATTCCGTATTCGGCCCTTCATTAAATAGTAAATCTAAAATACTAAGATTAGAAATAAAACCATGTTTCTCAGTAAACACTTGTGTGTAGGGTTCAAAAGATGATACTTTAACAGTACGCTTGGCTAAGTTTCTGAAATCAGTTTTTCCTATGGGTTCTTTTTCAAAAGTTGAAGTATACATTGGTTCGATATGCAATTGAAGAGCACTTAAAAGCACTTCAAATGACTTCAAATTGAAATCTAAAATATATTCAAATTGATTCTCAAAAAGAGGTATGAGGTCATCGATATAGAATTCAAAAAAAGGCGACATACGATAAGCCGATTGTAAAGACTTTAAATGTTGAATTTGCCATGATTCTTCATTGGCAATTTTTACATTTTTATACAATTGCCGGTTGTTCTGGGAATAACTCACAGGAACAGTTAATGCCATTTTACCATTGGCACCATATATTTCCGTTCGGTTTCTGTATGATTGTTTTTGGTAATTATCGGAGACTTCAAAATGAACGGCATCTGCATTTACCATAGCCCAAAAGTGTGCTATGTTTGGGAAATATGTAGGGTAAATGAGACTGTTCAAAATTTAGCTTTCTTCTTCTTTCTCCACTTATTGAAAAAGGTAATTCCTAAAATAAGAACAATGAAAGGAATCAGGTAAGACGTACGTTCATTGCCACCACTTACAGTCGTAAATATTCTGTCCCAACGGAAACTCCAGTTTTTAATACCGTCGTTAATGCCGTCAATACTCATCCAAATAAAAACAGGTTTACCAAAAATATGATCGTTCGGAACGAATCCCCAATATCTACTGTCAATAGAATTGTGTCTGTTATCGCCCATCATCCAATAATAATCTTGTTTAAAGGTATAAGAAGTTGCTGGCTCGTCGTTTATGAAAATTTGGTTACCTCTAGTCACTACGTTGTTCCCTTCGTATTCTGAAATGGCGCGTTTGTAAATAGCAATGTTATCCATATCCAAATTGATAGTTTCTCCAGCTTTTGGAATCCATAAAGGGCCAAAGTTGTCAACGTTCCAGCTGTAATTTGGATCCCTTGGGAAAATATTTCCGTTTTTGCCTTTAGGTTGTATTACTGGAGTCACCGATGCGACTTCAGGATGCAATTTTAGTTGCGCAATAGCTTGGTCTGTTGCTGCGGGAATTCCATAAGAACCTTCACTCGTTCCGTAACCTAAGCCATCTGTGATATCATATTTTTTTAAAATTTCAAAAATTCTTGCTGGCTGCAGTTGACGCTTAAATTTAACATCATAAGAAAACTGCAAATGTGATCTTGGAGGTAATTTATTTTGTTTTCCGTTAACAAAGACATAACCATTTCTGACTTCCAAAGTGTCTCCAGCAACTCCGACACACCGCTTAACTAAGTTTGTTTTTTTATCAATAGGCTTGTAGTAATTACGATCAGGATTAAAATCGTTCATATTCAGCAATGTGTCTGCTGGTTGATTGAATACTACAATATCATTTCGCTCTACATCTTCAAAACCGGGCAATCTAAGAAACGGCAATTGGAGTTTGTTCATCCAAGAGCTGTTCCGTTTTTCATAATTATCGTTAAACAAATATGATTTTTGACCAATAATAGGAATGGTATCATGCACCATTGGTGCTGCAACTGTGGTCATAGGTGTTCTGGCACCATAATGCAATTTACTAACAATGAGAAAATCGCCGACCAATAAGGATTTTTCTAAGGATGACGACGGAATAACAAACGGTTGAAAGAAATACGTATGTACAATCGTTGCCGCGACAATAGCGAATAGAATGGAGGTAATCCATTCGCCTGTTGATGTTTTTGGTTTTAAGGTTCTGTCTTCAATATAATGGACATCTGCGGCGTAATTCAAATAGTACAAATAGAAGCCTAGCGTCACGATACATAGCAGTGCATCTAATTTACTGTCTTTTCCAAAAGCCCTTGCCGTTTCCACCCAAACCGCAGGAATCATAATTAAATTTACGATAGGCAAAAACATTAAAATCACCCACCACCATGGACGTGAGGTAATCTTCATCAACACAACGGCATTATAAACCGGTACAAAGGCTTCCCAAGCTTGTCTTCCAGCTTTAACGTATAATTTCCACGTGCCTAAACCATGTATAATTTGTAGAATGAGTAAAAAGTAAAACCACTGTGTCCAGCTCATAACGTTGTATTTTGTCTAGTATCGGTTGAAAAATATTTTATTCTGTTTTAAATCTTTGGCAAATTAACCAATGTTTAACACATCTTTCATACTAAAGATGCCTTTTTTGTCCTTAATCCATTCAGCAGCAATTACAGCTCCCATCGCAAAACCTTGTCGGCTGTGCGCTGTATGTTTGATGCTTATGGCATCTATTTCAGAATTATAGGTAATTTCATGCGTGCCTGGAACATTCTCGATGCGCTTGGCTTCAATATGGATTTCATTGGATTTTGGTTGATCTAAAGTCCAGTTGGTGTAATTGGTTTGCTCAATAATTTGTTCGGCCAAAGTAATTGCCGTACCGCTTGGTGCATCCAATTTTTGCGTGTGATGGATTTCTTCAATTTCAGTCGAATAGTCAGGAAAGCCAGATAGTAAAGTCGAAAGTTTTTTATTGAGTTCAAAAAAAAGATTCACTCCCAAACTAAAATTTGACGCGTACAAAAATGTCCCGTTTTTTTCTTTGCAATACGCTATCACGTCATCATATTGCTCTAACCATCCAGTGGTGCCTGAAATGACAGGAACTCCAGCATCTAAAGCCTTTTTAATATTAAAAACTGCCGCAGAGGGTATGCTGAAATCTATAGCCACATCAGCATTTTTAAAATCGTAATCGGAAGAGGCATCTTCAACTTTTAAGGTAATGCTGTGGTTGCGATTTAATGCAATCTCCTCAATACTTTTTCCCATTCTGCCATAACCGAGTAAAGCTATTTTCATTTTTTGTAATTGATTATTTTAATAACGTATCGAAAAGTTGCCATAATAATGTTTCAAATGCCCATTATGGACTAAAATTTAAAATTGAGTGTTAATCCCAAATCCGAAGTATTCTCCATTTCATTATATTGATAATGTGGACTTAAGCTTAAGTTCTCATCGACGTTGAATTGTAATAAATGGGCATCGACATTAGCGTCAATGATATTTAGGGCATAAAGACCAAAAGTTATTAAGAGCGATAATTCCTTATTTTTTCTAAACTGTTCTTGCGCTCTAATAAGGCCATCATTTGAAATTAATGGTGTTCCTCCAGAGCCATAAAATTCATCATCTTTAAAACCCGCCAAACGACTTTTATAGGCCTCTCTATAACGGTCATATTGTCTGTCGTTTCGCACGTAGAAGTAAACGCCTGCACCAATCGCTCCCCAAACAATAGGAATTTTCCAATACCTTTTATTATAGGCCTGACCTAAACCAGGAAATATGGCAGAATAAAATGCTGCTTTTGCAGGTCGTAAGGGATCAATCTCCTTTTTAATCAAGCTTTCATTGGCGATGATCGGACTTTCCTCAATAGAAACACTCGTACTATCTTTTTCTATCTGGGAAAATGAAAAAAGGACTGAAAACAAGCACAGAAAAAGACAGAAGAACGCTTTATTTGTTATCACGCTGTACTAATTTTTTAATACGGTTAAAATCTTCTTCCGAATGAAATGGTATCGTGATTTTTCCACTGCCATTGTTCGCTATTTTAACATCTATTTTGTGGCCAAAGTATTCTGAAAAGTCTTTAACGCCTTTTTTTATGTATTTAGGGATTTCAGCTTTAACAGCTTCTGGTTTTGTAGGAATATCCGAATTCAAATTCTTTACCAATTGCTCAGTCGCTCTTACGGATAACTTATTAGTAATGATTTTTTCATAAACCTCAAGCTGATCGACCTGATCTTCAATATTAACCATGGCTCTTCCGTGGCCCATACTTATAAAACCATCACGCATTCCGGTTTGGATGATGGGATCTAACTTTAATAAACGCAAATAATTAGCAATTGTAGATCGTTTTTTACCCACACGTTCGCTCATTTGTTCTTGTGTGAGGCTAATTTCGTCAATTAAACGTTGATAAGACAATGCAATTTCTATAGGATCTAAATCTTGGCGTTGAATGTTTTCAACCAAGGCCATTTCCAAAGATTCTTGGTCATTAGCGATTCTGATATACGCTGGAATCGCTTGTAAGCCTATTAATTTTGAAGCTCTAAAACGACGCTCACCAGACACTAATTGGTAGTTGTTGAAAGCTAATTTTCTAACCGTTATAGGTTGAATAACGCCAAGCTCGCGAATGGAAGAAGCGAGTTCTCTTAAAGATTCTTCATTAAAGTTGGTTCTAGGTTGAAAAGGGTTAACCTCGATACTATCAATATCGAGTTCCACAATATTTCCAACGACCTTATCTGCATTTTTATCTTCTGCGGAATTGATATCGTTTTCAGGATCTTTCAACAAGGCCGAAAGTCCTCTACCTAATGCTTGTTTTTTTGTTGCCTTCGCCATTATAATTCATTTTTCTTAATCAGCTCTTTTGCCAAGCTAAGGTAATTGGCTGCGCCTTTACTACTTACATCATAATTGATAATGCTCTCGCCATAACTTGGTGCTTCGCCCAAACGTACATTCCGCTGAATAATAGTATCAAAAACCATATCGCTGAAGTGTTTTTGTACTTCTTCTACGACCTGATTGGATAAACGTAAACGCGAATCGAACATCGTTAAAAGCATGCCTTCGATATCTAACGCTTCATTATGTATTTTCTGTACACTTTTAATAGTATTTAACAGTTTGCCTAAACCTTCAAGTGCAAAATATTCACATTGAATAGGAATTATTACGGAGTCTGCAGCGGTTAGAGCATTCAAGGTTAATAAGCCCAAAGATGGCGCACAATCTATTAAGATATAGTCGTAATCTGACTTTAAATCTTCAATCGCCTTTTTAAGCATATACTCACGTGACTCCTTATCTACCAATTCAATTTCAATAGCGACAAGATCGATATGAGCAGGAATAACATCCACATTCGGTGCGTTAGAGGATACTATGGCATCTTTTGCTTTGGCAGAATGCTCTATGAGTTGATAAGAACCTATCTCAACCGTATCGACATCGATACCCAAACCAGAACTGGCATTAGCTTGTGGATCTGCATCTATTAATAGGACTTTCTTCTCTAAAACTCCTAGGGAAGCCGCTAAGTTTACTGAGGTTGTTGTTTTACCAACACCTCCTTTTTGATTTGCTATGGCAATGATTTTACCCATTAAATAATTTGGTTATAAATATGAGTTCAAAATTACGATTATTTACGAGTTTATAAAATTGAAGTTGTTAATAGTTATGAGCATCACAACGGCCTTAAATCTTTGGTCATTTATTCTTTTTAGCACGAATCATTTTTTCCAAATCATCCCATTGATCTTCACTAACATCAGATAGCATATTGAATTCTCCTGCGCCTTTTAGCCATTCGCCGCCATCTATGGTAACCACTTCACCGTTCATATAAGCAGAAAAGTCAGAAACCAAATAAGCCGCTAAATTGGCTAATTCTTGATGCTCGCCAACTCGATTTAAGGGTACTTTTTTTGCCATGTCAAATTTTTCCTGAAGATCGCCTGGCATCAAACGGTCCCAAGCGCCTTTGGTAGGAAATGGTCCTGGTGCAATAGCATTGAAACGCATACCATACTTTGCCCATTCCACAGCGAGACTTCTGGTCATCGCCAAAACGCCTGCTTTGGCTGCGGCACTTGGCACAACGTACCCAGAGCCTGTCCAGGCGTAAGTGGTTACAATACTCAGTACATTGGTGTTGGTTTGCTTAGTGTCTATCCAATGCTTACCAAAAGCCAACATACAGTTTTTGGTGCCTTTTAAGACAATATCTATAATAACATCAAACGCTCGTGGCGACAAGCGTTCTGTTGGTGAAATAAAATTACCGGCTGCATTATTCAATAAAATATCTACTTTACCGAATCTTTCAATAACCGCCTTTCGCATAGCCTCAACTTGATGGTATTCTCGTACATCACATTGTACAGGTAAACATGTGCCACCAGCTTGCCCGACCGTCTGGCGGGTTTCGGTTTCCAATTCCTTTGCGGTGTTTTTTAGTTTATCTAAATCGCGAGAGGTAATCGCAACGTCAGCGCCGAGTTCTAAGAAATATCGGGTCATAGCCTTTCCTAAGCCGCTTCCGCCACCAGTGACTACAATTGTTTTTCCTTTGAGGGCGTCGTCTCTAAGCATTTTTTTTGTATGGTTCATTTTATAAGTGAGTGTTTTGTTTTACTTGTTACCGCATTGAAAAGCTACAGCGTAGCGCAATATCAATAGAAACAGCAAGGTGCAATAATTATAGCCACAGCGTGGCGAAATTAATCATCATTAAAAATATAAGCAGAATTAAAGTCAATATCATAAGCATTTAGAAAGCCAATATATTCTTCTTTAAATGATTTAGATTGATGTTGTTCTTCTTGATTTTTTATATAGTTAACAATTTTTGGAACCTGAGATTGACTAACAGTAAATGCTCCAAAACCACTTTGCCATTCAAATTTACAATTTATCAATTGTTTATCATTAATCCACTTAGATGAATTGGCTTTAATATCCCTAATTAAATCAGAGAGAGTACAGGTTGGTTTGGTGCCAATTAATAGATGCACATGATTTGGCATTCCGTTAATAATCATTAATTTTTGCTCTTTGTTCGAGATTATACCCGTAATATATTTGTACAACTCATCTTTCCACTTCGTGGCAATATGATTATCTCTGCCTTTTACAGCAAATACAATATGAAAATAGAGTTGTGTGTAGGTGTTAGCCATTTTATTATAATGTCGCTCCTATGGCATTATTTATTAATATTTCGCCACGCTGTGGCTATTAATTGCTGTGTTTCTTTTTCTATTGATATGACGCCACTCTGTGGCTATTTGTACACTGTCTTTAATACTATGTTTACAGTTAACGCGTTATGTACTTCATTAAATAGCTGTTTTATAGCATTTCACTCATGTGGTACAATAGAATTTATATCGTTATTGAGGTTTTTGTTTTGTTGTTCGTTTAAAAATACTAAAATCCTTTCGAAATAAGCGTCTCCGCCGACTTTCCATACGTTGGAATGATTAGCGGCATCTATTTCTATAAATTCTTTATCAACACTTTTTAATTTTGAAAAATTAGCTTTTCCGTATTTGATATGGATGCGTTCGTCCGCATTGCCATGAACCATGAGAATAGGTTGATCTATACTTTCACAATATTTGATGGGTTGAGCATCGTTTACATCAAATTCTGCGATACTTCCTGTTCTATTCACCAAGTAATTTGAAAAAGGGGAGAAGCTAAAGCCAGCATGTAAATCGAAATAATCATTTACAATGGTCTTGAAGTTTGAAAAGGTGCTTTCAACGATGCCGAATTTAATTCTTTTGTCATAATCCATAGCTTGCAAAGCAATGGCTCCACCTAAAGATTGTCCCCAAATACCAATATGATTTAAGTTTTCGTTTTTAGCTAAATAATCAATGAGTTCTTGAATATCCTTCTTTTCACGGACGCCAAACGTACAGAATTGTCCTTCACTTTCACCATGTGCTCTTGAGTCTAAGGCTACTGAATTGAATCCGTTTTCAGCTAGAAACGTGCTTAAATCGAAAAATGTATTCTTGTTAGAGCGAATACCATGAAGCAGTATAATAGTGGCTTTGGTTGAATCTAAACTTGAAAACGTTAATCTGGCGGATAGTTTAGTACCATCAAATGAACTAATCGTAAGGTCTTTTCTTTTAATTTTTCCATTATCCTTTGCGGCAATATCGAAATCAATATTTTTATTTCTTTTTATGAGGCCAACCACCGGATTTCGTATTTCCGAAATGAGTCTTGGAACAAAAAAATGTGTAAGGAGTATGCCTAAAATCACTAAAATTAGAAAAGTAATTTTTATGATTTTGGTTTTGGACAATCTAATTGTTTTATTCATCAATCAAAATTTCTAAAATCTGAATAGCCGCATCGCTAATCTTTGTGCCTGGTCCAAAAACGGCCACAGCACCAGCATCAAATAAATATTGGTAATCTTGTTTTGGAATGACGCCTCCAACAATGACCATAATATCATCTCTGCCATACTCTTTTAGTTCTTCAATCACTTGCGGAACCAATGTTTTATGTCCTGCTGCTAAAGAAGATACGCCTAAAATATGAACATCATTCTCAACGGCTTGCTTTGCTGCTTCTTTAGGTGTTTGAAACAATGGTCCAATATCCACATCAAAGCCTACATCAGCATAACCTGTAGCGACTACTTTAGCGCCTCTATCATGACCATCTTGTCCCATTTTGGCAATCATAATTCGAGGTCTGCGACCATCTTGTTCTGCAAACTGGTCGGCCAGTTCCCTTGCTTTCTGAAAACTTTTATCGTCTTTTATTTCTTTACTGTACACGCCTGAAAATGATTTAATTTGTGCCTTGTAACGCCCGAATTCTACCTCTAGAGCATCGCTAATTTCACCTAAAGTCGCTCGTTTTCTTGCGGCATCTACCGCTAAAGCTAATAAATTATCCTCACTTGTCTTTGCTGCTTTCGTTAATTTAGATAGTGCTTTAGTTACCGCATCATTATCACGACTAGCTTTAATTTGCTCCAATCGTTCAATTTGTTGTAAACGAACGGTTTGGTTATCGACTTCAAGTGTGGAAATAGGATCTTCTTGTTCTAATCGATATTTGTTCACGCCAACAATAATATCTTGCCCTGAATCTATACGTGCTTGCTTTCGTGCTGCAGCTTCTTCGATTCGTAATTTAGGGATTCCGGCTTCAATGGCCTTAGTCATTCCACCTAATCCTTCAACTTCTTGGGTAAGTTTCCAGGCTTCTTTAACAATATCATCTGTTAATTTTTCGACATAGTAGCTTCCGGCCCAAGGGTCAACGGTTTTTGTGATCTGCGTTTCTTCTTGAAGATAGATCTGTGTGTTTCTCGCAATACGTGCTGAAAAGTCTGTTGGTAAAGCGATCGCTTCGTCCAAAGCATTAGTGTGTAAGCTTTGGGTGCCACCAAAAGTGGCTGCTGAGGCTTCTATACATGTTCTGGCGACATTATTAAAAGGGTCTTGCTCAGTTAAACTCCAGCCAGACGTTTGGCAATGCGTTCTTAAGGCCAAAGATTTTGGATTCTTTGGGTTGAATTGTTTTACCAGTTTTGCCCAAAGCATACGTGCAGCGCGCATTTTTGCGATTTCCATAAAATGATTCATGCCAATGGCCCAAAAGAACGATAGGCGAGGAGCGAAGGTGTCAATATCCATACCGGCATCTAAGCCTTTTCTTATGTATTCTAAACCATCCGCTAAAGTATAAGCTAATTCTATATCACAGGTGGCGCCAGCTTCTTGCATGTGATAGCCAGAAATACTGATACTGTTGAATTTGGGCATGTTTTGGCTCGTGTATTCAAAAATATCTGAGATGATTTTCATGGAAGGTGTTGGTGGATAGATATAGGTGTTTCGCACCATGAATTCTTTTAAAATATCATTTTGAATGGTTCCTGCGAGCAGTTCTGGTTTTACACCTTGTTCTTCGGCAGCGACAATATAAAAGGCCATAATTGGTAGTACTGCACCATTCATGGTCATGGAAACCGACATTTTATCTAGTGGGATCTGATCGAAGAGAATTTTCATGTCCTCAACCGAATCAATAGCGACACCTGCTTTGCCAACATCGCCAACCACGCGTTCGTGATCGGAATCGTAGCCTCTGTGTGTTGCCAAATCGAAAGCTACGGATAATCCTTTTTGTCCAGCAGCAAGGTTTCGTCTGTAAAATGCATTACTTTCTGTAGCCGTTGAAAAACCAGCATATTGTCTTATAGTCCATGGTCGGCGAACATACATGGTGGAATATGGGCCACGAAGATTTGGTGCAATACCTGCAACGAAATTGAGGTGCTCTAAATCTTCAATATCTTTTTTTGAGTAGGTGGATTTGACTGCGATATTTTCAGCGGTCAGAAAGTTGTTCTTTTCTTCGTGCTTGGAGTTTCGAGCTTCATGCTTTAAGGTTAGGTGTTGAAGGTTTTTTCTGCTCATAACGTCATTTTTTCTAAATAATGGTCAAAATTCACTTCAAAAGGCGTTGTAACATTTATTAGTGCAGACTTATTATTCGATGAAACGAAATAGACATGCTGAAACGCTTGGTGCTGAAGTTTTCTGTTTTCAACCTTAAAGATTGCTTTAAATACCTGTGTGCCGTTATTGTTGTTGTGTTTGGCTGTAATTTTAGTATAATCTAAGTCGGTTGTGTCAGATAGTTTATCTTGATTTTGTCTAATTATACCTAACAGATATTTAGCATCTTGCCTTGTGATCGGTGTGTAGGGAATTGTATTTATGGTATAAGAAGAGTTTACGGTCTTGTCGAAAAAAATGTAAAGATTTCCTGCCATTTCTCTCATGTTTTTAAATCGTGTTTGCTCAATTTTCAAATTATTGTTATCAATCACTAACGAATCGATTAAGTTCGAATATTCAACCGCATTATATCTTTTGAAACTATTGGGAAGAAATATTTTGATACCGTCGTTTTCTAGGAAATGTTTAGTTCCGATTACTTGGTCTTGTGCTGTTAGTTGAGTCCAGTTATTAATTTCTTTTGCGACTTCCATGCATGATGTGAATAACAGCATGACTGTGCAAAAAACTAGAACTATAGATTTTCTCAATACCATGTTTTATTCGTTTCTTAATCTATTGATTTCCAAATTTTCAGACAATCTTTTCTCTATTATTGGTTCAATTAAGGTTTTCCGTTTTTCAATTTTTAAAAATGGACTGATTTCTAAGTCGTTTTTCATTTTATCAGCCAAATTAGGATGTTTATTTGTTCCTAAAAGCACTAATTTTTCAGCATCAAAATCGGCTTGTTCTTTGGCGGCACATTCTTTAATTTTTCTTTGGATAGTGCCTTCTTTTAGTTGACTTAAAAAGCCGCCATTCGATTCTATATCTTTAAAAAGATCGAGTGCTTTTTCGGTTAATTGTTCAGTTAAACTTTCAATATAATAAGCACCATCTGCTGGATTATTGACTTTGTCAAAATAACTTTCATGCTTTAAAACCAACAGTTGATTTCTTGAGATGCGTTCTCCAAATTCGTTGGTGTTATGGAATATGGCGTCATAAGGTAAATTGCATACGACGTCTGCTCCGCCAAGAATAGCACTCATGCATTCCGTCGTGGTGCGTAGCATGTTGACGTTATAGTCATATATCGTTTTATTGCGTTTACTTGGTGTGGCAATGATTCTACAATTTGGATTGATCTCATATTCCGATGCCAATGTTGTCCATAATAAGCGTAAGGCTCTAATCTTGGCAATTTCGAAGAAATAGTTCGAGCCTGTGGCGATATTGAATGTGATTAGAAGTGATTGCTTCGCTTCGTTAGCAATTTCGTTATTCAAATAATGATTTAAATATTCATTGACATGCGCCAAACCGTAAGCTAATTGTTGTACTATGCTTGCGCCTGCATTTTGGTATAAACTTAAATCAACACTCATTTGATGCGTTGATTTTACTATCGCTTCAAACTTACCGTGATCATCTTTTAGATTATTGAACCAGTTGCCAGTTTTGGCTAGGTTGCCAATGATGTCTGTGTGGATATGTATTTTTGATTTTTGAGGACGAGCTGTTTTGACTGCACTCAACATAACAGCTTGTAAATTTTCAACAAAGGTTTCAGAAATAAAATCACATTGAATATCGATACTTACGTTGTCAAAATCTAAATTTTCAAACAAATCTTCAACCGAAACGTTTTCATCTTCAATATGGAATATTATGTTTTCTGCGCCACGTTCTAAAGCATTAAGAGCTTTTAAATTGGCGTCTTTTGCACTGGCGACTGAAATGGATTGGGCAATTTCCCAGTCGGTGGCTTTACTTTTTGAAACTTCTGGTAAAGTTTCAAAGTCATCCGCATGATAAAATGGTTTGACATCAATGCCTTCGTTGGTTTTCCAGATTAAGGTGTCGTTATAGTCGGCACCTTTGAGATCCACTTGTATTTTCTGTTTCCACGCTTTTGAAGTAACGGGTGCAAAATCTTTAAATAAGGATTTACTCATCTTCTTTTTGTTTCACTATGCTGTCTTCGTATTCAATGATATAGATATCTTCGTTGGCCTTTTTCATATAGTAGTTTTCACGTGCTGTACGCTCAATGCCTTCGTCTGTGCTCAACTCCTTAATGGCTTTGTTGTCTTTTGCCATTTCGTTTTTGTAGTGTTCTTTTTGGTATTCCAATTCTTCAATGTCGGTATTCAATTCATGATGAAACAACCAGGAATGCGCGTCAAAAAACAGCATCCAAACTACAAAGACCACTATTACAATGGCATAGATGTTTTTAAACGGTTTGATATATTTAGAATTGAAGAATTCCATTATAGTTTTTCGTTGATTATAGTTTTAACGATATCTACGGCAACAGTGTTGTATTTGTTGTTCGGAATTATGATATCCGCATATTCTTTCATCGGTTCAATAAACTGTTGGTGCATTGGTTTTAAGGTGCTTTGATAGCGTTGCAACACCTCATTGATGTCTCTACCTCGCTCTGTAATATCGCGTTTTAAACGACGAATTAGTCGCTCGTCAGAGTCGGCATGAACGAATATTTTAATATCGAAAAGCTCGCGGATTTCTGGATGGGAAAGGATAAGGATGCCTTCTACAATCATTACCTTTCTTGGTTTGGTGACTATGATATCACCTGTTCGGTTGTGTTTTACAAATGAATAAACCGGTTGATTAATGGATTTGCCCTCTTTTAAATCTTTAAGGTGTTGTTCTAATAATTCAAAATCGATGGACCTTGGGTGGTCGAAATTTATTTTCACACGTTCTTCAAAGCTTAAATGTGATGTATCCTTATAGTACGAGTCTTGGGAGAGGACTCCAACTTGTCCTTCGGGTAACTCCTGTAAAATGGTGTTGACCACTGTTGTTTTTCCGCAGCCTGTACCACCAGCTATTCCTATAATAAGCATATTTAATCGAGATTTGTTAGCGTCCTACAAATTTAATTATTTAAGTATGATATTGTGCTTATAACTCGGAAACTTTCTCAACCGTAACAAAGTTCTCAATAGTATTTCCCCAGCTATTGTTAATGTAATTCATAACATCGGCGACTTCCTCATCTGAAAGTCCTAAAGGCGACATTGTACTATTGTAAGTAATGCCATTGACTAAGATTTCTCCAGACATGCCGTATTTTACGGCTTTGATGCTTTGGGTTTGATTTTCCCTTAAATAATCTGAACCTGCTAATGGTGGAAATGCTTTCGGTACGCCTTTGCCGTTTGGCATATGGCAGGTCACACACATGTCGTCGTAAACGTTTTTACCTCTGATTATACTGGCTTCAAGTTTCGATTGATCTTGTTTGGAGATAGTGTCATTTTGAGCGCTGAGATTGGATTTCTTAGTATTTGAATTGCATGAAAGGAACATTAATGCCATTATGCCTACAATAATTATTTTGCTCATTTTTTAATCAATTTTACGATACCTAAATTTTCAATACCAACGTAAATAAAGCCGTCAGGTCCTTGCTCTACACAGCGGACACGTCCTAAACCGTCAAGTAAACGTTCTTCCTTAACCACTTTGTTATCTTTTAATGTGCACATGTCTAGGTATTTAAATTTTAAGGATCCGACAAGTAAATTGCCTTCCCAATCGCCATATTTGTCACTATCGATAAATGCCATTCCGCTTGGCGCAATCGAAGGAACCCAATAATGAAGTGGTTGTTCCATGCCTTCCTTTTTAGTGATATCCGTAAATGATGTGCCGCTATAATTAACACCATAGCTAATTACTGGCCAGCCGTAATTTTTTCCTGCTTTGATTATGTTGATTTCATCACCACCTTTTGGGCCATGCTCGTGAGTCCATATGTTTTTAGTTTCGGGATGAAGGGTCATGCCTTGTGGATTTCTGTGTCCATAAGAGTAAATAGCTTTTTTAGCATTTTTTTCGTTTACAAATGGATTGTCGTCAGGGATTGAGCCGTCATCATTCAATCGGTAACTTTACCACCATCTTTAGTGATATCTTGTGGGTTTTCATCACGACTGCCGCGTTCACCAATGGTAAAAAATAAATAACCATTTTCATCAAAAACCAAACGCGACCCAAAATGTTGACCTTTGGTTGTGTTTGGTGTGGCTTTGTATAGAACTTCCAAATCCTTTAAGTTGTTATTATTGAGTTTTGCTCTTGCTATAGCTGTATGGCCTCCTGAACCTTCGCCTTCAGAAGAAGCATAAGAAAAATAGATCCAATTGTTGGTTATATAATCTGGATGTAAAATAACATCCATTAAGCCCCCTTGACCACGAACATAGATCTCAGGTAATCCTGACACAATCGTTTTTTTCCCATCTTTAAAATGGATTAGCTCACCTGATTTTTCAGTAATGAGCATAGAATCATCTGGTAGAAAAGTAAATCCCCAAGGAATATTGATCTCGGGAACTACAATTTCATGGGTGTTTTGGGTATTGATTGGATTCTTGTCTTGAGCACAGGCTAGAGTACTGGTAAGAATTATACTGATATAAATATTTCTTAATTTCATATTTAAAAATCTTATAAGGAGATTAGTTTTTAAAGTTAGACAAATGTTATTGGATTCTAAAGAAAAACTATATATTTGCAGTCCGAAAACGGGAAACCAAAATTCGGGGTGTAGCGTAGCCCGGTTATCGCGCCACGTTTGGGACGTGGAGGCCGCAGGTTCGAATCCTGCCACCCCGACTAAAATGAATACCAATAGAAACTAAAACCTTGTAAATCGTATGATTTACAAGGTTTTATGGTTTTTGGGCTATCATAAGAATTGAATTAATATGGTTTAATTCGGTTCACAATTCGGTTCACAGTTTTAAAACACAAAAAGTGTGAACCGAATTGATACTTAAAATACTGTAATTGAAATAGTTGATTTGACTTTCGTCTTGAACAAATGTTTAACTAAAAGACGACAACTATGCAATCACAAACCACCTTTACCCTGTCATTTTGGGTTAATGCTACACGCATAAAAAACAATCAAGTTTCAGTTTTTGGTAGAATTACTGTAAACGGTAAGCGTGCAAATATCAGTTTACAAAGAAAAGTAATCCTATCTGAATGGGATTCCAACAAAGGTAGAGCGCGTGGAAATAAGCAAGAATCTCGATTACTCAACAGATATTTAGACCAGGTCAAAAATAGAATTTACGAAGCTCACGACGAACTTGTAAAAGAAAAGACCTTTATCTGTGCTCAATCTATTAAAGCAAGGTTTTTGGGAGAAGATAACGAAGAATATTCTTTACTAACATTGGTCGATTACCACAACACCCAAATGAGCGAATCTTTAAGTTATGGTACTTTAAAGAATTACTTCACAACTCAAAAGTATATCAAACTGTTTCTGACCAAAAAGAAAATACAAGATATCTATTTATCTCAAATCACATTTCGGTTTTTAGTTGACTTTGAAAAATTCCTTCGTTTATATGTTCCAGAGGACCATCAAAAGAAAATGGAAAACAACACGGTGATGAAGCATATTCAAAGACTTCGTAAAATGGTAACATTGGCCTATAAGATGGAATGGATAGATAAAGATCCTTTTATAAAATTCAAACCAACGTACATCAAGAATGAACGTGAGTTTTTAAGTGAAGATGAACTGCAAACCATTATCGAAAAAGAATTTGAGATTGAAAGATTGGAACTCGTAAAAGATTTATTTGTGTTTAGTTGTTATACAGGCTTATCATATATAGATGTCATGAACCTTAACGAAGATAATATCGCTATTGGTATTGATGGTGGTAGATGGATAATCACTAACAGACAAAAAACACACAATAAAGTAAAAATACCAATATTACCTATAGCTGAAGAATTAATTAAAAAGTATAACGGTCACATCAAAACCAAGAAAACTAAAACTTTGTTTCCTAATATTTCAAATCAAAAGCTAAATTCATATTTAAAAGAGATTGCAGATATCTGCAGTATAAAAAAAAATCTAACATTTCATATAGCAAGACATACATTCGCAACAACAATAACTTTAAGTAACGGTGTCCCAATAGAAACCGTTTCTAAACTGCTAGGTCATACTAAAATTGCTACAACACAGATCTATGCAAAAGTTATCGAGAGAAAAGTAAGTGATGATATTACAGCTCTTAAAAATGTTCTTTCTTCCAAACAGAAGAATAAAACGGAGGTAAATAGAAATGTTAATTAATTCAAATTCCTGAAAGCACTTGGCGTTTGTCCAACCTGCTGTTTAAATAAACGCGTGAAATGTTGCGGATAACTAAAACCCAATTCATAAGCTATTTCACTGATAGATTTACTATCATCAAAAATGCGTTCTTTGGCCACATTGATAACTTTCGATTGAATATAATCCTGTGCAGATTTACCTGTTTCTTTTTTGATTAAATCACCAAAATAATTAGATGATAAATTTAAATGCTCTGCAAAATACTGTACCATTGGGAAGCCAATTTCTTTTGATTTATTAGAAGAGAAATAATCATTCAATAGAATTTCAAAACTTGACAAAATATCAGAATTTATATGCTCACGCGTAATAAATTGACGATCGTAAAAACGGTCACAGTAATTTAAAAACAGTTCTATATTAGAAGTAATCAACTTTTTGCTGTGCTTATCTACATTCTGTTGTAATTCGAAATTGATTTTAGCAAAACAATCCATTACAATTTGCTTTTCTTTTTGCGAAATATGTAAGGCTTCGCTAGATTGATATTGGAAAAAACTATAGTTATTCATCAAACCAGCCAAAGGAGTTCCTAATAATAAATCAGGGTGAAACGCCAATCCGTGTCCCATAGGTTGGTATTCATCCGTTTTATTTATAACGTCCACTACTTGTCCAGGAGACACAAATACCAAGGTGCCTTCTTGATAATCATAGGTTTGTTTTCCGTATTTTATATCACCACATTTTACATCTTTCAAAAACACACAATACAAATCAAAATACATTTTAGATCCAGTACGTTTTTCTGCTTGTGAAAAATCAATCACATTGACCAACGGATGAAAGGTTTGTTGTTGGTTAAACTTATTATAGTCACTCACGGTTTTAAAATCGTATTCCATAGCTTCAAAATTATGTCTCAAAATTAGTTAAAAGAATCATTAAAATTCTATTAATAAGCTTAATCAGTAATATTGGTAGGTCAATCCGTAATTGGTGTAAACAGTTCATAAGTATAGGTATCTACTTTTGTATTTAAATACTATAAAAAAAAATAATTTATTAAAAATGAAAACAATAACACTAAATAATGGCGTTGAAATGCCAATTTTAGGATTTGGAGTATTTCAAATTCCAGATGCAAAAGAATGTGAACAAGCTGTAGTAAATGCTATCGAAAGTGGCTATCGTCTGATAGATACAGCAGCTTCATATGCGAATGAAGAAGCTGTTGGTAATGCCATCAAAAAAAGTGGTATTCCAAGAGAAGAGTTATTTATCACTACTAAATTGTGGGTGCAAGATGCAGGTTATGAAAACACGTTGAAAGCTTTTGAAAAATCTCTGAATAAACTACAACTTGATTATTTAGATTTATATCTAATTCATCAACCTTATGGGGATGTATTTGGCTCTTGGAGAGCAATGCAAGAATTGTATAAAGCAGGTAAAATTAAAGCTATAGGTGTAGCAAATTTTCATCCAGACCGTGTAATGGATTTGATGGTTAATAGTGGTTTTACACCTGCCATTAATCAAATAGAAACACATCCTTTTCATCAACAAATAGAGACGCAAAAGTTCTTACAAGAAAATAATGTTCAAATACAATCTTGGGCCCCTTTTGCAGAAGGAAAAAACAACATATTCCAAAATGAAGTATTAACTGGTATTGGTAAGAAATACAATAAAACAGCTGCACAAGTCATTCTTCGTTCACTAACCCAACGTGGTGTCATTGTAATTCCAAAGTCTGTTAGAAAGGAACGTATGGAGGAAAACTTCAATATTTTTGATTTTGAACTTTCTACTGAAGATATGAAAAACATAGAATCTTTAGATATCAATGAAAGCTTGTTTTTTGACCACCGAAATCCCGTAATGGTAAAATCATTAAGTGAATATAAAATACATTAATAATCTTTAAAGCAATAACTATGAAACGTCGTGATATTCTAAAAACAGCAGGATTGGCTTCAATCGCTACTGCATTTGCCCCTTCTGCATTGTTGGCTTCGTGTGCTAACGAACCATCAAATGGTAAAACAAACAAGAATATATTAGCACCACTTTCAGGTCGTAGAACACTTGGAAAATCATTAGAGGTGTCAAGTATAGGTCTCGGCGTTCAAAATATGAGTCGAAGGTATGAAACCACCATTCCTTTACGTTCAGAAATGCACAATATCATCCGCACAGCTTATGATGATGGAGTAACTTTTTTTGATGCAGCAGAGGCCTATGGCCCTTTTGAAGTAGAACGGATTTTAGGCGAAGGCATAAAAGATTTTCGTGATGATATAGTGATTGCTACAAAGTTCGGGTGGAACATTGACCAAGAAACGGGTCAACGATTACCAGGGCTAAACAGTAAACCCGAACATATCAAAATAGTGGTGGAAGGAATGCTGAAACGTTTGCAAACCGACCGAATTGATTTATTGTACCAGCACCGTGTTGACCCAGAAGTACCCATTGAAGATGTAGTAGGCGCCATAAAAGATTTGATGCAAGAAGGAAAAGTATTGCATTATGGACTTTCAGAACCAGGGCTTCAAACTGTAAGACGAGCACATAAGGAACACCCAATAACAGCTATTCAAAACGAACATTCCTTACTTTATCACGGTTCGGATGACGATGTTATTCCACTTTGCGAAGAATTGGGAATTGGTTTTGTGCCTTGGAGTCCATTGGGTGTCGGTTTTTTAACTGGTGCAATTGATGCAAACACAAGGTTTGCTCAAGGAGATTTTAGAGGGACAGAATCTCGTTTTTCCCCAGAAAACTTGCCTAAAAATATGGCATTAGTAAAATTGCTTCAAAAATGGGGCAAAGAAAAAGAAGCAACACCAGCTCAAATTTCATTGGCTTGGTTGTTGGCTCAAAAACCTTGGGTTGTTCCAATTCCGGGAGCTACCAATATGGCACATATGAAACAAAATATTGGCGCCGATGCTATTAAATTATCTACAGAAGAATGGCAACAGTTCAATAATGAATTAAAAAATATAGAAATAGTGGGCGCAAGATTACCAGAATTTGTACTGCAATTTTCAAAAGTTGAAGCACCGCAAAAACAATAACAAATAAGATGATGAAGAAAAGAATATTAGGAAATGAAGGATTAGAAGTATCCGAATTAGGATTTGGCTGTATGGGCTTGACTTTTGGTTACGGAACTGCTACAGATGAAAAAACGGGTGTTGAATTAATAAGAAAAGCTTATGATTTAGGAATTACATTTTTTGATACGGCTGAAGCGTACAGCAAAGGTGGTAATGAAACCTTATTGGGGAAGGCAGTAAAGCCCTTTAGGGAAAAAGTGGTATTGGCAACAAAATTTGGATTTAAAAATGGCGACCCAACTCAAGGATTAGATAGTTCGCCTAAAAGAATCAGACAAGTCGTTGAAAACTCATTACAATATTTACAAACAGATTATATCGATTTATTATACCAACACCGAGTTGACCCAAACGTGCCTATTGAAGACGTTGCCGGAACAATAAAAGATTTAATCAATGAAGGCAAAGTAAAACATTGGGGATTATCAGAAGCTGGAGCCGATACCATAAGAACAGCGCATAGTGAGCAACCCATTACAGCTTTACAAAGCGAATATTCGATGTTTTACCGTGAACCTGAAAAAGAAATTATTCCATTATTGGAAGAATTAGGAATTGGATTTGTGCCTTTCAGCCCATTAGGAAAAGGGTTTTTAACCGGAGCTATTGACGAAACCACCAAGTTTAAGGATAATGATTTTAGAAATACAGTACCGCGTTTTTCAGAAGAAAACCGAAAAGCAAATCAAGCCTTGGTTGAATTGGTAAAACAGATAGCCAAACAAAAACAAGCAACACCTGCACAAGTTGCTTTATCGTGGTTGTTGTCACAAAAACCGTTTATCGCACCCATTCCGGGAACAACTAAAATACATCGTTTGGAAGAAAATATTGGAAGTACTTCGGTTGAGCTAACTTCTAACGATTTACAGCAAATAGAAACTGCTTTAAAAGAGATTGAAATTGTGGGCGATAGATATTCGGGTAATTATAAAAATTTTGTAAATAAATAAAGATGAATTTTTCAAAACCGATTATATACCTTTTTTCTCTATTTCAAATGCTTTGTTTTTCAGCTTGTGGTCAAGAAAAAGACAATCAAGTAACCCCAAAAGGTGATATGCTAATTGTTTATCTATCCAGAACAAAAAATACGGAAACCGTTGCAAAAATTATTCAAAAGCAAGTAGGTGGTAAATTGGTAGAGTTAGAATTAGTAAACCCTTATCCGGAAAACTACAAAGAAATTGTAGCACAGGTGGATCGTGAAAATGAAGAAGGGTTTTTACCCGAATTGAAAACCAAAATCAACGATTTAGATAGCTATGGAACCATATTTCTCGGTTTCCCTACTTGGGATATGCAGATGCCACCACCAATGAAAAGTTTCTTAACCAATAATGACTTAAGCGGAAAAAAGGTCATTCCATTTAATACCAATGCAGGTTATGGCGTAGGAAGCAGTTTTAAAACTGTTGAGAAGCTTTGTACCAATTCAACCATTTTAGAAGGCTATTCTACCAAAGGCGGCATTGAACGAGATGGAATTTTATTTGTAATGGAAAGTGAAAAATTAATTGAAGTAAAAAGGCAAGTAACAAATTGGTTGCAAAAAATAGGTTTTTAGTAGTTAAAACAACAGACAGGATGAAATCATACAAAGAAGTAATAATTGTACTATTAATAAGCTGTATCAGCTTTCAATTAAAAGCACAGACACTCGATAAACAACAACAGAGCATTGCTACCATTGCAGCATTAACCGCCAAAGGTGATTGGGATAATTTAAAGACAGGATTATCTCAAGGTTTAGACAATGGCTTGACCATTAACGAGATTAAGGAAGAATTGGTGCATTTATACGCTTATACAGGATTTCCAAAAAGTATTAGTGGTCTTAAAGTCTTTATTGAAGTATTAGACGAAAGAAAGGTCAATGGAATTAAGGATATTCAGGGTAAAGAAGCATCACCTATTGATGATAGTAATGATAAGTACGAACGAGGAAAAGAGGTTTTAGAAGAATTATTGCAAAGCCCTTTACCCGAAACACAGCCTCAATACCAACAGTTTTCATCTGAAATCGATAAGTTTTTAAAAGAACATCTATTTGCTGATATATTTGAACGTGATGTATTGAGTTACCAACAACGAGAACTAACAACCGTTTCGGCGTTAATCGCTTTGGGTAATGTCAAGCCAATGTTACGTTCACACTTAAAAATCTGCATTATTCAAGGATTTACCAAAAAACAAATGGAGCATTTGGTTGAAACATTAAAGCCTTATTTAAAAAGAAAGAAGATAAAATCTGCTAAAAAAATTATTAAAGAAT
Organism: Winogradskyella forsetii; assembly: GCF_013394595.1. GTDB lineage: Bacteria > Bacteroidota > Bacteroidia > Flavobacteriales > Flavobacteriaceae > Winogradskyella > Winogradskyella forsetii. The sequence goes on from NZ_CP053348.1 coordinate 1,344,537, forward strand.
TAGAATAGATACATCTGTAACATTGGTATAAGCAACTGTAATACATATAAGTATAACCATATTATTATTCCGAAATTTGACATATGAATTTAATATTTAAAAAAATGAAACAAATTATATTATCCTTATTTGCTCTTGGGTTATTCAGCTTTTCCAATGCACAGACTAATGAAAAAAGTTTATTGACCATTCAGAAACAAGGTGTTTTTGCGGTTGGCGGTACTGTTGTTGAAGCCGAAGGAACATATAATCCCAACAATCCTAAAACTGAAGGACAGACTTTACACGTTGACCACGCTACGGTACAATATCAAATACCTGCTGATGCTCGTAAATTACCATTAGTGTTTTGGCACGGTTACGGTCAAACTGTAAGAACTTGGCAAACTACAGCTGATGGACGCGAAGGTTTCCAAACGATTTTTTTAAGAAAAAACTATCCTGTTTATCTAATTGACCAACCACGAAGAGGCCAAGGAGGAAGAAGCCCACAGGAAACTACAATTCCAGCAACACCAAACGAACAGTATTGGTTAGGTATGTTCCGTATTGCCAAGGGTGATGACTATATGTCCAACGTACAATTTGATAAAAGCCCTGAAACCTTAAATCAATTTTATAGACAAATCAGTCCCGATTTGGGTACTATAGATTTTGAAGTCAATACTGATGCAGTTTCGGCTTTGTTTGATAAAATAGGGAATGGAATATTGGTAACCCATTCGCATAGTGGTGGCCAAGGTTGGACAACAGCTATCAAAAACGAAAATATTAAGGCGATTGTATCTTATGAACCCGGAAGTGGTTTTGTGTTTCCAGAAGGTGAAGCGCCTTCAGCAATGGAAAGTGCAGGAGGCACATTAGAAGCAGTTAGTGTTTCTAAAGCAGACTTTTTAAAACTCACCAAAATTCCTATCATCATTTATTATGGCGATTTTATTCCTGAAACACCATCCGAATTTTATGGCACAGACAATTGGCGTACACGTTTAGCAATGGCTAAATTATTTGTAGCAACCATCAATAAATATGGTGGCGATGCAAAAGTGGTTCATTTGCCAGAAATAGGAATTAAAGGCAATACGCATTTCCCGATGTCAGATTTAAACAATAAGGAAATTGCAAAATTAATGGCTGATTGGTTAACTGAAAAAGGTTTAGATAAAACTTCAAATAGTGAAACTTCAATGGATGAAGAAATCAAAACACTCTCAAAGGCAAAGTGGCAATGGATGGCAGATAAAAATGTAGATAGTCTTTCAAATCTTTTTCACGAGAAAGCAAAATTTGTTCATATGGGCGGCACTTGGGGAACAGAACGTGAGTTACAAGTAATTAAAAGTGGTGGTATTTGGTATAAAAAAGCCGATGTGCATAATGTTTCTGTAGAAATATTTGGCAATACCGCCATTATTTGGAATGAAATAACACTATTAGCAGTAGTAGGCAACAACGAAGTAAGCAATCGTTTTATGGTTACAGAAGTGTATCAAAAAAATGGTAATGATTGGAAATTGACCAACTTAACATTCTCAAAACTGCTGTAACCCAAATTAAAACTAAAAATGATAAATGCAATGAAAAAATTAATAATCACAATAACAATGTCAATAATCGCTATTAATTCAGTAAGTGCTCAATACCATCAAAAAGCAGAGGAAAATCCATTTTCATTGGTCTATGATGGAGCAATTACAGAAAATGTAAAAGGAAAAGTAAATATCTATCCAGTTATATACAAACTCAACGGAATTGATATTGCTGCCAATGTTTATACGCCGGCAAATTATGACGCTTCAAAAAAATATCCGGCAATAACAATTGCACACCCTAATGGCGGTATTAAAGAACAGACCGCTGGACTATATGCACAAAAATTGGCAAAAGCAGGTTACATAACCATTACAGCCGATGCATCCTACCAAGGTGCAAGTGGTGGTGAACCGCGTCATACAGACAAACCACAATTCCGTACGGAAGATATTCACGGTATGGCTGATTTTATTTCACAATATTCAGGAGTTGATACAAACCGTATCGGTGCTTTAGGTATTTGTGGCGGCGGCGGTTATACACTAAAGGCAGTTCAAACAGATAAACGATTTAAAGCTGTAGCAACCTTGAGTTTGTTTAATACTGGAGTGGTTCGAAAAAATGGCTTTTTGAATTCGCAAGTTTCAACTATTCAAGAAAGGTTAAATCAAGCATCAGAAGCAAGAGAACAAGAAACTTCGGGTGGTGAGATTATGTATTCTGGTGTCGATGGAATTACAGATGAAGCATTAGCAAAAGTTTCAACACTTTTTTATAAACAAGGGTATGAATATTACTTTAGAACCCACACACATCCTAATTCAACTTTTCTTTATACCACAAGCAGTTTGATGGATTTAATGTCTTGGGATGCTACCGACAATATTGACCTCATAGATCAACCACTATTAATGATAGCAGGTAGTGAGGCACAAACATTATACTTAACTTTGGACGCTTTTCCAAAAGCAACTAATGCTAAAACCAAAGAATTATTTTTAATTGATGGTGCAACACATATCGAAACGTATTGGAAACCTGAATATGTATCACAAGCAGTAAATAAATTGGTTAAATTTTATCAAGCAAATCTTTAAAACCTTAAAAAATGAATTTTAACAATAGTTTAGTCATATTATTGGTTGGAGCTGTCCTATTTTCTTGCAATCAAAAACAAACAAATAATACTGTAGAACAACAATCTTTGGTTTTTCCAAAAGGGAAATTAATTGAGAATAATAATTTTATTGGTAATGCTTATTTATCAATGATGGTTTACGCAGATAGTATCAATAAAAATTCTGTTGGAAATGTCACTTTTGAACCTGGGGCAAGAACAAATTGGCATTTGCACCCAAACGGCCAAATCATTTTAGCTATTGATGGTAAAGGTTATTATCAGGAAAAAGGGAGTCCTAAAAAAATATTACAAAAAGGAGATGTTGTAAAATGTCCTGCCAACATTCTACATTGGCACGGAGCAGCAGAGAATAGTGAGTTTATTCAAGTTGCCATTACAAGTAGAATTGATGGCTCTACGGAATGGCTTGAAAGTGTGAGTGATGAAGAGTATAAAAATTAAATATAAATTTAAAGACTGCCTCTAAATGAATGGTCTGTAAAGACCATTTTTTATTCATAAAACAACACTACTTATTGAACTTTACCAACAAAATAAATAATTTAAACGAACAGCTCAATTTTATTAACCTTGAAATAGACGACCCAATTGAACAGTGTGAAAAGGCAATAGGAATTATTGTTACAGCTGTTGAAAGCTTGAAGAATCAAATAAGTAAACGAAAGTTTAAGTCGCAAGTGGAAGAAATTAAATTCTTTAAAGAAATAAAGCCACAGTTCACTTCAAAACTAATATACTATAATAAAATTTATAAAATCGAAACCAAAAAACCTCGTGGAGGTCGTAGAATTGTAAAGAAATATTATAGAGAAGAGCTGCAAAAATTAAAACGTTTTTTTGATTATGAACTAGAGTTTTATAAATATTATAGAACAGGAAGTGCTTATCTTGATTATAAATATTTTGTACGGGGAAACTTTGACATTAAATTAAGTTTGGATTCATTGTATTTTGAATCAGACTTAACATTTGCAACACTTCACAGTTATAAAGTAGCAAAAATTAAGGCAAACGATTTACTAGAAGTATTTATTGAAAATAAGCTTCAAGAAACAAATAATAGTTATAGGCAAAAATCACAACACAAACCCAACTCGGGTTTAATCTGGACTGGCTCAAAAGTTTCTCTAATAGAGCTATTATATGCATTACATTCTGAAGGGGTGTTTAATAATGGTGCAGTAGATTTAAAGGACATCGCTTTATACTTTGAGTCCGTATTTAATGTTAATCTAGGTCAGTACAGACGTACATTTTTAGAGATAAGAATGAGAAAATCAAACAGGACAAAATTCATAAATTCCTTAAAAAAGATTCTTTTAAAAAGAATGGATGATGCCGATTACTAAAAATCCTTCACAACACAATCCCCGTTGTGAATAAAGATTATCAAATTCTTTCATATTTGCCAAACGAAAGTCAAATCACATTAATAGCTACTGCTGCGAATGTAAATTCAAGGCGGTAGCTATTTTAAACTAAAATCTTTTATTATGGCAGCAACAATCATTACTACTGAAGATCTTCGAGAATTTAAACATGAATTATTAGAAGATATCAAAGAAATCATTAACCATCAATCAGGTTTTACACCTAAAAAGTGGCTAAAGTCACTAGAAGTTAGAGACCTTTTAAGTATCTCACCAGGAACATTACAAAATCTTCGTATTAACGGAACTTTACCATATACCAAAGTTGGTGGCGTAATCTATTATGATTATGAAGAAATTCAAAAAGTAATGGAAGACAATAGAATTCATAATAAATTCTAGTTCTCACGAGAGTGGGAATCTTTCCATATGCAAAATGTCAACTACATAAAACACCTAAAAGGTGTATTCATTCAATTCTCAAAAGATAGTCGATTAAACCCAACACATATAAGTTTGTATGTAGCACTATTTCAAATTTGGAATAGTAATCGGTTTATGGAGGAATTCTATATCAATCGTGAAGAGATTATGGGTTTTTCAAAAATTGGTTCTAAGTCAACATATCATAAATGCATTAAAGAATTAAATCATTGGAAATATATCATCTATTACCCGTCACACAATCCATTTAAAGGAAGTAAAATTAAGATGTTCAATTTCGAGACAAGCTCTAAACAAGTAGTGGACTCATACAATCCTAAAAATGGACAAGCATTGGTATCTATTAATAAACATATACAAACAAATAAAAACATTAATAAACTTGACCAGCCAAAAAATGAAAAAGAGGTCATCGATTTTTTCAAAAAAGAAAACTGGTCAAAAATTGAAGCACAAAAATTCTATAATCATTATCAAGGAATCGGTTGGAAAGTTGGAGGGAAAACAAAAATTGTCAATTGGCAAGCAACAGCCAAAAATTGGATGCTAAAAGCTGAAGAAATAAAAAGTAAAGAAACTCAAAAATCAGTTAGCCAAAATCAAGACAACCTAAAGACTAGTAAAAACAAAAACTACAACGAACCACTCTAACTGTCATTGCGAACCCAATGAAGCAATCTTAATAAGCATCAGATGAACAACATAAAACCACACATTATAATAGAAAAAGGAGTTCAATACCAATTAGGCGAACTAAATGATAATAATATTTCATATGATTTCAATAAAATTCTAATATACCTAGACGCAAAAGGGAAATTACTGTTTGGTAAAAACTTCAAGATTTATGAAGAAGATGAGGTAGTACTATACAAGCTGTGTATTTATTTTATTAGGGATTTTGAAGCATGCAAAAAATTAGAACTAGACCCAAACAAGGGCATTTTATTATCAGGGCCTGTAGGATGCGGAAAAACAAGTTTAATGAAATTACTTCGTAACATTGTGCCTCATCACAAACCCTATGAAATCATTCCTGCAAGAAACATAACTTTTGCATTTAACAATATTGGTTTTAAAACCATTGAAGAATATGGCAATAGTAGTTTTTACTGCTTTGATGATTTAGGTGTTGAAACAACCGGAAGACATTTTGGTAAAGACTGCAACGTTATGGGAGAAATTTTGTTATCACGTTACGATTTATTTTTTAAACACGGTATTAGAACACATGCAACTACCAATCTAAACGCACAAGAATTGGAAGAAAGATATGGTAATCGTGTACGTTCTAGAATGCGTCAATTGTTTAATTTGATAGCTTTTGATAAGGAAAGTGTTGATAAGAGGGTGTAAAAGAAGTTTAGACGTGCATTGTTATTCGGTATTAACTCAATATATTTGTCTAATACACTAATAAATTGTGTCAATATGAGTATAAATCGTATTAAAGTAGTTTTGGTAGAAAATGGAATAAAAAACAAGTGGCTTGCAAAAGAGCTTGGTAAAAGTGAGTCTACTATTTCTAATTGGTGTACTAATGAAAGTCAACCATCTCTTGAAACGTTATTAGAAGTAGCAAATGTGTTAGATGTTGATATTAGAGAATTATTAATACCTACTAAATAATATGGCAGAAGTACCATTTACTGTATCTGCTCGAACTGCAAGATTAATAGGTCAAGAAAACTTTGCTAATGCGGGTGGTGCAATTATTGAATTGATTAAAAACTCATATGATGCTGATTCAATAATTGGAATTGTGGTAGTTGACCCTATTGATGATCAAATTTTTATTATTGACGGGGGTATTGGAATGACAGAAGAAAAGATAAGAAGCCATTGGATGATTATTGGTACTGACGATAAGCTAGAAGACCCTTTTTCTACTGACTCAAGAGTTAAGACCGGAGCTAAAGGGATTGGAAGATTTGCGATAGATAGACTGGGGTCTAAATGTGATATGTTTACAAAACCAATAGATAATGAAAAAGTTATCAAATGGTCTGTAGATTGGGAGAAATTCAATCAAAAATCTGCTGTTATTTCAGATATAAAAGCTGATTTAAATACAATTGAAGATGAGAGTATTATTCATTTAGCTAAAGATATTTTAACTAGCTATGGTATTGATGATTCTATTTTTGAAGAATGGACGGAGGATAAGGGTACGATAATTAGAATTAGTGAATTACGAGATGACTGGCATCAAAAAGCTATTGCGATACTTTATTCTAATTTAGAATTATTAGTGCCACCTAAAATTGTGTCAAAATTCGATATTCATTTATTTTCTTCCTTAAACCCTATTGGGTATGGAAAAGTTGATTCAACTGTTTGTGATGATTATGATTATAAGATTGTATCAACAAATGATGAAGAGGGAAATGTTAATATAAAAATATATAGAAATGAATTAAATTTCGATGAATTAGATATGATTGGTTTTTTTAATTCAGAAATAGTAGAAAATTCACCAGAAATATATGGTAAAGAAATATTTCATCAAGGTTATTTTGAACATAATACAACTTTGAAAGGTCTTTTACCAGGTTTTAATGATGTTGATAATAATATAGCAAAGATAGGTTCGTTTGATTTTGAGTTCTATTTTATGAAGAGAGGTGGTGGTCAAGAAAAAGATGAAATTCAAAAATACCCATATAAAAGTGTTAATTATAGAGATAGAGTTAAATGGTTGAATGAATTTGGAGGAATAAAACTATTTCGCGACTATTTTAGAGTGAGACCTTATGGAGAAGTTAGAAGTAATTCTTTTGATTGGTTAGATTTAGGAAAAAGAGCATTACAAAATCCAACTGTAACTCGTCCAGGCTATAAAGTTAGACCTCAACAAACATATGGTATTGTTAATATTTCTCGTATTCACAATGTTTCCTTTGAGGATAAATCAAGTAGAGAAGGTATTCAAGAAAATGACGCTTTTGCTCTTTTTAAAAATATACTAATTGAGATTATTAATGTTTTTGAAAATGATCGTAATCAAGTCATGATGACCTTGAAGAAGATTTATGATGAAAATAATAAAAGGGAGCAGGCGAAAGAAGAGGCCAAAAATAAAGCTAAAGAGAAACAGTCAGGTAAACCTTCGGATGACCCAAATGAAGAGGATACAGATACTTTGGTAAAAGGTGTTCTTGCCTTTGAGGAAGAAAATGAAGATTTAAAAGATGAGCAAAAGTTGCTTCGAGTACTTGCTAGTGCAGGTATGATAGTTACTTCTTTTGCACACGAGTTAAAAAATATGAGTGACAGTTTGTTGCCAAGAACCTCTGATTTGAAATTGATATTATCAGGTTTAATTGATAAAAATAAGATTGATGAATTACCAGAAGAGCTTAATCCTATAATTTTAATAAATGACATTCAAGAACAAGATAAAAAACTTAAACATTGGTTGGACTTCTCTTTAGGAGCAGTAAAGAAAGATAAACGAACTAGAAAAAATATAGATCTTGTTGATTATCTTATAAAGTTCGAAAGGTTATGGAATTCCATATTACAAAAAAAGAAAATAGAGTTTTCAATAAAAAGAGGAGTGTTTTCAGAGGTCTTTTTTAAAGGACACGAGATTGATTTAGATAGTATTTTTAATAATCTGATTGCTAATTCAGTAGATGCGTTCAATAGGTCTGATGCAACTGATACACGAAAGATTGAATTTAGGTTTGAATACGATATAAAAACAGGTATAAGTGTTGTTTATGAAGATTCGGGTCCTGGTTTAGAAAAGGAAATAGTAGATCCTAACAAAATATTTTTACCATTTGTAAGCACAAAAAGGGATGAACATACAGGAGAACAAATTGGAACAGGTTTGGGTATGTGGATTATAAAATCTGTAATAGATGAGTATAATGGATCTATTAGGTTGTCAAAGGTCAGACCGGGTTTTCAAATTAATATAAAACTTCCAGCATAAAATGAGTTACAAAGTAGCATATATAGACGAAATGGATTCTGATATTAGATCCTTTAAAAGAAGTGTATTATTAAGAGCTAATGAAAAGTTTGAGGTTGTAGCAATAAAACCAAAGGCTAATATAAATGATACAGTATCAATGATTTTTGAAAATTTTGTAGATGCTGTTGTCGCAGACTTTAGATTATCAGAGGAAGACCCAACAGTTCACTATAATGGTTCTGACTTGATAAAAGAGGTTCTAAACATAAGAGATGACTTTCCTGTGTTTATTTTGACTTCATTTGAAGATGATGCGGTGGACCAAGGTTTCGATGTTAATATTGTTTATGAAAAAGTAGATGTGCAAGAAACTTCGAAGTTTTTTGATAAAGTAATTTTGCAAATTAAAAAGTATAAGGCTAAAATAGAATCTGCTGAATTAAGAATTCTTGAACTTACTGAAAAAAGGAAAAATAACCCTCTTACTAATTCAGAGGAACAAGAATTTTTAGAGCTAGACTCTTTAATTGAAAAATCTTTAGATAAACAGTCTAAAATTCCAGTAGATTTAAAGGCTACTACAAATTCAGAGAGACTAAAGGAATTACTTAATAAGGCAGATAAGATAATTGAAGCAATAAATAAGAAGAATTTGGATGGAGAAAATTAATTTTAGAAGCAAAGCGCCTATTCGAACATATTCTGGAAAAAATTATACCAATTATAGAAAGTATAAGCCTTATTTAAAGGAAGATTTTAATGGTAGATGTGGATATACTGATTGTAGTCAACTTTGGTTTGGAGGTTCAAATAGTTTCCATATTGATCATTTTAAACCAAAATCGATTCACCCTCATTTAGAAACAGAGTATGCAAATTTAGTGTATTCTTGCTCTTATGTTAATATAGCAAAGGGAGATGATGACTCTGATTATTTAGATCCATGTGAAGACGATTATAACCATCATTTTTATAGAGATAGAGTTGGCAATATTTTTCCAATGACTCAATCTGTGAAAGCAAATTATATGTTTTCTAAAATGAAGCTATATTTAAAAAGATATTCTGTAATTTATATGTTAGATTTTTTAAGGCAAAAAATGAGCTTGATTAGTGAAATGATTTCTGATATGAAGGAAGGAGAGGATAAAAAGGAGTTATTAATGTTGCAGGGAGAATTAGCAGTAGAGTTTTTGGAATATTTAAAATACCTAGAAGTTGAACAATGAAAAAAAAAGAAATAGGTTCATATTACACACCACTTCATTTAGCAAAATTTATTGCTGATTACTGCTTGTCTCAAATAGAGAAGCCTAATATTACTGTGCTTGAACCAAGTGTTGGTGATGGTAATTTTGTACAGGCTATAAATGAAATTGAAGCATTAAATAATTTTAATAAAATCAATTTAACGATTGTAGAAAGAGAAAATACGGAATTAAAAAAAGCAGTAAAAAAGAACAAGAATAAGTCTATAAAAGTAACCGCTTTAAATAAGGATTACCTTAATTTTCATTCTGATAGCAAAAAGAAATTTTCAGCCATACTAGGAAATCCGCCTTATGTAAAAAGTAATTATCTTACTGACGAGCAAAAGAAACTAGCAAAAGAGATTCATTTAGAACAAAATCTTTCAGATAGAAAAATTAATAATATTTGGACATCATTTTTAATTAGTGGTATATCTAAATTACAGTCGGATGGGCTATTGGCTTTTGTGCTTCCTCTAGAGTTGTTACAAGTTAAGTTCACTGAAGAAATTCGCAACTTGCTTAAAAAATCTTTTGAGCGTATTGAGATTTTTATGTTTGATGAGCTTCAATTTTTAGAATGTAAAGGTCAAGATACAGTATTGTTAATCGGTTATAAAAAACATAAAGTACCAGGTACATTTTACACAACTATAAAGTCTATGGAAGAGCTTCAAAATAGAAGTTTCAGATTATATAGTAATGAAAGTGTATCTGAATCCAATAAAAAGTGGACTCACCATTTTATAACACCGGAAGAGCATACATTTCTTGAGAATATAAAAAAAGACTTAAATCTAGTTTCCGATTATGTAGATAATAAAGCAGGTATTGTAACAGCAGCAAATAACTATTTTATTGTTGATAAGGAAACTTTAAATAATTACGAATTAGAAGAGTATGCAAAGCCTATCGTGCAAAAAGGATTCTTTGTAAATGGATCTGTTACTTTTAATAAACATGATTATTCAAAATTAATAAAGAATAATAAGCCTGCATTTTTATTAGATTTTAACGATTTAGATATTCAAAACATTCCTTCGAATGTACAGGATTATATAGCTTTAGGAGAAGAAGAAAAGCTTCAAGAGAGATTCAAATGTAAGCAACGCACCAATTGGTACCAAGTGCCAAATATTGCAAAACAATCAAAGGCATTTTTCTTTAAGAGAGCTCATGAATATCCTAAATTATTGAAGAATGAGGCAAATGTTTTTGTAACCGATAGCGCTTATAATGTTACTATTAAAGATGATTTTAATTTAAATGATTTTATATTCTCATTCTATAACTCATTAACGCTCGCTTTTGCTGAATTGGAAGGACGTTATTATGGTGGTGGTGTTTTAGAGCTTACACCAAATGAGTTTAGGGTGCTGCCTATACCAATGGCTGTTCACAATGATTTTAATTCATATAAAAAGGACTTTAAAGGTAAACAAGATATTAAGGATGTACTATTTAAATATAATTATCAAATTTTAAATAGCTCTCTTAATCTTAATCCAGAAGAGATTAATAAAATTGAATCAATTAGAAAGAAATTGGTTAATAAAAGACATCGTAAATAGTTATTGTTTTTCAGTATGAATTTCGAAAATCTCATAGCAATAGTATCCTCTTTAATGGGAATTTATACATTCCTAAAGTCAGAGATTTCTTTTATTTCACTTTTAAAAAAAACAAATTTTAAAATAATTTGTCCCAAATGAAATTTTTGTGTCACGTTTAATTATTTATAATCAATAAGTTAAATCTGAAAAGGGTCATGGGTTCTGACCCCTTATTTTAAATAAAATAG